>JBAQSX010000167.1:0-19278 GCA_049296695.1 Methylococcaceae bacterium | reverse complement strand
GGCAAAGCCTGACCTCCTGAATTATTAATTAAGCCTTATTTTCGTTTAAAACTATACCAAAAAAATAATAGAGTCAGCGTTAATGCTAAACCAAACCATTGCAAAGCATAAGCAATATGTTGTTGGGGTAACATTAACGTAGTGGTTTGCCAATCACGCTTAAAACCATCGGGCTGATTAGAATCGAGTTCTAATTGAAAATCACGCAACGCATAACCTAATTTTTTACTCAGTGGCTCAGCGTTTGCCACCTGTACTAATGAAGGCCACGCTTCACTGGGAATTTGCGCCCCTTCAATAATAATACCCACACTCGGAAAACTATTCAGCCGCGCTTGAATGAGTTTTTGACCCTCTATTAAAGGCAAATTAGGCAATACGCTTCGATTTGAATTAGCCTCAAGCCAGCCGCGATTAATTAGCACTGCTTTAGAAGCATCGTCAGGTATAAAAGGCGTTAATACCAAATAGCCCGCTTTGCCCGCGCTGATTTGATTATCAAGCAAAAAACTATGCGTGCTGTCGTAATGACCTGCCACTTGCACCCGTTGATAACGCAATTCAGGCAGAGGATTTTGAGCAATAGCGGCTAAATTCATCACCTCGCTACTTAGGCGCAGGGCTTGGGCTTGTAATAAATCGCGTTTTTCATCGGCTCGGTGCCATTGCCATAAACCTAAAGAAATTAAGACGGGTAATAAGCACAAATACACTAAAGTCGGTACGAGTGCGAATTTGAAGGGAAAAGATTGTGTAGTTTTTAGAGACATTGCTTGGCAATAAGTAAGAAATAACTGAGAATACCACGCTTTAAACCGTGGATGTTTTGTCGTGATTATCAAAAGTATCGTTATTATTGCCTTTATTTTAATTCTTGTCAGTCTGGGTTCGGCTTTATTTCATTTAATTAAACATAAAAATGAAGAGGATTCTACAAAAACGGTGAAAGCCTTAACTTTTCGGATTGGTTTATCGATAGTATTATTTATTTTTGTGTTTATTATGTTTGCTACGGGTTTAGTCAAACCTCATGGTATTGGAGCGCGAATTGCACAACATAATGAGCAGGTCAATAAATAATCTAAGTTGGGGATAAAAACGGAAATAAGCTATCAGTGATTTGTAACTACTTAGCCTCATTGTCAGAATCAGGATTTTCAAGAGTCCAGATTAACAGGATAATATCTTGTTAATCCTGATTCAGATAATAGAATAATTAAAACAAGTTTCAAACATTAACATGATGTTTTTCAATAAGGGCAAATAATAATTTGCCCCTACAATTCAACGATTTTGTACGGGCAAATCATTATTTGCCCTTTTTCAGTAATTAATATCTGTGAAAAAGCTATAATTAAATACGATTTATAAAGGACGATGCCCACGACCGCGCATACAACTATTAAAAGCATTTTTAAACTTGTCTTCGGCACTAAAACCCTGCTTTGCCGCGCCACCTAAACCACCCACTGCCGCACCCCACATAGCACCCGCCGCTGGATTTCCTGTAATTGCCCCCAACGCCGCGCCACTTGCCGCGCCTATACCTCCGCCCACTAACGCCCCTGTGCCTGTTTCACGCGCCGTGCCACCTGAGGCTTGCGCGGCTAATTGTTTACAATCGGCGGTATCTTGAGGAATACGATAGGCATTGGCATCACCATAAGGGTCAACAGTGGGTGTCCATCCTGTTTGACTCGCGCAGGCTGTTAATAATAAAGCCCCTATAACCACTAAACCGCTTATTATTTTGTTCATAAAAACCACCTATAAATAAGTTAATACCATAAAACTGTGTCTTTCATTATAGCGCAGGCTTAAAAAATGAAACGTATTTAAAAACTTAATGGTTGTTAAATAATCACTTGCCCATTTTTTTAAAAATGGGAGTACAACTTAAAGTTCTACCCCCAAAAATAATTAATGAATAACAGTTTGTGCTTTTAAAACAGTATAAACATCATCTAATGATTGCGTATTACAATCAAAACTAATATCCACTAAATCAGTTTGTGCATTCACACATAATGCCAAAAGACCTGCATTTTTAATAGCAGTAATTAATTCATGATTGCCATTTTCTAATACTGTCAACGCGTGTCCATTATCAAATAATTTACGCTCCAAAGCGTAAGCTAATTCCACAGCATTTTCGCCTGTTAAATTAATGGCAGTCGCGCTTTGAGCGAACCGTGCAGCACGCTCTGCAATACTCACAGGTTGTTGCGCCTCATCATCGTGGCTACCCGTAATCATACCCGCACCAACAGTGACGTTAGTTAATCGGTCAATAATAATAAATGAACCTGTGGTTTTATTTTGTTTATAAGCATCAAATACCACAGGGGCATTCACTGAAATAGTACATAAACCAATTTCATTTAATTGCAAAGCATTCGCGTCATGATGCTCTAAAGTATTCACATCTATGCGATGATGAATTAAACTAATTGAACCCGACACACTGCGCGTGGCTAATTTAAAACTATATTGTTTAGCAGGTAATAAAGGCTGTTCTATCATCCACACAATATGGGCTTTAAATTTATCAGAAACTACAGGCGATTCTTGTTGCGTGCCAATAATTAAATCACCGCGACTAATATCAATTTCAGTATCTAAAGTTAATGTCACCGCCATTGGCGCGAACGCCTGTTCTAATTCACCGTCATAAGTAACAATACTTTTAATGGTGCTGGTTTTACCCGATGGCAAGGTCGTAATGGTATCGCCTTTTTTAAAAATACCCGATGCCACTGTGCCACAAAAACCACGAAAATCTAAATTAGGACGATTCACATATTGAACAGGAAAACGGGCATCGTTAAAATTACGGTCATTAACGATTTCAATGGTATTTAAAGCGGTCATTAATGAATCGCCCGTATACCACGGCATGTTTTCACTAGGGTTTACTACGTTATCACCATCTAATGCTGACATGGGAATAAAACGAATATCATGCAGATTTAAGCTTTGAGTAAAATCTAAATAATCTTGTTTAATTTTATTAAAGGTGACTTCGCTGTATTCGACTAAATCCATTTTATTAATCGCCACAATAATATGTTGAATACCCAATAATGAGGCAATAAAACTGTGACGTTTAGTTTGAGTTTGTACGCCATAACGGGCATCAATTAAGATAATGGCTAAATCACAAGTGGACGCGCCTGTTGCCATATTGCGGGTATATTGTTCGTGGCCCGGAGTATCGGCAATAATAAATTTACGCGTTGAAGTTGAGAAATAACGATACGCCACGTCAATAGTAATTCCTTGTTCGCGTTCGGCTTGCAGACCATCGACTAATAAGGCTAAATCGATTTTACCCGCGCCTGTTGTCCCTGATTTAATACTGTCTTTTTGTACAGCGGCTAATTGGTCTTCATATATCATTTTTGAATCGTGCAATAATCTGCCGATTAAGGTACTTTTACCATCATCGACATTACCGCAGGTTAAAAAGCGTACTAATTCTTTACGCTCGTGTTGGGCTAAATAAGCATTAATATCGGTACTAATAAGTTCTGATTGGTGTGACATTAGGTTTTTTCCTAAGTTTAAAGGTGTAAAAATATTGATAATTAATTATTAACAAGTCCGTATTCTTTTGCCATTGATGGATTTATCACCATAATTTTATTTGATGAAAAATTCCATAGCTTTGGCATTTTTTTGATGAGAGGATATAACTTTTCATTAAGACTGTCATTTATAGGAGCTAACCATTCTTCTTTATAAGTTGGGCTAGTAATTAACAAAACCAGCTTAAAATCAACTTTTTTTAATTCTATTTGTTGGAAGTTAATAGGCAACTCATTCAAATGTCTATTTAAACAGATTGCTAAAAACAAAGACAAACTATCATATAGCTTATCTTTTATGTCTTCAATGAACTCATTAAAATCTTTTTCTTTGGCAGGTTGTGGTGTGCCTGTTTTTGCCTCAACTACCCAAATTAAAATAGAATCTTTTTGTATATCTAAAAATAAAAATTCTGCTGTTTTTATTCCTTCATTTTCTTTAGCACTTTGGTTAATAGATAAAAACGTTTGGCTCTTTTCAATTCTAAATAAAAAATCTTTAGGCAATTTAAACGTTAAACCTGATTCAGTGAAAAGTTCATATTCCATATTAACGACTCGCTAAAAACATTTCTTCTTTAAAAAGTCTAATTGATTCACTAATAATTGGATTACTAGGCATATCGTCTTTTAAATCTGTTTGCACCCATTCATTATCTTGATATGAAAGAACTGGAATAGATATTTGCTTTTCTTGGGCAATTAAAAATAATTTTTTAATTACAAAATATGAATGACTGGCTAAAAAAAACTGCATTCCATGTTCAGCTAATAGTGCGATAATATCGAGTAATTGTGAAATAGCGGTTGGGTGTAAATTAGACTCGGGTTCATCAATAAAAATTATTGAATCTTTGCTTAAATAATTATTACTCAATAAAGTATCTAAAATGGCTATTTTCTTTATACCTTCCGCAGTAACACCCATTGGGAAACGTTGTTCACCTTTTCTAAAATACCAACGTTTTTTAATATCATCGAATTCTATTATGCCATCAACTATACTTTCTAGTATTTTTCTAGAATTTATTACAGCTAACTCATAGTCGTTATGTAAACATTCAACAAATTCAATTGCCAATTCACGAGGTAAAAGAGCGGGTTGATTTAATGCTTTTGCTAAATCCAAATAAGTATCATCAAAACCAAATAATTGCTTTTGTTCTCTAAAATTCAATATTAGATGATACAAAGATAAAACTTCTTTTGCAGGAAGAAAAATAGAATTATCAGAGCGCGGTTCTATCTCGTAAGCAGAAACTTCATTAAAATTTTGGGTTTTAGATGAATCTTTGTTAAAGCTATAACTAAACTTTTTTTGATTAAAAGCTAAGTTAAAGAGTAAATCATTGTTACTCGATAAATTTACTAAATGACTAATTTTTTCTGATTGAAAAGTCCAGTACAATTTACGTCTTAAAATTTCATCAATACTATCTGGATTATCACCACGTTTATATTCTTCAATGGTTTTCACAGCAGAATACAAACCTTTTAATATAAAAGATTTACCACAGCCATTATTACCAATAATTAAATTGATTTTGCCTAAATTCTGCCAATCCAATTGTTCAATTGGGCCAAAATTTTTTAATTCAACGCTATTAATCATTGGTTTATTTGATAATTAAATTAAGTAACTATAAAAAATTAAGAGTTCAAACAGAGTGTCTGAACTCATTATTAATGGCATTAACTATTAAAAATACCCTTCTCTTTTCTTTTGTTCCATTGAACCCGCTTGGTCGTGGTCAATTAAACGCCCTTGCCGCTCTGAAGTCGTGGTTAATAACATTTCTTGAATAATCTCAGGTAAAGTCGTGGCAGTCGATTCCACCGCGCCAGTTAATGGATAACAGCCCAAGGTTCTAAAACGTACCATTTTCATTTCGACTTTTTCATTTTCACCAATGGGCATACGCTCATCATCGACCATAATGAGCATTCCATCACGCTCAACCACAGGACGCTCTTTTGCAAAATATAAAGGCACTATTGGGATATTTTCTAAATGAATATATTGCCAAATATCGAGTTCAGTCCAATTCGATAAAGGAAATACTCTGATACTTTCGCCTTTATCGATTTTACCGTTATAGATATTCCATAATTCGGGACGTTGGTTTTTAGGGTCCCAACGGTGATTTTTATCGCGGAATGAATAAACGCGCTCTTTAGCACGCGATTTTTCTTCATCACGACGCGCCCCACCAAAAGCGGCATCAAATTGGTATTTATCTAAAGCTTGTTTTAGCCCGTCGGTTTTCATCACGTCAGTATGTTTTTTACTGCCGTGAGTAAAGGGACCAATACCTAAATCAACGCCATCTTGATTCACATGTACAATTAAATCTAAACCTAATTTTTTGACCATCACGTCACGAAATTCAATCATTTCTTTGAATTTCCAAGTGGTATCAACGTGCATCATCGGAAAAGGCGGTTTACCAGGGTAAAAGGCTTTCATGGTCAAATGCAGCATCACCGCAGAATCTTTACCAATAGAATAAAGCATCACAGGACGTTCAAATTCGGCGGCGACTTCACGGATGATATGAATACTTTCTGCTTCGAGTTGTTTTAAATGGGTTAATTTGTAATCGGCGGTCATTAAAGTGTCCGTTTGGTTGCAAGATGTCGAAAGAGATTGAGTCAAACTCAATGCCAAAAAAGAGGAGTATTTTAAGTTGAATGCAGGGTTTATGCCAGATTTGCTTTTTTTTCAAGGTATAAGCCAATAGTGTCAAGATAACAGACAAACCTTTAATAGACGAAAATCGCATTTTAGTTTATGTGGCTAAAGCATCTACAGTCCATTAAACTTAAGCACTAAACCATTCCTTGTTTTAACAACGCACCATTTGGCAACTATGAGGTTAAGTATTATGGAAAACAAAGAAAAAAAACCAGTTGAATCAGTCAAACCTTTGGCAACAGCTAGCACACCCACTACGGTTACGCCCATTAGTAAAAATAACCCAGCCACTGCCAGTTCAAAACAAAAAGTCCCGCTTTATCAGGCGGATATTTATTCAACCTCATGTACACAAATTCGGGATTTATTTCTCAAAGAAGTAAAATCGATGACCCGTTATTCCATGTCTTCGGGTATGGATCAACTGCCCGATCATATTTATCCGATTATTGAAGCCTTTAGCATTGAATATGAAGCGCGTGAAAAAGAAAAACAACGCTTAAAAGACGATTATATTTTTGATGAAACCCAAGCCTTGGATTTAACTAAATTAGTCGAAGTCCACGACCTACTCAGCAAAGCCATTGCCCCCGCAACCCCACGCGCTATCTTATTATTAGACCCACTCTTTTCAGAAAGAAGCTCCTTATCATGGCTCAGTCCTGTGCCGTTATTGCGCCGCTTAATGGTGGTGGCATTCTTTTCTTTAATGGGTTTTATTGGCATCGCGCTCTCGCCTGATGTATCTTCCAATGGCGGTGATATATTTCATTCCGATGGTATGCCCTTATTTGTTAATTTAATGTTCTTTGTATTTTCAGCCAGTTTAGGGGCGTGTTTTGCGGCATTATTTCAAGCCAATAATTATATTGTGGCGGGTATATTTGACCCAAAATATGAACCCTCGTATTGGATACGTTTATTAGTGGGAATAATGGCAGGACTTATATTAGCCAGCTTAATACCTTTAGACCCTGCGGCATTAAATGGTTTAGGAAAACCCACCTTATCCTTATTGGGTGGTTTTTCTGCTTCATTGGTTTATCGTATTTTAAATCTATTAGTCGGTGTAGTTGAAGATATGGTCAAACGCATGTCCTCGGCAATGCTAGGCGAGCGACAAGAAAAAGCCAAAGATTAAATTAATCGCAATACTATACAGGGTTTTCAAAATCAGCAGAATTTATAAATGTAGGGGCGAATCATATTTGCCCTTAATAACAAGTCGTTGTATAAGGGCGAATATGATTCGCCCCTACTAAGCAAATATGAAAACCCTGTGTAATGCATAAACATTAACTATTAATCGTAGCAACGATTAATCGCTACTACTAAAAAAACCTTAAATCACTGCGAATACGCCACGCATTAATAGTCCACTTGATAGTGATGAAAAACCCATGAATAAAATAACAACAAAACAAAAAATTTATTTGATTTTTGCAGGCATTCAAAGTTTTTTCTTTTTATTCGCCTTATTACTGTTCAACCAATCCGTGGTAATGAAACAGCAAAGTGCTGAAATTGAAACCAATTGGCTACCTAGTGTTATTATTAGCAATGCCATGAATACCGCAGTTAGCACTTATCGCACTACCGAAAGCCTGCATGTCATTGCCAGTGATAGTAATGATAAAAATGAATACGAACAAATCATGCAACGGGTCACCGATGAAATTAGTAATTGGCAAAGTAAATATCGTCATTTAATTACCTCTGATGAAGAGCAAAATATTTATGATAAATTTACTAAAGACTACGATAATTATTTAGTCAGTAGTCGGCAAATGTTGACCTTCTCACAAAGTAATCAAAAAGAAATTGCCATTGATCAATTTAAACGTAATGAAGCCCTCGCTAATTTAATTAGTGATGATTTAATTAAACTGGTTGATTTAAATAGCAAGGGCAGTGAAGATGCCAATAAAAAAAGCGACCAAGTCTTTTCACAAGCCAAAATGCTGATTATTGGGGGCAGTATTTTTGTTAGCATTATCATGATGATTTGTTCTTTTTTTATTATTAATATAAAGACAGCGTTTGATAAAAAAAGTAATTTACTGGCAAAGCCTAATGATAAATCCAAAGATAGCGCAATCAATACCAAAATATATGTCGCCTTTTTTATTATTATCTTAAGCTTTATTAGCTTTAGTGGTTTGTTTTTTAAACAAATACAAGCCGTCAATCAACAAATTAGTGTGTTGAATAATAAATGGCTACCTAAAATTATTGCGATTCGCGCCATTGATACCGCCAATAATACCTTTCGTGCAAAAGGCGGTTTACATATTTTAACCACTAATAGCGCGGATATGGGGCAAATTGATAAAGATAAACAGGTTTTAGCTGATATTGTTAAAAACAATCGCAATAAATATCAGACTCTAATTGACTCTCATGATGAACAAAAATTGTATGATGATTTTGTTAGAGGCTCTGAGGAATATTTATTAACCGCTAAACAAGTCGCCGATTTTTCTACTAATAATGAAAAAGAAAAGGCGGCGGTTAAATATAAACAAGCAGGGGTTTTATTTTTAGATTTTGGCAATGATTTAAGTAAATTAATTGAGTTTATCCAAGATAAAGCTATTAAAACAGGTCATGAAGTCGATGCGAGTTTTGAACAAATAAAAATTATTAATATCGGTGGCGGTTTATTTATGATGCTGTTATTAGTCATTTGTACTCAGCTCATCGAATCTTGGTTATTAAATAAACCCATTGTTCAAGTAACACTGCATTCAGAGCGACAAAAACCACTGACTAGCCTGACTATAAAAACAAAATTACGTTTGGCATTTATGGGGATGCTAGCCGTATTTACTATTTTTGCTTTATTGGTCAGCGGTCGAATGCAGGCGGTTGATGATGAATCGTCTAAATTAATGACTAAATGGCGACCTAGTAAAAGTATTTCTACAGAAATGCAAGTAATCATGAGCGATTACCGTATTATTGAATACGAGCATGTTAGCACTACCGATGCTATTCAATTAATGGAGGCTGAAAAATCCTTAGCACGTTCAATTAAACGCGTTCAAGATTTAATGCAGCATTATGAATCATTAATTAGCTCCGATGAAGAACGTTCACTTTATGATAATACTTTTAAACATTATCAAGATTATATGCGTAGTAGTGAGCAAGGCTTAAATTGGTCACGCAAAAATGATAAAGCCAATGCCTTAAGTTCTTTGCAACACAATAAATTACACTATGAAGCCTTTATTATTGATTTGGGTAAATTATGGCAGTTTAATCAAGTGAATAGTAATAATATCGGTGATATTAGTAGTCGTATTTATCATGAATCAAAATCGATTATTATCGCGGTGAGTGCCATTATTTTTATGTTAGCAATCATTTTTATGATTGTCTTTGATAAAAATATCGCTTATGCCTTGCAACGTTTAACGGTATTAATTCAACGGTTAGCCAATGGTAGTATTCTCAATGATGATGAATTTGATAGTCGTTATGATGAAATCGGACAAATGGCACATGCGGTTTCAGTGGCAACGAATACCTTGCAAACTTTAACCAATGATTCTTTAGAATTAATTGATGCCGCGCAAACGGGGATTTTATCAGTGCGTGTTGAAACTAAACGTCACCCCGGAGAATACGGGCGTATTGTGTTTGGTATGAATCAATTATTAGATGTATTAAGCAAACCTTTAATGGAAGTGGCGCAGGTAATGCAAAATTTAGCCTTAGGGGATTTAGCAGGGCGTATTGAAGGCGATTATGAAGGTGAATTACGCACTTTAAAAGCTAATGTCAATCGTAGTTTAGATTCTTTGGTGAGTTTATTAACTGAATTAAGTAATACCACCTCGCACATGGCAAATGGCGATTTAACGCATTTATTAAAAGGCAATTATCAAGGTGAGTTTTCAGTATTAAAAGCCAATATTAATAGAACCATTGCGCAATTAACTGAGATTTTATTAGAAATTACCAGTCATACTGCCAATTCTGCCGTCGCAATTACGCAAACCTCAGAAGCGTCTAAATATGTCGCTAAAGAAGCCTCATTACAAATGTTTGCTTTAGATGAGGTGGTTAAAACTATTATTGATGCGGCAAGTTCGGTAAATGATATTGCTAAAAAAGCAAATACGGGCAATGAATTAGCGCAAACCACGGCTAATTTAGCGGGTGTGGGTTATGAGCAGTTAAATAAATTAGTGCTATTAATTCAACAAGTCGATTCTGAATATAGCAAAATTGAACAAATCACCAGTGAAATTACCCGCATTGCCGATAAAACCCATTTATTATCGTTAAATGCAGGTTTAGAAGCGATGCGTGCGGGTGAGCATGGTTTGGGTTTTGGTTTTGTGGCGCAACAAATTGGTAAATTAGCCGAAGAGGTTAGCGTGTCAGCCAGAGATATAGGCACAGTTATCACCAGTTCTGGGCAAAGTGTGCGCCTAGGCGTACATGCTATGCAAGAAACCCGTTCATCGATGGAACAAATTGCAGAGGCCGCGCAAAGTAGCGAACAAACGGTGCAGGCGATTTCGGTGGCGATTGAACAACAATCCAGCGCGGTGACTTCCTTGTCTCAGCGGGTTAATACTATTCAAGAAAGCAGTAAAGCCACCGCTTCTTCAGCTGAAGAAATCAGTGTCACTATGGTTCATTTGGCGCAAACGATTCGTGAAACCGCCAAACAAGCACAACGTTTCCATTTAAACGACCCTAACAATGCGTAACGAAACCGAAAACTCGTCAGAACATCCCTTTCGCAAGCTGTTATTGCCGCTGATTATCAGTATTTTTTTAGGACTGGTGATGCTGTTTGGCGGCAATGCCTATCAAGCCATGGGCTTGGAGGCATTGGCCAATGTGGTTACTATTTTGGGCTACGCGCTGGGCATTTTAGAATTTTTAGTGTTAGCCATTTTGTTGCAACGCATCATGCAGCATATTGTGCTAGACCGTTTGGTATCAGTGGCTTTAGGCGCGCCCACACCGCGCTTGTTAACGCAACTCTCAGCGGTAATCATTTACGGTCTGGCAATCGCGGCCATTGTCGGGGTGGTCTTTAAAAAAGATTTAACGGTGATTTTAACCGCCTTTGGTGGCGCGAGCTTGGTCATCGGTTTGGCTTTGCAAGGTTTGATTCACGATTTATTTGCAGGGCTGACCATTAACTTAGACCGCTCCATTAAAATGGGCGATTTTATTTATCTTAATAAATCAGGTGATTACACCGTTGAAGGCGAAGTCAAAGAAGTCAGTTGGCGCACCATGCGCTTGCTCGACACCAACAACAACATGATTATTATCCCTAATAGTCAAGTTGCCACGAGCGTGATTACCAATTTTTCTACGCCTGAGCGTTTTTTTGAAATCGGCATTAACATCACCTTAGATGTGGATGTGCCTGTGGAACGCGCTTTGCGCCTTCTGCAAGCCGCCGCTATTGAAGCTTCGCCTAATTTCTCGCCGCCTGAAGCTCCACAACCTTCGGTTTCAGTGCGAGCGGTGTCTTTGCAAGGCGTAGAATATTCGATTTTTGTGTTTCCCACTTTTAAAACACGCGCTCGCAGTCGTAATTTAGTGCAACAACAAGTGTTACGGCATTTGAATTTTGCAGGACTTGCCCCCGCGCGACTCAAACAAGAAAATCATCATGCCATTGAACGCCATTATCGTGGTGCGAATAACGAACATTTAGCGAATTTATTAGGTGTAACTGAAGTTTTTCAAGATTTAATTCATTTAGATTTATTATTATTAATGGATGCTGCCATTATTAGACGCTTACAGCCTAATGCTTTATTAATTCAAGGCGGTGA
The DNA here is from genome assembly GCA_049296695.1 of Methylococcaceae bacterium. Classification (GTDB taxonomy): domain Bacteria; phylum Pseudomonadota; class Gammaproteobacteria; order Methylococcales; family Methylomonadaceae; genus UBA10906. Next base: position 7,180 of record JBAQSX010000167.1, on the reverse strand, counting down.
AATTGCCACATCGATGTTTTTAGTAGTAGAAGGTTTATTAATTGCCGAAGAATGGCGTAAAAAATTGGGTCAGAAAGGGATTAAAAATGAAAATATTGTAGGCCCGGGGCAATTAATTAGTAGCACGGCAATGCTAGCGGGGGGTAGTTATGATGCCACTATTCGCGCTAAAACGATGGCATTAGTATGTGAACTGGATTATTCAGCCCTAGAAAAACTTTTTATTGAAAAGCCACAAGCAGGATGCTTATTAAGTGGACGCGTGGCAGAGCAATTAAAACGCCTTGAAAACAATCAGCGTGTCAGTATTGAAGACCTAACCGCGCAAGTATTTAAAAACCTACGCCGTTCATTTTCACATTTAGAATTGAAATAATAGCTGATTGTTTATAACAGTACCATTGTACAGACGTTGCAATGCAACGTCTCTATGCAAGAGCAATTATTAATTAAAATTACGCAAAGCTTATCAATGTAGGGGCAAATCATATTTGCCCTTAATAACAAACGATTGTTACTAAAGGGCAAAAAATATTTTGCCCCTACATTTTGCGTAACATCAGTTATTAATTAAAATTACGCCAATTTAATCTAAAACAATCTCAGCAAAACTACGCACTTGTTTATGCGCGGCTTGATTATTTAATTCCCCCTCACGCACTAACCAATAGGTTTTAAAACCCGCCGCACGCGCCGCATTTAATTCATCTTCAATATCAGATAAAAATAAACATTGCTCAGCGGGAAAATGAATAGTTTGTGCAATGGCTTGATAAGAAGCTGTTTCTTTTTTACCGCCGATATGGGTATCAAAATAACCCGAAAATAACGGCGTTAAATCCCCATAAGCCGTATGTCCAAATAATAACTTTTGCGCGGCAACTGACCCAGAAGAATAAATATATAACGCTAAACCTTTATCATGCCAAGCTTGCAATGCTTTTTGAGCATCTTCATATAAATGCCCTGTAAAATGTCCATTAAAATAACCCGATTGCCAAATTAAACCTTGCAAAGATTTTAATGGCGTTATTTTTAAATCGGCATCCGACCACGCTAATAATTGAGCAATAATTTCATCTAAACTCAATTCCTTGCCTACTTCACTGGCTACTGCCATTAATAACTCATTCACTTGGGCATCATCTTGATATTTTCTAACAAAATCGGCTAAATGCGAACGTGAATAAGGGAATAATATATCTTTAACAAACGATAAAGAAGTGGTCGTGCCTTCAATATCGCTAATAATGGCTTTAATCATTTTAAATCCTTAACATAATCATCCAAACTCGGAAATGCCAACCCAATATCACTACCCGTAAAACTGGCAACCCAACCTTGGTCTGTGGTAAATAAACGAATGGCACTTAATTGCGGATTTTCACCTAAATCAAACCAATGCGGCGTATTAGCAGGGACACTAATTAAATCCCCTTGCTCACATAAGACCACATAAACTTTATCCTCAACATGTAAATAAAATAAACCACAACCGCGCACAAAAAAACGAATTTCAAAATCATCATGAATATGCTCGGCTAAAAACTTTTGTCGAATGGCGACCTTATCAGGATGATTTCTGTTTAAATGAATCACATCGACGGATTGAAAACCATATTGTGCATTTAAACAGTCTATTGAGGCGTGATAAGCTTTTAAAATAGTTTCTGAATTATCAGAGTTTAAAATAATTTCATCACGCGCCCAACGTTCAAATTGAACACCAATTTCAGCCAATAACTCATTAATAATATTAAAATTAGTCGTCGTTGCTGTATCTACACTCGCGTCTTCATTATAAATGGTTAAAGCACTCATGGGTTTTTTCCTTTAAGATAGAGTTCACTGGCAAATAAAAAATCAAAGGCTTCTAAATAACGTAATGCTTCGCTCACTGACACACCCCAAGTATACAATCCGTGGCTGGCTATTATATAACCATAACAGTTTTTATCATTATTTAAAGTGTCTAAGTAAGTATTGACTACTTGCGCTAAACGTTCAATATTTTGGTCATTGGCAAAAATCGGTACGTTAATACGGCTTTCGTGAGTTGTTATTCCTGCAAAAGCTTTTAATAACTCGTAATTTTCTAACACTATTTCATCTTTAAATAAACGTGATATTAAAGTTGTATTTAATGGATGTGGATGTAATACTGAATTAATTTCAGGAAAGCGTTGATACAGCGTAGTATGTAATAAGGTTTCAGCCGATGGGCGTTTACCATCTAAAGAATCGCCGTTTAAATCAACGCGCATAATATCATCGATTTGTAATTGACCTTTGTGTTTACCAGATACAGTAATTGCCACGGTATTATCAGGTAAACGTACTGAGAAATTACCGCTAGTGGCAGGTACCCAGTTTTTATTATCAATAAAACGTCCTGCATTAATTAATTGCCCAGCGGCAATTAAAAAAGAATCATTATCAGTCATAAAGTTTTATTATTTTAGGTGGAGGTCAGGCTTTGCCTGACCGTATAAAATCAAGCAAAGCTTGACCTCCAATTTTTTAACGCGTACCACGTTCAATAATTACGCCCACATCTAAATCCACACCGACCGCGCCTTTTTTATTGAGTTTTAAACGTAGCCAATTAATACTAAATTCGCTTTGTAATAATAAAGCAATTTCTTGCGCGAGTTTTTCAATTAAAAAGAATTCGCTGTTACCCACAAATTCAACTAATCTGTCATAAACAGCTTTATAATTAAGAGTGTCTTCAATAGCATCACTGATACCTGCCGCACTTATATCAAATGCCATTTCAATATCGAGAATAATCGTTTGTTTGGCTTGCCGTTCCCAATCGAAAATACCGATAAGCGTTTCTATTTTTAAACCATTTAAAAAAATAATATCCATTGTTTTTATTGTTTCAGATTAATTAAAAGTGAAGTATCAGCCAAACTTTAGGCAATGACAAGTGGCTATTTTGCGCGATGTGCATTGCAATTTGCTTAAAAAGTCCCACACTATTGAACTTAAATAAACTCTTTTTAGAAAAAAAGCCAAATCCAATCGCTTTAAGTGTTTAAAAACCTTTGATTTCGAGGATATTATGAAGCAAAAAATTATCACCGCTGTGCTACTTTGTCTACCCGCGCTTGCTAGTCATGCTAAAACGCAGGTGAGTGAGCATGTTTTAAAAAACGGTTTAAAAGTGCTAGTCCAAGAAGACCACCGCTCGCCTGTGGTGGTCTCGCAAGTGTGGTACAAAGTGGGTTCGAGTTATGAACCTAACGGTATTACAGGTATTTCACACATGCTTGAACACACCATGTTTAAAGGTACAGATAAACACCCTGCGGGTGAATTTTCACGCATTATTGCTGAAAATGGCGGCGATGAAAATGCTTTTACAGGACAAGATTATACGGCTTATTTTCAAACCATGGCGGCGGATAAATTAGCGGTTAGTTTTGAATTAGAAGCCGATAGAATGCGTTATTTGCATATAGTAGCCGATGAATTAAAAAAAGAATTACAAGTCGTTACCGAAGAACGCCGAATGCGTACTGATGATAATCCCCAAGCGAAAATGTCTGAACATTTTAATGCACTGGCTTTTAGTAATAGTCCTTATAAACATCCCGTAATTGGCTGGCCTGATGATATTGCTCATTATAGCGTTGAAGATTTACAAGGCTGGTATCAACGTTGGTACGCGCCTAATAATGCCACCTTAATTATCGTGGGCGATGTTAATACTAATGATGTATTTAATTTAGCTGAAAAGTATTTTGCTGATTTAAAAACTAGCGAAATAAAAGCGATAAAACCGCAAACCGAAATTGAGCAATTAGGTACGCGTAAAATGACGGTTAAAGTCCCCGCTAAATTACCGTCATTATTAATGGGCTATAAAGTGCCTTCATTAAAAACCGCTGAACATGATTGGGAAGCTTATGCTTTAGAAGTATTAGCGGGGGTATTAGATGGCGGTAATAGTGCGCGTTTAAGCAAGGAATTAATTAGAGGCAGTCAATTAGCGGTTGCGGCAGGTGCGGGTTATGATTTAACGGCGCGATTAAATACTTTGTTTGAATTAGAAGCGACTCCCGCTGAAGGTAAAAGCGTCTGGGATTTAGAATATGCTTTAAAAAATCAAGTACGGCAATTACAAAATCAATTAATTGATAATGAAGAATTGCAACGCATTAAAGCCCAAGTATTAGCTACTGATATTTATCAACGCGATTCTAATTTTTATCAAGCTATGCAATTGGGGCATTTAGAAACGGTAGGTTTGGGCTGGCAAAAAGCCGATGAATACGTTAATAAAGTAAATCAAGTGACCGCCGAGCAAGTGCGTGAAGTGGCGCGTAAGTATTTAATTGAAGACCATTTGAATGTGGCTTATTTAGAACCCTTGCCTATGGATAAGAAGTAATAATTAAAATCGTCTAGCTTTGAGTTGGTTTTATACTCTTAAGCTAGACGACTGTATTGTTTAAGCAAAGGTCAAGTTATTAAATGAACCTAATAATAATACTTGATCGGCATCTAAATCTGTAAGACCTGTTGCTGATTCAAATGCGGATGGATGAATATAAGCCAACAATTTAGGACTAAAATTACTATTATTACCATCTTTATCAAAATATAAACCATCATTATCGGTTGCTAAAATAAAAGTTGGTTCTTTAGCATTGAAACCATAATCTATTCCTACGGTATTTTTCTCAACTTGAAAATTTAATGAGGATAAATAAGTCGCGTTATTACTACCTAATACATCGGGATAATCGAGCGGATTGCTGTCTATATCGTACATATTAATGCCCAATTGTTCACTTGAGAACACTAAATAATCTTCTTCAGTAGGGTTACTGGTTGCTGTGGCAATATAAAAGTTTTCAATGGTATCGACATTATCGGGAGTATTTTTTGCTAAATTTACATCAATGAAGAAGTAATCATTATCAGCTAACGACCCATAAAGCGTATCATTACCTAAACCGCCTTGTAGATAAGAAACATCAACGGCATCTGGTGTCAAACCATCTGAGTATTGTGTTATTAAATTTTCTGTAGTTGCGAGTAATGGTTTAGTCAAATGAGGTTTAATGGCTTTATATTGGCTACCATAAAGAATATCATTGCCTTTGCCGCCTATTAACCAATCTTTATCTGCACCACCCATTAAAGTATCATTACCGCTACCGCCGATTAATTCATTATTACCTGCATTACCTATTAGAGTTAAATTCCAATTAGCTGCAATTCCTGAAATATCGACATTTTCAGACATGGATACTGAATCATCGCCTAAAATTACTGTTTTAACTTTATTCTCAGTGACATTATAAATACCATCCGATAAACCATATATAGGACGTAAAACTACTGTACCATCTGTGGTAAAACTGGTTTTAAAATTATAGGCAGTTTGTTGATATTCGTTAGCATCTTCAGCCCAAATAGCATCAGCGGCTAATCCTATTATAGGAATTAAACCTGCACCTAAGGTTTTTAATGGCGCAGTGACTTCGGTAATAATAACACCATCTTTATTATCATCGACATAAATACGCTCATTCCAATTTAATTTATCAGCACTAGGCAAAGCATTTATGACTCTATCTAATTGCGTATTGATACTGACCATATAATGCGGCTGTAATGGGTCACTTAGAATATCGTATGATTTTTCGTAGTTTAAATGAACCGTTTTACCGTAATTACTGCCAAGTCCTAAATCTGGCACAGGGTCAGCTTTCATTTCAAAATTAGTAAAACGTGCATCGCCTGTTTTTTCTGGAAATTTATTAGCCGCTTCATAAGTAACTGCTTCGTACTTTAATTGTGAAGTATTGGGATGGTCAATCATATACATCATTGCCATTTGCCCTCCTAAACTATGACCCGAAACATAAACGGTTTTAATTTCGGGGTGATTACCCAAATATGTATTAATACCTTCAAATAAGGGTTCATATCTAGCATAATGCCGCGTCATAGAAAGCAAATCTTCTTCCATATCACCAGAATTATCAGTCCCTCTAAAAGTTAAAAATAAAGCATCACTACTACGTCCGACTAATGCTACTGAAGCTTTATCTATAACCAAGCCATTGTTATAGGCTACATAATAACCATTTTTAAATTTAACGTTATAGTCATCAATTCCTATTTCACCTGCAATTGTCGGAAGTGTGTAAGTGGTTTCAGCAAAATTTAATTCAGTTGATGACTGAAATAATTGTACTCCCGCATTTTTTATTTGGGTGAGACTATCGAGTTTTAATTTGCTTGCAGGGTCAAGATTGTGGTTTATATCATATTCACCCTTGGGATTAATCGTTCCATCTTTATTGTATAGAATTGTTTCTGCACCTGTTTCAGGTAAATTCTTTGGATGTACATAACTTGACGCACTAAGATGAAAAAAGGTTTTATAATAACTCCCATCAGTTTTAAAAATATCAGTGGCTGATTTTAAAGATTGTGTTACTGTGAAGGATAAACTTGTCCAATTATTATTGTCATTGCTTTCAGTAATATTATTGCCATCGTCTGCGGCAATCCATAATGTATGTTTGCCGACTGTTAAATTGACCGTATTAAAACTATGATTGTTTGATACTTTGCCACCCGCATTGATTGCATTAATAGAATCACTACCTTCTTGACCTATTAATTTATTGCTACTGGCTTTGCCGTCTAAATAAATACCCGATGTACTACCAACTGAATCACCTACACCAATATCTTTGGTTTCGTAATTAAATATGAAAGTTTCTCCTTTATTTACTGTGATTACACTCGGTGTAATACTTGAAATAATCAAATCAGGTTTAGCTGGTGCGGCGGCTATTTTTGTCATTAATACACCGCCAGAATCGGTTAAAATAAAACCAAAGATACCATCAGTAAAATTAATGTTTTCGATTTGGTAAATGGGAGATGTAAAATAATTTTGCAAGGTTATTTTATCAATTGTACTGTTAATAGATAATATTAAATCAGAAGCTGAGCGCAAAGCTGTAACCGCCGTAGATTTAATACCTATCATTTGCAAAGTATCAGTATTACCACTGCTAGGATCAAGGTCATAAATAGTATCTTGTCCATCACCTATTTTAAATTGATAGGTATCATTGCCATAATTAAAATAAGCATAGCCTATTGCAGTGTTATAACTGTAATCACCACCGTAATAATCATT
>JBAQSX010000166.1:0-10220 GCA_049296695.1 Methylococcaceae bacterium | reverse complement strand
GGTTATTATTTCTTTTTTTAAAAGAAGGTCTGCCAATTTTTTTCTTTCTCGTTTTAGAAAAATAATTCTTTTTAAAGGTTTTAAAATCTATTTCTTTTTGTTGCAAAGCCGCCGCACTTATTTCTTGCATCCATTCAAATTTTTTTTCTAAGCTGTGTTGATGTTAATGGCTGTTTTTGTTGAGTTAATTTTTTGTCGTATTGGTTAAATATTTCTACGTTGTAATTCTAAACAACGCGCACACAACCAAAGGTTTTATTCAATAAAACCTCTTGTTGTTTAGTCGGATAAATCCGATATTTAAACGCTTTGAGTGTGGTCATTATTATGCGTGTAATAAAATACAATGGTAATTTTAGGATGAATTTACAGTAACCTTTTAAGAATTTACGTTTTTTAAATGGTATACTTTTCTATAGATTACTATGTTTTTCTATACTTTATACAAAAGAATAATATAAGGCGCATCGAACCTTTATATTCTCTATACAGCAAATAAAACACTTTTGCCACACTATCTAGCAAAACAAAGACCATGTTAAAAGTATTACATACCGCTGATTGGCATTTAGGACACAGTCTTCATGGCGTATCACGGTATTTGGAACATCAACGTTTTTTAAGCTGGCTTTTAAATCAATTACTAATCAAACAAATTGATGCCTTAATTATTGCTGGCGATATTTTCGACTCTGCCAACCCTTCGGCAGTGGCGCAAACGCAACTCTATGACTTTTTAGTCCAAGCAAAACAACAGCAACCCACTTTAACTATTATTTTAATCGGCGGTAATCATGATTCCGCCAGTCGTCTGCAAGCTCCCGCTAGCTTACTCAATACCTTAGGTGTTCATGTTATTGGTGGATTAACGCGCCTGCCAAACGGCGAAATTGCTTGGGATAAACTGTTAATACCCTTAACTGACACGGCAGGTGAAATCAAAGCATGGTGCGGTGCTATGCCATTTTTGCGTAATGCTGATTTACCTACTTATATTGATGCAGAAACGGATACTTTGGTTGCAGGAGTGACGCAATTATATGACGACTTGTTTACCAAATTGAGAAATAAAGCCTGTCATGGCGAAAGCTTACTACTCACAGGGCATTGCTATATGGTCGGCGGGCAAATCTCAGAGCTGAGTGAACGCAAAATTTTAGGTGGTAATCAACACGCTTTACCCATAGATTTATTTCCTAAAGACGTGGATTATGTGGCATTGGGGCATTTGCACAATCCACAAGCGGTGGCTGGAAAACAGCATATTCGTTACAGCGGCTCACCGATTCCGCTGTCGTTTGATGAAACCGATTATGCACATCAAGTTGTGCAAATTGAATTGCTTAAAGGACAAGAACCTAAAATTAGCGCGTTACCGATTCCGCGAACGGTGGATTTAATTCGGATTCCTAATGGTAAAGACCACGCGCCATTATTGGATGTCTTAGCGCAATTACAGACCCTGCCACTCAATTATCGCTTAGAAACAGACTACCATCCTTTTGTCGAATTACGCATTTTATTAGATAAACCCGAGCCGAGTATGCACCAACAAATCGATGCCGTGGCTAAAAATTTGCCCGTACGCATTTTAAAGAGAACCACGCTATTGGCAGGTAGTGACAAAAGTCTCGCTGATAGTGCTAGCGACACGCGTTTAGAAGAATTACAGCCGCTCGCGGTTTTTGAGCAGTGTTATCAAAATAAACATGCCCAAAACGCGCCAGTTGCTTTAACTAATCTATTCATTGAATTGCTAGAACAACTGCAAACCACGGACTGAAGACTTATGCGTATTCTTGCCATTCGCGGACAAAACCTAGCCAGTTTAGCCGAACCTTTTGAAATATTATTCAGTGAAGGCGTACTGCAAACAGCGGGATTGTTTGCCATTACAGGACAGACAGGCGCGGGTAAAAGCACCATTTTAGATGCCTTATGCCTTGCTTTATATGACAAAATGCCGCGTTTAATGGACAGTCAAAGTGTGGCAATAGGACAGGCACATGAAGATGAAAACCACCGCGTGAAAAGTAATGATGTGCGCTCTATTTTACGGCGCGGCACACAACACGCCTTTGCTGAGGTGGATTTTATTGGTAAAGATAAACAAGCTTATCGGGCGCGTTGGCAAGTGCGTAAAGCGCGTACCAGTCGCTTACAAGAACAAGAAATAAGCTTAACCCACATTATCAGTGGTCAACGCTTGGGACAAAAAAAAACCGATACTTTAAAAGAAATCAGCCAACGTATTGATTTAAGTTTTGAGCAGTTTCGCCGTTCAGTATTACTCGCCCAAGGTGATTTTGCCGCTTTTTTAAAAGCTAAAAAAGACGAGCGTTCGAGTCTGTTAGAGCGCATTACAGGCACAGAATTGTATTCTGAGTTATCAATTGCCGCTTTCAAACGTGCCAAAGAAGAAAAAGAGCAATGGCAACGCTTAGATGATCAAGTGCAACATTTAATCCCTTTAGATAAAGCACAAAGAATCGCTTTAGAACAACAAGTTAGTCAGCTTAGTGACCAATTAGCCTTATTAGAAACACAGCTTAGCGATACCCAAAAAATTATTGATTGGCATAAGGAATTAAAAAAACGTCAACACGCTGAGCAACTGGCAAGCGAAACCTTAGCCCAATGCCAACAAGCTTATGCCGCTAGCAACAAAGAACGCGAACTTATCGCCCAAGTAGAAGCGGTGCAAGCGGTGCGTTTATTACTCAGTCACTATCAACAAGCCGATAGCGATTATCAAAGCGCACAAACTCAGTTAAAGCAAACCTTAGAAAACATTAAGCTGGCCGTTGTTAATGTAGATACTGCTAAAATAGTTTTAGCGACCCAAGAACAACATCTGCAAGCCGCGCAAGTAAGGCAACAACACGCCGCACCTATTATTAAAAAAGTCCGCGAAATAGAGTCACATTTAGCCTTATTCAATATCAACTTAAAAGCCTTAAGCCAAGACCAACAAAGTTTGCAAGACCAAGTCAACGCCAGCCAAACGCAACACGCCGCCCTTGAACAAACTAAGTTAAATCAACAACAGCAATGGCAACAGCTTAATATAAGTCTTGAGCAATATAGCGATTATCAAGCAATCGTTACCGAATGGTCGCGTTGGGAAAGTGAACTGGCGCGTTATCAAAAAATAAGTATTAGTTGCTCGGCGGCGCAATTAAACGCTAAGCAAAGTGAAGCGGCAGGTCAGCAAACTCAAACACAATTAACCGCTTTAGCCCAAGCCATTACCTATCAGCAAAGCTTGCAACAAGGGCAACACGATGAATTACTAAGCTTGCAACAACAAGCGGCAACTATTTCTTTAGCCGATTTGCATTTACAAAAAGAACACTTAGAACGGCAACGCGAACACAGCCAACTAAGCTTGAACTTAGCGCGGCAATTGTTTAATACCCAAAATTTGATAGCGCGACAACGCGAGAATTTAGAAAATACTTGGCAAAATGGACAACGCGCCAGCCAACAATTAAAGCTATTAAGCCATGAGCAGTTACTTAATGAAGTCGCTTTGAGTGAAGCCCAAAAAGCCCTAGCCTTAATGCAAGCCAGTAGTCATAAAGATGCCCAGCAATTTCGGCAGTTATTAATTGATAAACAACCCTGCCCTGTGTGCGGCGCGTTAGAGCATCCGTGGCATAGCGGCGTGACTGAAGCCACCGCGCTGAGTTCTGCCCAACAACAACGCGTTGACGCGCTTATTGCTGAGCAGTTACAGCTACTCAAACAAGTCACTCAGCAGCAACAAGCATTCAATCACGCGCAAACGCAAGCCTTAAGCTTAAATACGGAGCTAGAACAAGCCCAAAATCTATGGCAACAACTCAATCAACAATGGCAAGCGTTAGAGATTACTACTGAAATCAATGCCGAATTTTTAGATGATTTAACAAAGACTTATGAGCAGTTGCAATCTGCTTATCAACAGCTTAAACAACAAGAAAAAGCCGCTTTAGACTGGCAAGCTTTAGTTGAAGCTAAACAAAAAACGCTAAAGGCAAGCACAGATACTATCGCGCAATTAAATTCAGATTATCATCATTTAGAAAAACAACATGCTGAAAATCAAGCGATTACTGCGCGACATTGGCATAGCGTTGAGCAGTATCAACAACAATTACAAAGCATTGAACAAACGCTCTCTGCGCCGTTGCAAGCCTTAAACAACTGGCGCGATTATTTAAACGATTATCGCCCCTTGCAAAACACCGTTAGTTTTATCCAACAAAGCCAAGCACAATTGGCAACGCTTAGCGAAGCCTTAGCCGAAAACCAGCAACACAACTTATTAATAAAACAACAGCTTAGCTCATTACAACAACAACTTAGCGCGAAACAAACCGAATATCAACGGGTTAATGAGCAACAACAACAGCTTGCCACTGAGCGTAATGCTTTATTAAGCAATGCTATTGCCGTTGATGACTATGAAGCGCAGTTGCAACAACAACTCAGCCTCGCGCAAAGCCAGCAACAACAAGCCCTAGCCCTAGTTAATGCGGTCACTACCGAGCTTGTCACCCAAAAAAATCAACAACAACACTGGCAACAAGAAAGCCAGCGGCGTTATCAGTTTTTAGAAAAAGCCCATAAAGATTTGCAACAGGCTTTAACTGAACAAGGCATTGATTTTGAACAAGCTAAAGCCTTGCTTGATTATGATATGGACTGGTTAAAAACCACTAAAAATCACATCGCCCAATTAGAACGTACCCTGCAAGAGGCGACGGCTTTATGGAACATAAAAACCGCTGACAGGGCGCGACATGAACAGCAAGCCGTTAGCTTAAGCGAAACCGATGCCTTGCAACGCTTTGTGCAATTACAAACAGCGCAACAACAGCTCAGTACCGAAAATCAAGAAGCCATCATCCAATTACGCGAAGACGATAAAAAACAAGCCACTAGCTTAACTTTAAGCGCGCAATTGCAACAACAACGCGCCCAATGGGAGCAATGGGAGGCTTTAAATGGGCTTATTGGTTCAAGCAATGGCGCGAAATTTCGGGTTTTTGCTCAAAGCTTAACCTTAGAAGCCTTACTCGCGCATAGCAACGTGCATTTAAAAGACTTCGCGCCACGCTACAACCTGCAACGCGTCCCGAGCAGTGATTTAGAATTGCAAATCATCGACCGCGATATGGCAGACGATGTCCGCAGTGTTCACAGCTTATCGGGTGGTGAGAGTTTTTTAGTGTCTTTAGCCTTAGCCTTGGGCTTGGCATCACTGGCTTCTAATAAAACCCAAGTTGAATCTTTATTTATTGACGAAGGCTTTGGCAGTTTAGACCCTGAAACCTTAGATATTGCCATTGCCAGTTTAGATACCTTGCAATCCTTGGGCAGAAAAATTGGCATTATTTCTCACGTCCCCCTATTAGTAGAACGGATTGGCGCGAAAATCATGGTAGAAAAACAAGGCGGCGGTCGTAGTAAAGTTATTATTACTAATGGCTGGTAATTACTGTCTGAATCAGGATTTTCAGGATTTTAAGATTAACAAGATAAATCCTGTCAATCCTGATTCAGACAATAGAATAATTAAAATAATCTAAGTTATTACTATCAATAACAATATCTATTTAATTCTTTAATTTTAAAAATCCCAATTCAGACATTAAAACAGGACAAAAAAACAATGCGCTTATTATTAGTAGAAGACGATGAAATCCTAGGTGACGGATTAGTGGCGGGTTTAAAAATGGAAGGTTATGCGGTAGATTGGCTCACTAATGGCAAATTAGCCGATGAGGCATTAAAACTCAATAGTTATGAATTAGTGGTTTTAGATTTAAATTTACCCGACCGTGATGGTTTATCGATATTACGCGCCTTGCGAGCGCGTAAAGATGAAACCCCCGTCATGGTATTAACGGCTAAAGATACCGTTGCTGATAAAGTATTAGGTTTAGATAGTGGTGCGGATGATTTTGTCATAAAACCCTTTGAATTAGACGAAGTATGTGCCAGATTACGCGCACTCGCGCGGCGTAATGAAGGACGCAGTGTTCCCACAATTATTCATCGTGGTGTTGAATTAGACCCAGCGGCGCGGCAAGTGATATTTAACGGTGAAAAAGTTGAATTATCCCAAAAAGAATTTGAAATACTCAGCTTCTTAATGGCAAATATAGGGCGGGTAGTTTCTCGCGCTCGTTTAGAAGAAAGTTTATATTCGTGGGATAGTGATATAGAAAGTAATACGGTCGAAGTCCATATTCATCATTTACGCAAAAAACTACACAGCCGTTTTATTAGAACGGTGCGGGGCGTGGGTTATATTATCGATACCGATGATTAAAATAATGTCGTTACGCAAAGTGAGAGCTAGCAGGTTTTTAAAAACCTGCTAGCTCTAATGAAACCGATAAATTTCAATACACCCAAGGCAATAATGTCTGTAATGAATCGATTAACTGCTATCAAACTACGCTTTACGCGACTCTTTAGAATTAGAAATCTTTTAACCATTAATTATTCACTACGGCATTTATTATTAATCTCCTTATTATCCGCCTCCATGTTAATTTGGGGTATTGCCGCCTATATTAGTTATCGCGTCACCCGTGATGAAGTGGCTAATTTATTTGATGCCGAACTGGCACAATCAGCCAAAGTTTTACATACTTTTGTTGAAGGCTTATTACACGGTAGTACCTTAGCTGAGCATTGGAAAAAAGATGCTACTAATATTACCGATGAAGATTATCAAGCGATATTAGCTTTGCCTTTGGGCGATAATAATTTATTGCTTTATTCTGAAATAAAACAACACTTCCCCAACGCTAATAATGCGAATAAAAAAAATAATGAACCTTTATGGGAAGCCATTGATGAATTATGGCAAGCGGACGCTTTTGGACATAAATACGAGCGTAAAATTGCCTTTCAATTATGGTCAAAAGAAGATGGTTTATTATTACGTTCAGAAAGCGCGCCTGATTTTGCTTTATCGTCTTCGGCACACGGTTTTAGTGAAACCCATATTGAAAATTCTTTATGGCATGTCTTTAGTATTACCGATGCCACAGGCGGTTATGTAATACATGTCGGACAAAAAGCCGATATTCGTTCGCAATTAACCGATGAAATATCTATTCAATTAGTCGCGCAATTTTTAATTGGTTTACCCTTTTTAGGCTTAGTGATTTGGTTAATAGTGGGACACGCTTTAAAACCGATTAATCATTTAGAAAGAGCCTTAGCCAAACGTGAAGCCAGTTATTTAAAACCATTATCCATTAAAACCCTGCCCGCTGAAATTGTGCCGATGGTTAATGAAATAAATAATTTATTTAATCAATTAGAGCAAGCCTTTGAACATGAGCGGCAATTTACCGCCGATGCCGCGCATGAATTGCGTACCCCATTAGCGGGTTTATTAACCCAAGCACAAGTGGCATTACGCACTCAAGATGAGGAAACCCGTCAACAAGCGTTAAAAAGAATTGAGCAAGCCGTTAATCGCATGACTTATTTAGTGCAACAGTTATTAACTTTTTCGCGTATTGAATCCAGCCAAGATTTTTCTAAACAAACCACGTCGCTCAGTAAAGAATTAGTACAATTAATTACAGAATTAGAACCTGATGCTTATAAAAAACGGATTCAATTAGAATTTATTGAAGATAACCCCGTCCCTTTAATCGTAAACGCGCCTTTAATTTCAGTATTAATGCGCAATATTATTGATAATGCCATTAAATACACCCCAAATAATGGCATGGTTAATATTAAATTAATCAATACAGGTGATTATTTGCAATTTTGCGTAGAAGATTCAGGCCCGGGAATCGCGCCTGAAGAATATGAAAACTCATTAAAACGTTTTCATCGTTGTGTGGAAACCGCGCATAAAGCCCAAGGCACAGGTTTGGGCTTTTCAATTGTGCAACGCATCGCCGCTATTCATGAAGCAGATTTAATTTTGGGGGTTTCTTCGTTGGGCGGTTTAAAAGTAACGGTATTATTTCCATTACCTAATAAACGCGTAGAAATGCGTAAAACTGTGGAGAAAAAAACGGGCTTTTTTTAATAAAAAAATCAGGTCTTCTATATAGAAGACCTGATTAAATGAAAATTAACGTAATTTGCTATTAGCTTCAAGACCTACTTTGGCTAAAGCTAATTTAGCTAAACCAACATTGGCTTTAGCTTCTAATAATACCGCCGCCACTGATTCATCTTCAACTGCCCAAACTGCACCAAAGATACCTAATTCAGAATTCACTTGAATAAAGTTACATTTACCCAAACCTGCGCCATGTACGGCTTTTACCGCCGCATTAATCATTGCCACTGCATTAGCACCAATTACTTCAACATTATATTTAGAGTTATTGTGCTTAACTAATACTTCACCGCTCATATCGAAAATCGCTGAAGCTAAATAACCATCAACTTCTTGCAGGGGCTTTAATACATTTTCTAATGACATAATAATTTCCTTGGTATGTAGTTTTTGTTGTAAATTAATTGTTTGTTGCGGCTCAGTTACTTTTGGCACCTCGCCTTGTGGTATAGTCGATCTCGTTAGGTCTTTATCATTTGCTATCGTTATTTCGTCCTCCATCATAACGGCTATTTTATTTTTCAAAAGTCCTATTATATCTTGCATAACTACTCTCGTTTAACTATGGCACAGCCTGTTATATGAATGCAAACATGATAAATGAAAAATCCTAAAAAGAAGAATTACTATAGCACAACAGTTGTTTTTATTTGGTATCATGTCGGCACGCTAATAGCGATTTACAATTAACACCTTGAATAACAAGGTAATTATACTTGTCGCTTCACGCTTAAAGCGAAATTACAATTTGTTATGCTCGGTGGACACAGTGTTTCTAATATCGTGTTATCTTGATAGTTCCACTACAATATAAAACATCAATCTCTTTTAAAAGCCTATCTTATGCAAGCTAAAGAAATAAAAATTGTATTTACTGGGAGTTTTGGTTCGGGGAAAGTGCAGGCCATCACGCAATTAAGCGAAGTTTTAGTGACTACCACTAAAACCATGAGTTATGGTGAATTATCACTCGATGAAAATAAAAAACTGAATCTCTACAGTACCATCGGCGAGAAGCGTTTTGATAGTATTATCTGCCCAGTATTATGTAGAGGCGCGTTAGGCTTAATTATCCTTATTGATAACTCCCAAGTAAATCCATTACAAGAATTAGAGTATTATCTCGATATTAATATAGATTTTGTTGTTAAAATGCCTACTATTATTGGCATTACCCATTGTGATATAGCCTCAGAACCTAACCTAAATAATTATCAAGATTTTTTAAATAATAAAAAACTTTCCTTGTCTTTATTAAAAGTTGATTTGCGTAGACGCATGGACGTTTTATTATTGCTTGAGGCATTAGTTTTAGAAATTGAAAAAAAACATATAACCCTAACATTATAAACAATTACATAGCTACTTTAATAAGCCATTACTTGTGATGAATGACGTTGATCTAATTGTTCAACTAAAGTCGATAATAATAATAAAACGTCTCTTCTAATGCGAGCATCTACATTAACAATAGGAAATTTTTTTCCTGTTTCTTTTAAAGATTGTTCATAATCTTGTTGTGCTGGATAGGTTGATTTGTCAGTGTGGGTAATACCAATAACGGCTGGATTTTTCTTTAAAAAAGTTGAATTAAGATTCAAATAATAATTTAAGTCTTCTAATGGATTAGTTTGTGAGTTATCAATAAGAATAATTAAACCTAATGCCCCTTCACATAAAATTTCACTCATAAAGTCAAAACGTTTTTGTCCGGGTGTGCCGTAAAGATGTAATTTACGCTTTTCATTTAAAGTCAACTCGCCATAATCCATAGCAACTGTGGTTGTTAATTTTCCTTCTTTTAAAGTATCTCTTGTTGGTTTAACTTCGGTTAAAATGACAGGTACTTCACTTATTTGGCTAATCGCATTGGTTTTTCCAGCACCTACACTACCTGTAAATACTAATTTCAACTTTTGTTGTGCGTTCATGATACATTGCCTTTAATTTATTTAAATTGAAAAAGTTCACTATTAAATCATACGGTATATTTCAGTAATATGAAATTAAATTTAGCATTATTAGAAAATAGTATTCAAATACAGCTATGAATCAACTTAATATAAATACCGTTATATTGATAAGTGAATTAACCTTGTTATAATATATAATATATAATATATAATAT
>JBAQSX010000165.1:0-16339 GCA_049296695.1 Methylococcaceae bacterium | reverse complement strand
GCTTAAAGCACTGCCACTCCTAGTATTTGCAAGTAATCATTAAAAACTAACTCAATAATTATTCAGTTTCTAAAAACGAAAATAACAAAAATCGCAGACAAAAAAATAGAACCTTGTTTCCGTACTGTAAAGTGGAAACAAGGTTCTATATAATTAATAAAACTTAAAATGTTATAACTTACGAATTCTTCGCAGTTAATGCCTCAGCATTGCGTTTGGCTAAACTTTCAATTACTGCATTTAATGAGCCTTTAGTTTGAACTTCATTACTAAAAGTGGTGCGGTAATTAGTCACCAAACTCACACCTTCAATCATAATGTCATAAGCTTTCCATTGCCCGTCAATTAACTGCATCCGATAATCAACGCCTATGGGTTGAATACTAGGTTGTAATACTTCAGTTTTAACGATGACTTTCGTTTCATTCGCTTCCATATCTAAAGGTAAAAAGCGCACCGTCCATTCTTTAAATTCCACAAAAGCGCGTGAATAGGTTCTGACTAATAAAGTTCTAAATTCGTGTTTAAAACGTTGTTGTTCATCAGGGGTGGCCGCTTTCCATAATTTACCTAAAACTAAAGCCGAGATTTTATCAAAATCAGTATGTGGCTCAATAACCCCGTCAATATATTGGGTGATTTTAGTAAAATCTTTAGTAAAAGATTTATCTTGTAATTTAGTTTGTAATTGGTCTGAGGCTTGTTGAATTGCTAATTGTGGCGGTAATAAATCCGCCGCTAACGTTTGCTTAATGTTAAGCATTGCCATTAATAGTGCAAATAAGGCAAATAGAGTATAGTGTTTAAGTTTCATAAAACCCTTCAAAATAGCAGTGGAGTGAATGCTTAAAGTCTATTCACTAATCCCGCGCTAACATCACGAAATATAATGACTAGTTTTAAACAAAGTTGAGTAAAGTAATGGCTTATAATACCACCAATTTCCCGCGTACACGCATGAGAAGAATGCGCTTTAATGATTTCTCACGCCGCCTGATGCGCGAAAATCACTTAAGTGTCAATGATTTAATTTATCCTGTGTTTGTGCTTGAAGGCACAGCACAAAAACAAGCCATTGCCTCTATGCCTGAGGTTTATCGGTTGTCTTTAGATTTATTAATTGAAGAAGCGCGTTATATTTTTAGCTTAGGTATTCCTGCTATTGCCTTATTTCCTGTGGTGGAAGGCGACAAAAAATCCTTAGATGCCAGCGAAGCTTATAACCCCGATGGCTTAGTGCAACGCAGTGTCCGTGCTTTAAAAGCCGCTGTGCCTGAACTGGGCATTATTACCGATGTTGCCTTAGACCCATTCACCACTCACGGACAAGACGGTTTAATTAATGAAGCGGGTTATGTTTTAAACGATGAAACCATTGAAGTTTTAGTCAAACAAGCCTTATCACATGCTCAGGCAGGCGCGGATATAGTTGCCCCTTCGGATATGATGGACGGGCGCATTGGCGCGATTCGTGACGCATTAGAAGCCAATGATTATCGTAATACCCGCATTTTGGCGTATTCTGCTAAATATGCGTCTAGTTTCTATGGGCCATTTCGTGATGCGGTCGGTTCTGCTGGCAATTTAGGTAAAAGCACTAAAGATAATTATCAAATGGATTGCGCGAATACTAATGAAGCTTTGCGCGAAGTGGAATTAGATTTAAATGAAGGCGCGGATATGGTAATGATAAAACCGGGAATGCCTTATTTAGATATTATTTATCGCATTAAACAAACTTACGGCGTGCCGACTTTTGCTTATCAAGTCAGTGGTGAATATGCCATGTTAAAAGCCGCCGCACAAAATGGTTGGCTTAATGAAAAAGCCGTAGTATTAGAATCATTAATGGCATTTAAACGTGCAGGTTGTGATGCAATACTCACCTATTATGCCAAAGCAGTGGCTGAATGGTTAAAAACGCCATAATGTTATTATAATTATTTAGTTTATTTTCGTCTGAATCAGGATTTTCTTTGGTTATAAGACTACAGGATAAATCCTGTGAATCTTGAAATCTTGTAAATCCTGATTCAGACAATAAAATAATTACACGTTATTAATCATTACGAGACTATCCCAATGAATTATAAATATCTCCTTATCTTATTAGCCAGTTATCAAAGTGGTGTTTTGGCGGCTAGTTTTGATTGTAGCAAAGCCAATGGTTTTGTTGAAACCACGATTTGCCAAAATACTACTTTGTCGGCATTAGATGATGAATTAAAAAGCGTTTATAAAAAAGCCTTGTCTGATAATAAAACCAGTTCATCTGAGCAGAAAATCTGGTTAAAAACCACTCGTGCTTGCACAACAGCTGATTGTTTAACTCAAGCTTATACAGATAGATTACATCAATTAAATACCAGTAAAGCAGTTGCAATAACATGGCAGACCTATAAAGGTTTAGGCATTAGTTTTGATTATCCGAGCGACAGAAAAGTAAAAGCTGAAACCAATGCTTTAAAAATTACCAGTCATGATATGAGCGGCAGTGATTATTTAATTCATTTTGAAATAGGCGCGGGGGATTTAAAACAAGCCATTACAAATACTGCCATCTTTACTGAAAAAAGCCCTAATCAATGGGTTGCCAGTATTGGCCGTTTTGAAAATCCACCCGCTGAAACTATTAAAGCCCATAATTGGACGGGATTAAAAACTGTGATTACTTGTGGTATTGAAGATAAAGAAACAGGGGTTCATGCCGCAGGGGGTGAGTGTTTATGGGCATTAATTAGTGATGGTAAACATTATTTATTAGCTGATACTCAAGGCATTGTCGGTTTAGATGAGAATACTTTAAAAACCTTATTATCGATTCAATTTGAGCAATAATTAAGCACTCAATATTTTTAGCTGAATAGCTAAAACTTTATAAATAAAAGTAAACAAAATAAGCAACAGCTCTTGAATTTTAGAGCTATCTAAATAGTGTCGGCTACCTCTGCTATAAATATTGTGTAACTACCTAGCTTACTTGTGTCTGAATCAGGATTTTCAAGATTATAAGATTTTCAGGATAAATCCTGTAAATCCTGATTCAGACAATAGAATAATAATTGAACTAGATAGTTACAATATTGTGATAATACAACAGAAGATGAATTTATTTAGATAACTTCAACTATCGACACAATAGCGAATAATCGCCTCATAAACTTGTAAATTTAAATAGCCTTATTTAAAATAACTTAATACTTATTTAGATTAAATCCCACACTAATGTTTACAAAATTAAATAATGTGACCCTTAAATCTTGTTTTGCCAGTCCTTTAAAACAAAGGAGTGCAGTGGATATAGAAAGTTATCCAAAAGAAATAAGTTTTATTGGCGGCATTTATAATGATTTAAATCAACCCTATACTGAGGCTTTGCTCAGTAGAGAGGGAACGCTAATACAAGCACATGATAAAACCCATATCATTGATAGAGACAATGCAAAAGAAATAGAAAATAAAGCTATTTATGGCGGTATGCTATTTGATCATTATGGGCATTTTTTATTAGAAAGCCTTGCCCGTGTTTGGTATATTTATAATAGTACAGAAGATGTTTATTTTTATTATCCCCATAAAAATAATTTTATTTATAATGAACTAGCCACTTGGCAAAAAACCATATTGCGTGGTTTATTTAGCAATACTGAGCGAATAAAAATCATTAATGAACCTTTGGTATTTAAAGAATTAATTATTCCCGATGCAGGTTTTGTGATTAAACAGTTTTTTGCAAAAACACAAGCGGAAACTCTTTTGTTATTGGGTCAGAATATCAAAGCAAGCAATAGCAGTTGCGCTGTAGTTCCCGATAAAATTTGGCTTAGTCGCTCTTTATTGAATAAAGGATTAATTGCAGGTGAACGAAAATTTGAATTAGCTTTAAGTGCTGAAGGTTTTGCTATTGTTCATCCAGAAACACTATCAATAGAAGAGCAAATAGAATTATTTGAAAAAGCATCTATTATTGCTGGATTTACTGGCTCGGCGTTTCATACCATAGTGTTTGCTAAAAATAATCATGCTAAATTACTGCACTTTTCTCGTTTTAAAAGCCCAAGTGAAAATTATCCTTTATGCACGAAAGCAACAGGTTTTAACGCCGACTTTTATAATTGCTTTATTCGATTTGGTGAAATAAAAGGAAGCTGGCGAGCTAATGTGTTACAGAATTTAAACGGCATCTGGGAAATATTATATATGCAGGGTTTAGTTCAAACTAAAGAGTATTATGACTTTGCACTGGAAGAAGATTTAAAAGAATTAGACGCTAAAGTTAAACTTTTTCTTCATATATAATTAAAAACAATTTCAATACTGGATATAAAATAATGACAACTGATAATTATAGCGTTTTTGGACATCCGATTAATCACAGTAAATCGCCGCGTATTCATCGTTTATTTGCTCAGCAAACACAGCAAGATTTGTCTTATACCGCCCAAGAAGTCAGCCCTGAAAATTTTGTTAATGCGGTAACTGATTTTTTTAATAATGGCGGCAAAGGTTTAAATTGTACCGTGCCTTTAAAAGAATTAGCATGGCAATACGCTGGGCAAAAAACTGAACGCGCTGAACTGAGTAAAGCGGTCAATACTTTAGTATTAAAAAAAGACGGTAGTATTTTAGGTGATAATACTGACGGTATTGGTTTAGTGA
Source organism: Methylococcaceae bacterium (assembly GCA_049296695.1). Taxonomy (GTDB): domain Bacteria; phylum Pseudomonadota; class Gammaproteobacteria; order Methylococcales; family Methylomonadaceae; genus UBA10906. The sequence goes on along the minus strand of JBAQSX010000165.1, from coordinate 11,680 downwards.
CTGATTTAAGCGTTAATAACGGCATTGAATTAAGCAATAAAAAACTATTAATTCTAGGCGCGGGTGGTGCGACACGCGGTATTATCTTACCTTTATTTGAACAAGGTATTAGTAGTATTGTAGTCGCTAATCGAACCCTTGATAAAGCGGTGCAACTAGCTAATGAATTTAGTTTTAAAGGTGATATTAGTGGCTGTGGTTTTGAGCAATTAATAGGACAACAATTTGATTTAATTATTAATGCGACTTCGGCAAGTTTGAGTGGACAATTACCGCCTTTGCCTGAAAACTTATTAACAATTAATGGTTGTTGTTATGATTTAGCTTATGGTAATCAACCGACTGTTTTTGTGCAGTGGGGAATTGCTCAACAGGCGCGAAAAAGTTTAGATGGTTTGGGTATGTTAGTTGAGCAAGCCGCTGAGGCTTTTTATTTATGGCGCGGTATTAGACCACAAACAAAAATGGTTATTGAACAAATAAGAACAGATATAGCCAGTAAATAAGTTTGTGTATTAATTTAAGGTCAGTCTTTAAATTATGCGTAACTTCAGTTAATAACGGAAGTTACACATGGATTAAAAAATCAAATGGTTGGGACAATTGTAGGGGCAAATCATTATTTGCCCTTATTGAACAATATCGTGTTAATACTTGGAATTCTTAGCCCTGCATAACTTCAGTTAATTATTATAAACAATGGAATGTAAATCTAGGTTTAAACGCCAAAAGATTTGATATTCATTAATCTACTTTTTTGATGCGCTAGCACTATCGTGTTAGCAATAATTAATTCAATAAATTCTCAGTTTGCGCCACTCTTATGGGGGCAAATAATTCAGCGACCAAACCCATATAAGGGGCTAATTGTGGTAATACAGGAATAGCCCAAGGCTTGCCTGTAATTAATGCAAAAATATTATTGAGCCACGGTTTATTGGATTGCGCTTGCTCTAAAATAAACTGATAAGACTTACCCACATTTAATACCGCAAAACCATTCACCCAAACATCAATTGTTTCAGTTTCGCCATACAGTTTTGTCTGCACATAAACGGTTCGCGCCTCAATATCAAAATTAAAATCGAGTAACTCGGCAATACCTTTTAATACTTTATTAGCAACCCACAATACCATAGCCTTTGGTGTCCATTTAACGGCTAATTTAATTATTTTGGTTTTATAACTCATAATGACCTTTCAAAAAAATATATAAACGACCATTTTAGCAAAACTTAGCGAGTAGATACTAATCTATATTGGTCATAAAAAAACCAGTCGCCTTTAAAAGCTGACTGGTTTTTTATTTTGTTTGAATACCTGAGAAGACGTTGCGGTGCAACGTCTCTACCATTATTTAACTCGCTACGCCTAAAATCACCGAACCTGCTTTAAATACCGCCGTGGCCGCGCTTCCTTCGCTTAATTCTAAGGCTTCAAGGCTTTCATTAGTAATGGTTGCGGCAATTGAATTACCACCTTGTAAAGCCACCACTACTTCGGCATTGACCGCACCTTTTTGAATGCGTGATACTGTGCCTTGTAATTGATTTCTAGCGGAGAGTTTATAACCTGAGAAATCAGTCACTAAAATAATTTGTGGGGCTTTAATTAATACTACGACTTCTGAATCAATTTGAATCGCTAAGTTTTCTGCTGATTCTTTAGTAATCGTGGCAACAATCGTATCACCACCTTTTAATTCTACAATCACTTCGGTGGTTACTGCACCAATAATAATATTGGACACTTTTCCAAAATATTGATTTCTTGCACTCGCTTTCATAATTAACCTCTTTAATAAAAATAATAGTTCTGTATTACTAGTCAAACGTTGATTTAATTGTGTTATAAACTGTTGATGCTCGGTTTGTAATTGTTGAAATACTGATAATAATAATTTACCCGCCGCTGTGAGTTGTGTACCGCCGCCTTGTTTGCCACCTGTGGCGGTAATAATTAAAGCTTGGGGGGCTAGGTTATTGGCGCGTTCTATCATTTCCCACGCGCCTTTATAAGTAATACTGGTTTCTTTTGCCGCTTGACTAATTGAACCTGTGCTATCGACTGCGGCAAGTAATTTAAATAGTTTTTCATTTAAACCACCGATGAGTTTTAAATCACCGCTGATAATGGGTGGATTAGAATGTTGCATAGTTGTGACTCTTTATGTGGAGAATTTGTAGGGGCAAATTATTATTTGCCCTCAATAATAAGCGATTGTTGTATGAGGGCAAATTATTATTTGCCCCTACGAGGTTCGTTCGGATTTACTCACTAAACCGCCGTGAATATTAATAATATAATCGCTTAAATAATTAATTTCAGCAATCGCATGACTGACATATAACATCGGTAATTAGGCGGCGATAATTAAGTAATAATGAATAATAAAATTTAACTAATATTTGATAATTCATTACTATAGGGTCATCATTATCCTATTTTGATTATTCCATGAGTGCTACTGACTTAACTTGCACCCATACAGATTGCCCCGATGATAGCAAAAGTGTATGCGCTGCACGTTTAGTAAGTCGGGCAACCAGAATGGACGTGCCTACTTGAATACGCGCCAGTGTTAACCCGATATGTTCATCATCGGCAATTGCCAGTACCTGCCCCTGTAAAATATTTTGAATACTCGTGTCGGTTTGATGGTGCAAAGCAAGACTGACATCTCGGGCGAGTACCCGTACACGGACGCGCTTACCTACTGCGACACCTGTGTCTTTAGTCCACAAACTACCACCCGCAAAATCAACTTTGGCAAGATGCCAAACAATGTCTTTTTCGGTCACAGTCGCATCGAGCACTACACCAACATCGTCACCGAGACGAATGGGTAAGTCAATGCGTGATAGTGTTTCTGTTAAATTACCATGCGTGACAACGCGACCCGCTTCCATCACTACAATATAATCACTTAATCGAGCTACTTCATCGGGTGCGTGACTGACATACAACACAGGAATAGCTAACTCGTTATGCAGACGCTCCAAATAGGGCAAGATTTCTTGTTTACGTTTAAGGTCAAGAGCCGCTAAAGGTTCATCCATCAGTAACAGGCGTGGATTTACCGCTAATGCGCGTGCAATGCCAACACGTTGGCGTTCACCGCCCGACAGCCTATCGGGTTTTCGTTCCAGTAAATGCGCAATACCTAGTAATTCTACAGCTTGCTCAAGACTTAGCGCGGATTCCTTTGGTATTCGCTTCAGACCGTAGCGTAGATTATTGAGTACACTTAGATGTGGAAAGAGACTGGCTTCTTGAAAAACATAACCAAGTGGGCGTTTATGAGTAGCCAACCAGATGTTATGGTCTTGCCAAACTTCGCCCTTAAATGAGAAAAACCCCTTTTGAGCGCGTTCCAATCCAGCAATACAACGCAATAGCGTTGTTTTACCCGAACCTGAATGACCAAATAGTGCAATAACACCCTGACTGGGCAAAGTGAGGTCTACATCAAGCTTAAAATTTAGCAAGTTGAGCTGAAAACGGGCTTTAATATCGTCCATGAGTCATTTCACCTTTGCCGTGTTAGGTCGCCAGATATAAAGCATTAGCAGAATGAGAAAGGAAAATATCAGCATCACGGCTGCCAAGTGGTGCGCATTGGTATATTCCAGTGCTTCCACATAGTCATAAATTTGCACGGATGCAACCCGAGTAATACTAGGTAAATTGCCACCTATCATCAACACAACACCAAATTCACCGACAGTATGTGCAAAAGTCAAAATACTGGCTGTCAAAAATCCAGATAATGCTAAGGGTAAAGCGATGGTAAAAAAAGCATCCAATGGCGAAGCGCGTAAAGTTGCCGCGACTTCCAAGGGTCTGTCACCGATTGCCTCAAAAGCATTTTGCAAAGGTTGCACCATGAAGGGCATAGAATAAAATACTGAAGCGAGAACCAAACCGCCAAAACTAAACGGTAGTGTTCCCATGCCCATTAATTGACTAAAACGCCCAATCCAGCCATCAGGTCCCATTGCCAGTAACAAGTAAAATCCTAAAACAGAAGGCGGTAAAACTAAGGGCAAGGCAACTATCGCCCCAATGGGAGCTTTCCATTTAGAGCGAGTTCTTGCCAGCCACCATGCAATGGGCGTACCTATAACCAATAAAATAATTGTAACCATACTCGCTAATTTAATAGTCAGCCAGATGGCTTGGAAGTCACTATCAGTCAATAACATAAAAATCCATAGATTGACGATTTACTTATCAGTAGCTTGATTGGGTAACACAAAACCGTATTTTGTCATCAGTGTTCGCGTGGATTCAGTTTCCATATAATCAGCAAAACTTTTTGCTAACTCATTGTTTTCTGCACGTTTAGTGATGATATAACCCTGTTCTAAAGGCTGGTGTAGATTGTCTGGAATTAACCAATAGCCACCTTTACTCGCTATTTCTGGACTGGTCATGAGCGATAAGGCAAGGATACCTACTTGTGCATTACCTGTTTGTACGAATTGTGTGGTTTGTGTAATGTTTTCACCATAAACCAGTTTAGATTCGACTTTATCCCATAGTCCAGATGCGCGTAGGGCTTCTTCGGCACGCTTACCATAGGGCGCATGTTTAGGATTAGCAATAGCAACATGGCTGATTTGAGCATCAGTTAAACTATTTAAAGTCATTTTTGAAGCATCAAGACTCGCGCTCCACAACACAAGTCGTCCAAAAGCATAAGGTTTCACTTCAGAGGAAGCAAGACCGCTTTTAACCAGTTCACGCGGTAAGTCTATATCGGCAGAAAAGAATAAATCATAAGGCGCGTTCTGTTGAATTTGCGTGAAAAACTTACCCGATGAACCATAAGTTACAGCAATCTCATCATTAGGATGGTCTTTTTTAAAGGCACTGACAATCTCATCCATGACAAATTTAAGGTCAGACGCGGCGGCTATTGCTATATTTTCAGCATGAGCTGATAGGCTAAATAGCAACAAAACGGTGAATACTAAAACATTGAAGCGTTTCATAAATCATTTCTCCTAAATTGAAATAAAAAATGGTAAATTGTCTTATTATTGAAAGTGAATTATTTAAGCGTGTTGCCAAACTTTAACAGCAGAAATAATTAAAATTATAGAAAGTACAGGTAATAAAACGCTACTGGCTATAATGCCTAGTAATAAACCACCTAGAAAAGTCCCTAATAATGAACCCATTGCCATGATGAACACAAAATGATAATTTTTGCTCAATATTGAAAAACTGTTATCTCGACTATAACGCATAAAACCTGTCAACATAGTCGGCAAACTAATCGCCAGTGATAAACTACCCGCTAATTTAATATCTAAACCAAAAAGTAATACCAATGTAGGAATTAAAAACTCACCCCCTGCTACGCCTAATAAAGAAGCAATCACCCCAATAATAAATCCTGCTATTACGCCTAAAATAGATTGAATGATGCCTGTGAATACTAATGGTTCATTCACATTATTACCGTGACTTAATACTAATACACAAGCAATGATGATTAATAAAATAGCGATAATTCGATAAAGTGTTTGTGATTTTAAACGAATTGCCCATCCAGCCCCTAACCACGCACCAATAAGACTACCTAATAATAAATTGATAATAATAGCCCAGTGCATGATAACACTATCAAAAGGTATTGCTTTACTGCGAAATAGTAATGCTGAGGCGACCACTACCAAACTGCTGGCTTTATTAATAATAACGGCTTCTAGGGCGGCAAAATGAAAAATACTAATTAATAATGGCAAACGAAATTCCGCGCCGCCTAATCCAATTAATCCACCTAATGTTCCAATAATTGCGCCACTAGAAAAAGTGACTAATTTATTTGCTCTCATAAATTATTACCTATTTAACCGCTTTAAAACCGTACTTATTAAATACTGCCCAAGCTTCAGTTTCATTTAAATAAATTAAAAAGGCTTTTGCCTGTTCAGATTGGCTCACTAATGCCATTGGATAAATAATAGGGCTGTGGCTACCTTCTGGAAAAATAGCAATAGTTTCTACTTTATGACTTATTTGCGCGTCAGTGCCATAAACAATACCCGCATTACATTCACCTCTTTCAACAAAAGCCAAAGCAGAACGCACATCTTCTGTGCCGACTATTCTTGATTTAATATCGCTCCATAAGCCTAATTTTTCTAAAGCTTCTTTAGCATATTTACCCACAGGAACAGTTTCAGTTTCACCTGTACATAATTTACCTTCAAAACTATTAGCTAATTGTCCGCCTTTTGTTAATTGCGCTTTAAAACCATGTCCTTTAGGGGCGATTAATACTAAGTTATTGCTAAGTAAATCACGGCGGCTAGTATTATCAATTTTACCTTTATCATAAAGATAATCCATCCATTGAGTATCGGCTGAAATAAATATATCAGCACTAATTCCATTTTCTATTTGCTTGGCTAATACTGACGAAGACGCAAACGAGGTTTTTATTTTAATTCCTGTTTTAGTTTCATACTGTTTAACTATATCGCTTAAAGCATTGGTTAAACTCGCGGCGGCTAATACGGTAATATCGGCTTTGGCAATACTTGATAAACTCAATAATATCAAAGCAATTATTAAATAAATAAAACGTGACATGATAATCATCCTTGGATGAATAACGCTATTACTGTTTCTATAGTGCGCCGTAGCTTATAGACTTGTCAAGTGAGTGTTTTTTTGTTTTAAAGGCAAAGCATCTTGTATGCCATCAATACAAATTATTGATAATAATAGTTTTTTATATTTTATAATAAACCCAGTTGTCATTATTCGTTCAAGACATAACGCACTTGCGCTATTTTGGCGCGGCGGGATTTTGGCTTATTTTATGCTTTGCTTTGGCTATTTACTAAAAGTTATAGCGAGAAGTTTTATGTTACTGGAAATGAATGTGGCATTGCGCCGTGGTAATTTTGATTTAGTCAGCGATTTATCAATTGAAGACCAAAGTATTGGGCTGTTGGGACGTTCGGGCGCGGGTAAAAGCACGATTTTAGGTTTATTGGCAGGCACGTTAGTGCCGCAATCGGGACGCATTGTTTTAGATGGCAAAATTTTGTTTGATAGCGATAAGGGCATTCAAGTCCCGCGTGAACAACGCCCCATCGGCGCGGTGTTGCAACATGATAGTTTAAACGCTACGGAAACGGTAAAGACTTATTTATCATCAGCTTATCAACGCACTTTAAAACCCAGACGCGGTTTAAAGCTGGAGCGACTCATCGATTTTTTAGATATAGGACAAGTATTAAAACAGCCAATGGGACGTTTATCCACAGGGGAGCGGCAACGGGTGTTACTCGCCAAAGCTTTAGTAAAATCGCCTAAGTTATTATTATTAGATGATTTTTTAGCGACTATGGGACAATTTAGTTATGCAGTAACCCCGTTTTTAAAACGTTTGCAAAGTGAATTAAAACTGCCTGTGTTTTATGCCAGCCCTGCTTTAGATGACATGTTGCAATTCAGCGAGCAAATAGTGGTAGTCAGTCAAGGGCGGGTGCTGGGCTTGCAATCCTTGGATAACTTATTGAGTGATGCGGATTTATTGCAAAAACTAGGGCTACGCCAGATTGAAAATAATTTACGCGTGATGATTTGCGCCCACGATATTAAAAATCGTTGCACCTTGGCTAAAACTTACGGCATTGAATTAGTATTACCGTTGCGTCAAGAATTACCTTTAGGCGCGTGGATGGATATATCGATTTCATCAAATGATATTGCCTTATCGCGCCATTACTTAGAGGGTATTTCTATTCAAAATCAAATTAAAGGACAAATTTGCGCTTTAATTCCCAGCCAACAAGGTATGTTAGTGCAAGTTGATTGCGGTTCAGTATTATTAGCGGGCATTACTTTAAAAGCCTGCCAAGACATGCGTTTAAAAGAAGGCGATAGTGTTTATTGTCTTGCTAAAACTCACGCCTTTAATTACAAACTCAATGTCGGGAATGCCTCATTTTCGTGGTTATTGGCAAATACACTACAGTGATTTTTACGCTAAAAAAATTAATAAAGCTGTTTAAAGGCTGTTGCTTATGCAACATAACTCTTTGTTTATGACAATTCGTTATTATAATTCGATATATTATATGCTTAAATACCCTATTAATGGCATACACTAAATCATATCATCATACAGAAAATAACGAGGTAATCTTATGAATAAAAAGACATTATTACTCGCACTTAGCGGCTTGAGCCTAGCAAGTGGCGCAGGTGCGACCACAATGGAACAGCGCATGAGCGCAATGGAGCGCAAAATGGAACAATTGCAAACGCAATTACAACGCTCTGAGGCTGAAAATCAACAATTAAAAACTCAGTTAAATACTATTAGTGCAACGCCAGTTTTAAAAACAAAAACCGCTGAAACTACACCTGCTTTAAATAAGGTTAATGATAAATTCAGCATTTTAGAAAAACGTTTTGAAGATGATAAAAAAGCCAGAGAAGAAGCCGCTAAAAAGAAATCTGTTTTAGACGTTTCTTCTCAAGGTGCAAGTTTTAAATCTGCCGATAATAATTACAAATTAAATCTGCGCGGTTATATGCAGGCTGATGAAAACTATTATTTTGAAGATAGAATCAGTAGCAGTAGCGCGGATAATGATAAATTTGGTATTCGCAGAGCGCGGCTTACTTTAGATGGCACCTTATTTAAAAATGTTGATTTTAGATTATCGCCTGATTTTGCAGGAAGCGGGGCGCGATTATTTGATGCTTTTATTGATTTACATTATTTTAGCGCGGCAAGTTTAATGGCAGGTAAATTCCGTCAACCTGTGAGTTTAGAACGGATGCAAAGCGCGCCTAATTTAACTTTTATTGAACGCGCTTATCCCGCGCAATTAGCTCCTAATCGTGATTTAGGTGTTATGTTACATGGCGCGATTAATTATTCAGGCTATAAAACCCAATATAGCACGCAGCCCGTTTTTAAAGAGTTTTTAGGTTATGAAATAGGTATTTTTAATGGTATGCGCGATGGGCAAGCCGTACAAGATACTGATAAAGATGTCGATAATAATAAAGAAATGGCGGCGCGGATTTTTTCACATCCGTTTATGCACACGGATTCAGTATTTAAAGGTTTAGGCTTGGGGGTTTCAGGTACTTGGGGACATCCTAATGGTAATAATAATATTTATGGCACAGCGGGGGCATTACCTTCATTAGTCAGTGCAGGACAACAAGTTATATTTAAATATGACCCCTCTACTATTTCATCGGGTGAGAGTTATCGTATTTATCCACAAATGTATTGGTATTACAAATCTTTTGGCATGATAGGTGAATATTTTATTTCATCACAACAATTACAAGGTGGTAAAAAAGGCTTATCAGCGCGGCAAGAAAATACCGCGTGGCATATTAATGCCTCTTATGTATTGACGGGTGAAGATAATTCTTTCTTTGGTATTAAACCATCACATCCGTTTAATCCCGCTACGGGTCATTGGGGCGCGTGGCAATTGGCGGCACGTTATTCAGAACTCAATATTGATAATGCGACCTTTGATAATGGTTTTGCTAAATTATCTAATTCAATTCATAACGCACAAAGCTGGGCGGTGGGTTTAAATTGGATTCTCAATGATAATGTTAAAATCATGAGTAATTATGAGCAAACTTATTTCTTAGGCGGTGCAACGGACGGCTCGGGTATTATTAATCGTCCCATTGAAAAAGTATTATTTACTCGTTTCCAAGTGGCATTTTAATTCAAGCACTATTTTGGAGTTCAAAACCTGTTTTGAACTCCACTTTGGGCTAAATTACCTCATCATTTTTTGCATCAAATATTCTTTCATTTCCCGATTGAGAAATTTTGCCTTATGGCATTTTTCACCCGCCTAAAATTATTTCCTAACACGTTACCCGCAATGACTAGCGGCACGATGATTGTCTTAGAGACTATTTTTTTTAATGCACTGCGTCTTAAAAATCCAATTATAGTTATAAAATACCATAACTTAGCTTATTAAAATTTTTAATAATCAATCAAATTCATTTATATATTGACTGCCTTTTAATCATTTACTGTAACTACCTAGCTGATTTTAATTATTCTATTGTCTGAATCAGGATTTACAAAATTAACAAAATTAATAGGATTTATTCTGTAATTCTATAACCATAGAAAATCCTGATTCAATCGCAAGCAAGCTAGGTAGTTACAAAATAATTTTTAGTGTTTGAAAAACAAGCGAGTATTCGTTAAGCTTGAACTCACTGGTAATAATAATTTGCCAGTCATTACCACGCTCACACATTCAATAAAATGTCGTGCGTTAATTCATTGCTTTTTATTAAAAAGGGAGAAAGTCTATGATGAATAAAATCATTCTCCCGCTGGTATTTTGTGTAGCCTCAAGCTATGCACAAGCCGATACCGCGCCAGTAGCGTCTCCTACAGCGGCAACTCTGCCTGTTTGTCAAATTGTCTTTGACGCGGGTAGTAGTGGCACGCGTTTGTATATTTATCAAAAACAAGACAATAATTGGTTAGAACATCCCGGGCCTAAAGTGGGTGCTTTAGCTGACCCTGTACGCGAAATTCGTGACAAAAAACACAGTGATATTGATGTGGTAACAACTGAGGTTGTCAGTTCTTTAGAGGCAATAAAACAAGACGGGTCTGTTAATAAAAAAGGTAATAAAGAATGGCCCGCTTTTGATTGGCAGGCACAATGCCAAGTGGTATCAAGCATGGTTTATGCAACAGCGGGTATGCGTATTGCAGAGCAAGAAAATCCTGCTAAAAGCGTTGAATTATGGCGTAATTTAAAACAAAAATTACAAGCCAAAGTCGGCGCAAATGTTACGGTGACCACCCGCACTTTAACAGGCTTTGAAGAAGGGCTTTATGCGTGGCTGGCGGTTAGAGAAAAACAAGAGAATAATAATTTTGGTATTGCTGAAATGGGAGGGGCTTCTGCACAAATTACGTTTCCTTGTGAAAAGTGTGATACTAAAGATGATTCAACCAAAACTGTTTTAGTAAAGAATAATCCTGTCAAAATGTTCAGTTATTCTTTTTTAGGTTTAGGTCAAGACGAAGCACCTAAAACACTGCATCTGCCTAAAACTTGTGCTTATGGCGTGGGTTTAGTTGAAGAAGGCAAAGCGAAAAAACATCAATGGGAAAGCAGTGATTGCGCTAAAAAAATCGACCTAGAAGACAAAAAAGGTATTGTTGATCCTTACAATTACAAAGGTAAACATCGCGGCACGCACCGTAAAATCCCCTCTGATTTAGCCGATGTTAATAATAATTGGTTATTAACAGGGGCATTTAATTATATGGATGACAGTCAAATTGATAGTTGCTGTTTGCATAAAGGGCAGTGTTTTAATGAAGAAACTGCGTGTTTTCGCCCTATTTATCTTGATAAATACTTACAGTCTTTAAATATTCCAAAAACTGCCCAAAGAATGGACGCGAGTTGGACATTAGGTGCGGTTATTTGTGAAGCTGATAAATGTTTGCAACAAGCCCAAACACCTGTGCTGGTTTGTCATTGGTCAAAGAAAGGTTGTTTAGGTGGCGCTTCAAAAGAGTAGATTTTAACAAAACGCCCTTTTAGCTGGAGTTCAAACCTAGGTTTGAACTCCGAAAGGTTAGCCTACTTTTTTGATGCACTACCGCTAATTCTTCTTCACT
>JBAQSX010000164.1:0-43989 GCA_049296695.1 Methylococcaceae bacterium | reverse complement strand
CATTAAAAGAATATAATAGCTAAAACTGGAGGTCAGACTTTGCCTGACAGGTTCAGGCAAATCCTGACCTCCAGTTTTAAAACAGCTAAAGCTGTTTTACTCCTGTCATTAATTATTAAAACCCTTCATTATTACCATAATACGCCGCTAAATATAAACGTTTTAAATCATTTAATAATGGAGCTCTAGGATTTGTGCCTGTGCATTGGTCATCTAAGGCTTGTTCTGCCATTTTATCGACAGCGGCTAAAAATACCGCTTCGCTAATAATAGGTAAGGCTTCTTTTATCGTCAATGGAATACCGATTTGCGCTTTTAAGCATTCCACTTTATCAATTAATAATTCAATAGGATTGGCTTCATTATCTGCACTATTAAACCCTAAATAATTAAGCGCGGTAATATAGCGACCTTTAGCACTAGGATAATGATATTGCGAAAACGAGGCTTGTCTAAAGGGTTTATCGGTGGCGTTATAACGAATCACTTGGCTAAGCATTAAACCATTAGCTAAACCATGCGGTAAATGAAAAGTCGCGCCTAATTGATGAGCAAGCGAATGACAAATCCGCTACTCACTATCTAGCATAATCTATTAAAATCTATGCTTTTATAGATTCACACTGTCAACACAGAAGCTGTAAAACAATCCACAGACTCACACTGCTCGAATGCGCGTTTAAGGTCTGGCTGTAACGTGTCCCGACCGTACTTATTTAAATTCATTGCCGCATTTAAATCCCTGTTTGCATTAAAACCACAATCGCAAACAAATACTCTATCAGCGAGTTTTAAATCATTTTTAATCTTGCCACAACAAGAACAGGTTTTACTACTGGGATAAAACCGATTCGCAATAACAACAATGCAATTGCGTAACCTAGCCTTATATTCAATCATTTGTCTTAAATAACCAAAACCTGCATCACTAATAGCACGACTGAATTTTTTATTCTTAATCATGCCTTTAACGTTTAAATCTTCAATAGTAATAACATCGAAGTTTTTAGTTAGATAATCCGATAATTGATGTAATAGTGCTTGCCGTTGTTTTGCAATACGAAAGTGAAGTTTTTGTATTTTGAGCTTGGCTTTCGCTCTTTGATTTGAACCTTTCACTTTTTTAGCAAAGTCTTTTTGCAACTTTGCTAGTTTCTTTAAACTACTTTTTAGTTTTTGATTTGCGGTAAATACTTCGCCTGTACTTAAAACCGCTAAATATTTAATACCAAAATCAACACCAACCGATTTTTGTCTATTACTATCATTTGGATTGCAATCGTTTGTTTCTACAAGAATACTGGCAAAGTATTTACCTGCTCTTTTTGAAATAGTGACTTGTTTTGTTTTACCTTTAAATCGTAAAGACTGACGCATATCAATTCGAGTTTTGTGTTTTCAATTCTTAACTCACACCCAATAACATCGAATTTTGCTGATTCGCGCAAAGCAAAACTATCGTTAATATCTTTCTTTTTAAAACGGGGAAATCCTGCGGTTTTTTTTAACTTAATGCGTCTAAAAAAATGTTTAAAGGCATTATCTAAGTCGTCTATCGCATTGCGTGTTATTCGTGATGAAACTTCGTTATACCACTCAAATTCTTTACGAATAATAGTAATATAATATTGATAAGCAGACGCTTTCGACCATTTATTTTCTGATTTTGAAAAGTGTGCCAGTAATTGATTGTAACAATGCCTTTTACAGCCACAGGCTTTGTCTAAATAGTCTTTTTGCTGGGGTGTTGGGCGTAATTCTATTTTATGAGCCAGTAACATAGATACTGTGTGTTATCTTTTAAGATAAACATAGATTAGCACAGATAATCATAGATTTTAGTTCTCTGTTACTTACCCCGCTAATTGCGCTAAACGTTGCACCGATTGCCCGACAATCTCAGCATTCAAATGACCGTCATGGAGCAAAATAGCGCAGACTTGTTGTTGCTCAGTTTCATTTAAAAAATACGCGCCGCGTTTAATAAATTCGGCTTTTACTGTTTCATATTGACTGTCGATGATGATAACCGCTTGTTCTGACGCGCAAATCATGCCGTTATCAAAAGTCTTGCTCAATAAAATAGACGATACCGCCATTTCAATATCGGCACTTTCATCAATTAACGCAGGCGTATTACCCGAACCCACGCCCAATGAGGGATTACCCGATGAACACGCCGCGTGAACCATGCCTGGGCCGCCTGTGGCTAAAATCAAACTCACGTCAGGGTGTTGCATTAAGGCTTGGGATAATTCTAAAGTCGGCTCGTTAATCCAACCAATAATCCCCGCTGGTGCGCCTGCTAACACGGCGGCATCTAACACCACTTGAGCGGCGGCAATGGTGCAACGTTTAGCGTTAGGGTGTGGCGAGAAAATAATGCCGTTGCGGGTTTTTAAAGCAATTAAGGCTTTAAAAATGGCGGTTGAAGTGGGATTGGTGACGGGAACAATACCTGCTAATAAACCCACAGGCTTGGCAACGCGGCGAAAACCAAAGGCATCATCTAATTCAATAATGCCGCAAGTTTTAAGCGAGGCGTATTTGTGATAAACCTCTTCGGAGGCGAAGTGGTTTTTAATGACTTTATCTTCTAATAAACCGCGCCCTGTTTCTTCAATGGCTAATTTAGCCAAACTAATGCGCTGATTACTCGCCGCTAAGGCGGCTTGTTTAAAGATAAAATCGACTTTTTCTTGCGAGAAATTAGCAAATAAACGTTGCGCGGCTTTCACTTGGGCAACTGTTGCATTTAAATCATTTAACGTTGACATAATAGCTTTTAATTAATTAGATAAGAAAACAATAAACCTGTTGGTAATGCGGTAGTGGCGGGTTTTAGCCCACGCTAACTATAAATGTTATAGTTCTACGCTGTTGTTTTCTCCAATAACTAAAGTAATAAAAGCTTTGTAATAAGTTTTAATCAAGTTATTGCAAAGCGACCTAATAATTAAGCAGTTTAATTATTAGGTCGCAGTTTATAGCGTTTTAATGCTAGCGTCTGTGCGCTAGGATTATTTTTAGTAATTAATTATTTTAAGCAATTAAATTAACACCATTGTTTTTCACACGGTACTCTGTCATTATCGCCGTCCATTTTTGTATTAGGGCAATGTGTTATAAAAAACCTAGCCTCTTCACAAGAACTCATTTCAGAACAATATGTTCTACCATCACAATGGTAAGATAATTTTGTAGTTTGCGGCACATTCTCATACTCGATACTTACATTATCATTTACGTCAATTTCAGCTCGTTGAGATTGATATTTTTCATAAGACATCCAAATAAGAATAGCAAGAATAAATATGCCAATACTCATAAAATTAACAAATATGTTATTTTCATTTCTATTGGTTTTTTTATGATGATATTTCTTATTTTTTTCAATTAAAGCCACACCTTCAATTCGTGCATTAATCGCTTTAGTTTTTCCATTATAATCAGTATAAAGCTGATAAAAAATCACATCACCATTAACAGGTCTTCGGCTAGTATTTTTTAATACTGAAATATGAATAAATACATCGCTATGCTGTTTATTATCTGAAATAATAAAACCAAAGCCTTTATCATCATTCCACCGTTGTAATACACCTTTGTATTCCATTACTATTACCTTAAATCATAATTAAATAAACTAAGTTGCTCTGCTTTGTTAGGTAAAATATTTTTTTCTTTATAATCAAAATTAATAACTAACGCCTCAATAACAGGATTTCTATTAGTTTCTTTGCCGCCGACATGATAAAAATGCTCTTTAGTTAATACCGTAAATTGATTCCACTGCGATTTAATATAAGTATTTTCTCTAAAATCGTTATGATGCCATGTCGATAAAATAAAATTGCCTTTAAATTCTGCTAAAGCTTGATATAAATTCAATTCATCTAAATCACCCCAACCATTATAATAATCAACATATCTATCAATATAAGGCGGGTCACAATAAATAATATCAGAGCTTGTGGCTTGTTTTATTGTTTCGTTAAAATCTTGGCATTTAAAAATAAAGTGTTTGCTAGTAAATAGTTTGCTTAAATAATCAATTTGATTCACTATTTTAGTAATGTAGGCTTGAGCAAAACGTTGTGGTTTTCGACAAAAAGGAATATTTAATTCACCTTTACGATTAAACCGAATCATGCCATTAAAACCAGAACGATTTAAAAAAAGAAAATCTAAGGGTTGATGATTTTTATTAAAACGTTCTCTTATTGCATAATAATGGCTTTCGCCTTGTTCTAATAAAGTCGCGCCTTCTTTTATTAAAAAACGTTGCGCTCTATCAGCGGTTATTTCACCTGTTAATAATGCGTTATAAAAATTAATTAAATGTGGATTAGTATCACACAATAATGCTTGTTTTGGGGCAATATTGAAAGCCACCACGCCTGTTCCCATAAAAGGTTCAATCCAAACACCTTCAAAATCATTAGGAATAATCGTATTAATCCACGGTACTAATTTGGTTTTTATACCTTGCGATTTTATCGGTGGTACATTAACTTTCATTTATTATTTTTATCCACAATTAATGTTATATCACCGTTTCTGTATTGTACAAATTCTCTAAGCGTATTAATTCGTTTTGTAGAGCCGTTTGCATCGGTCGTAATAATTTTATTGTAATTCATCCAATAATCATCAAACCAATGCTCACCCAACTTAGAAAACATGCCGCGTCCATTAATAATATCGTCAATATTATTGATACTACCAATATTGGCGGTATTACCACTGCCACTTTTATCGCTAGCAATACGCCATTTTTCTACGACAAAAAACTGAAAATTTTTGACTACCGAAGTAATAGCCTGTAACTCATCAATATGATATACCGCAGTTTCATCAATAGTCGCGCTTTCTGCTCTATCGTAAATAATCCCTAAACAAAAATGACCAGAATAGGCACTATAAGGAAATTGAATATTTTTTGTGCTGGTTCTATTTTCAAAATACGCACCATGAGACCCTAATGTGAAGCCATTACAAAGATTTGGCTTTTTAGGATTTCTATAAGTCGTTTTAAAATCCACCGCAAACTTTATTGATTCGTCATTGATATTAACAAAAGAAATATCAGGATAATAATTCTGATGCTCAGCTAATACTATTTTATAGCCATGTAATTGTGCAAATTCTAAAATTCTAGGGAATAAATGAATTTCAAGAATTTTAGACACGATTTTAGTATCTGAAGAAATACTATATACGTTTTTAAATAAATCAATAAATCCCTTTATTGTCCATTGACCATCTTGGGTACTAACGTGTTGTTGCAAACCGCTGACAAATTCAGTTAGTTTGCTAGCAAATTCTTCATTATTATTCACAAGCATTACTCTCAATCATAATGCACTAATTCATAAGGCAACGCAGGTTGTTTGCCTTTAATTAAATCCGTTAAAAACTTCCAAAACACATCAGCAGACGGCGGACAACCCGGCAGATAATAATCAATTTTCACCACTTCATGAATCGGTCTTACCTTATCTAATAATAACGGTAATTCAATATCGCTAGGTATTTGCGCGTTTTCAACACCTATGCCATTAATATAGGCTTCATTTAAACATTCCTCTAAAGGAATAAAATTACGCATTGCAGGTAAGCCACCATTAATGGCACACGCACCCACAGCGACTAATACTTTGCAGTTTTTACGAAACTCACGCAAGACATGCACATTTTCTGAATTACAAACCCCGCCTTCAATTAAACCAATATCACAATTGGTACAATGCTCAATATCAGTAATCGGTGAGCGGTCAAATTCAACATGTTCTATTAATTCCAACATGCGCTCATCAATATCTAAAAACGACATGTGACAGCCAAAACAACCCGCTAATGAAGTGGTCGCTACGCGAATTTTATTACTCATGATGATTCTCCGTTGCAATACTGACTTCATTAATATCGTGATTATCGTAAATACGCTGTCCAATAGGGACTTGATAAGCGGTGTGTTTAATAATAATTGCCCCAGTCGGACAAATGTGCGCGGCTTTATCATTAACGTCTAAATCAGAATCTTTTAATAAACCGCTTTCAGAATTAATAACTAAATGTTTATTAATACCGCGTCCGCTAATTGCAAATACATTTTTATTATCGCATTGCTGACTGGCACGAACGCATAATGTACAGAATATACAGCGATTATGGTCAATTAATACTTCATTATGCGATGCGTCCATTTCTCGGTGTGGATAAAATAGCGGGAAATGGTCATCTAACATATTCAAATGATAAGCGACCGCTTGTAATTGACAATTCCCTGTTTTTTCACACGATGGACAAAAATGATTACCTTCAACAAATAACATTTGGGTGATTTTTTTACGGTCGTCATTTAATTCTTTAGTATCATTTAATACTTGTTGATTTTCAGCGGCGGGAAATGTACACGCCGAACAATTACGCCCGTTTACATTCACCGTACATAATTTACAACTACCATGCGGTGATAATTCAGGATTGTGGCATAAATGCGGAATATAGATGCCAGCGGCGGTGGCGGCTTGAATAATAGTTTGTCCTTCTTCAAAAGGAATGATTTGCCCGTCAATACTTAATGTTTTAGTTGTCATTATTCTGCCTCCACTTGTTGCAAATGCGCCGCTGGGTCATTTCTTTTTGCCATCGTTCGCGCTATGTCTAATGCCGCATCTAAATCAAAACCCGGTTCATAACTAATCGTTTTTAATTGACTTTGATATAACTCAGGATAACGTTCTAAAGTCGTCAATATGGGATTTGCTGCAGTTTGTCCTAAGCCACAATGACTATAACGTTTAATTAATTGACATAATTCTTCTAATGCCACCACATCACCCGCTGAACCGTGTCCGTCCATAATTTTATCGAGTTGTTTTTTTAATAATGACGTACCAACTCGGCAAGGGGTACAAAAGCCACAGCTTTCATGCGCAAAGAAATGGGTGAAATTATTAACAATCTCTAAGATATTGCGGCTATTATTAAAAATAATAAATGAACCGCCTGTGGCTAAATCTTCAAAAGCGATTTTTCTGTGCAATTCATCATGACTAATAAATGTCCCCGAAGGGCCACCGATTTGTACGCCTAATATATCGGTCGCGCCGCAATCATTTAATATTGTTTGAATCGTTGTACCAAATGGATATTCATAAATACCGCGTTTTTCACAATCACCGCTAATACTTAAAACTTTAGTACCTTTGGATTTATCTGTGCCAATACTCGCGAATTGTTCACCACCGTTTAAGGCAATATGCGCCGCCGCTAAAAAGGTTTCGACATTATTCACTACCGTGGGTTTATTATGATAACCTTGCGTGACTGGATACGGCGGTCTATTACGCGGAATACCCATTTTTCCTTCTAATGATTCAATTAAGGCGGATTCTTCACCGCAAATATACGCGCCTGCACCTAAATGAATTTCAATATCAAAATCCACGCCTTGATTTAAGATATTATGACCTAATAAATTATTAGCACGGCGTTCATTTAAAATACTTTGCAGTTTATCGTATAAAAATAAATACTCACCGCGCAAATATAAAAAGCCTTGTTTTGCACCAATAATAGCAGAGCAGATAGTCATACCTTCAAATACTTGGTTGGCATAACTATTTAATAACACGCGGTCTTTAAATGTTCCCGGTTCACCTTCATCGGCATTACAAATGACATAGCGTTCTAATTGCCGTTGCGTATCTACATCACAAAAAGAATCTTCTTCTGGGCCTTCATAACATAAATGCCATTTCCATGCAGTGGTATAACCCGCACCACCTCTGCCGCGCAATCCTGAAGTATTAATTTCAGCTAAGGTTTCTTTTAAACCACGCTCGAAGGTTTTTTGTAAAGCTAAGCCATGAGTTATGGGCTTGCTTAATAATAAATCAGTTCTTAAAATATTATCTTCAATGGTAAATAATTCAGCATTCCATTCGGTTAATGGTATTTGCTGATTAATTAAATCTGCAATTAAATCAGCTTTAGCATAATCTAGGTTTGTTAAAGCATAACCATTAATAAGTCCCGCTGGACCTTGGTCACATAAACCCGTGCAGGAGGTATTATTTAAACTAACCAAACCATCAGCGCGAACTTGACCTATTGCAACATTGAGTTTTTCGGCTAAATAATTAATTAACTGCTCTTTACCTAACATTTTATCGGTAATCGAATCACTGATTAATAATTCATATTGACCTTGTGGCTGGCTGTGTAAAAAACTATAAAATTCAATCACGCTGATAATTTGTGTGCGTGATATGCTTAATAATTCGCTAATAATACTAATTGCTTCTTGTGGAATATAATGATAATGCGTTTGTATATTACGCAATAATTGCAATAAATGAGAGGATTTATAATTATTTTTTTCTACGAGGTTTTCAATCAATTCTTTCATGAGCCATAACCTTTAAGCAATGAATGGACAACTATGAATAGTATGCAGATAATTATCTACACACTTGTTTTTATTTTCTTAAATAAATAAACCAATAAACCATGCCGACAAAAAAACTACCGCCGACAATATTACCTAAGGTAACAGGCAATAAATTAGCAATAAATCCCATCATATTCAAATGCGATAAATCAACTGTCCCCACGGCTTTTACTAATTCAGGATTGAACTGGGCGATAATACCTGCGGGAATAAAATACATATTTGCCACCGAGTGTTCAAAACCCATAGTAACAAATGCGGTAATAGGAAAAATAATCGCCAATATTTTGTCAGTCACGCTGTGACAAGCAAAACATAACCATACGGCTAAACACACTAAGGCATTACATAATATGCCTCGCGCAAATGCAGCAGTAAAACTAATATTCACTTTTTCATTAGCAATGGTAATAGCTTTTGCTCCTAACGCGCCGCCACTCATCAACCAATGATCACTTAAATAAATTAAAAATACCACGCCTAATGAGCCAATTAAATTACCGATAAAAACTACTGTCCAATTAATCATTAATTGTTTTAAAGTAATTTTTTTGTCAACATACGCCATCACTAATAAATTATTACCTGTAAATAATTCTGCCCCTGCAACGACTACTAAAATCAAGCCTAAACAAAAACTCAAGCCACCCATTAAACGGGTAAGCCCTAGGCTTAAAGTTGAATTATGGACAACAACGGTATAAAAAACCGCCGCAAAGGCAATAAATGCACCTGCTAATAAAGATAAAGCGAATATTCTTGATATATCAGTAATACTTTTGCTAATGCTAATTTGTTCAATTCTATCAGCAATCTCTTTAGGTTTGTAAGCATCAACATTAAAGTTTTCCATAGTTATGGTCTCTTATTTTGGGACATAGTAACAATAATTTAATCTAACGAAAAATTACGCTGTTCACTCACTGTGTTTAATTCAATAATATTATCTTTTAAATTAACACCTGAGAGTTTTAATTTTTCGGATTCATTAATTAAGAATAATAATTTATGTAATGCTTGGCTGTAACTCAAACCACCCGCGTGAATATTAGAAATACAATTATGCTACGCATCGGTACTAATCCATGCTTTAGCATAATAATTAAAATAAATTCCCATACTATCAGCTGCGTTTAATCCCAGCCGTTCACCGATTAATACCATACATAACCACGCTGAGTAATGCTGAGCAAACGTGTCACCAATGGCTACTCTATCATGTTTAATTAAATGAATAACGCTTTGATAATTTTTATTGATTAACTGAGCTAATAATAGCTGTAAAAACGGCACGGCGTGATTTTTTATAGCCGATGAGGATAAACCATCCACGATGACAATTACCACCTCGCTAATTATTATTGGCAAACGGGCTGAGGATTCAGCAGTATAAATCATGATGTTGCAGATAATGTTGTCTTGTGGTCGCTTGGCTGTTTAAAACGCTACTGCTATAACCGCTAACTACTTGGTTATGTGATTAAAATCTAAAGGAATATTAACTGCATCTCGCGCTAGGGTCTGAGCAAAGTCTAAACAGTAGTACCTCAAAAGAGCAGGTTTTAATAAAATGTCCATCTAGTTAGAATTAAAAAATAGGTCTAAATTCTTGAAGGTTTAATATTAAGCAACCTATTTTTTTGATGTTGCACCTTTTTTAATCCTACTCTTTTGAGGTACTACTATATTTTGTACTACAAAGAATAATATATTATTCTTTATAGTACAAAACGGTAACGCTGTAAAACACTAACATTTGAACAAAAAAAAACCCAAAAGCCGTTAAGCTTTTGGGTTTTTCTATAAGAAGCTACTTACGCGGGTGTTACGTCTTCTGCTTGAGGACCTTTTTGACCCTGAGTAACCTTCATAGTAACTTTCTGACCTTCCTTCAAAGTTTTGCGACCAGTGCCGTTAATTGCACTATGGTGGACAAAAACATCTTTACCACCTTCTTGTTCAATAAATCCAAAGCCTTTTTCATCATTGAACCACTTAACGGTACCTACAACTTGATCTGCCATATCACACTCTTACTTAAAAAAATCGCCAATTACTTAGCGTTATAAATCCCAACTTCAAAATAAAGCTGGCTTCGGTTCAAACCCCACTCTATGGGGAATGTAACCCATTCTACTACTCATAATGGTTATGAGTTTCTTGACTTCCTTCTTATCATAAAGATTAAGAATTCTTGATTACTCAAGAGCAGGCATGTATCACTACTTCCTGCTGGTTTCTATAACTGAACGCATTGTTAGATGTTTTCATTTCATAGACTAGCCCCCGAAGCCTTCGGGTTAATTTAAGTGTAGGCTATAGTTTTTCCTACACTTGTTCATTGTACACATTATAGTTGTGAATTCCATAGTAAAGAATCTATGTTCATCTAAATCCAAAGTGAATCTAGTGTAATGGAATGACCAACACATTCAAAATGTTTTTAACTGCATAAAACAACATTTTGTTTTTTAAACAAATAATTAGCTATGTTTTTTACAAATTACTATAGATAAAACACAAAGAAAACAATACTTAATAGCTGGCTATCTATATCCGCGCCACCTGAAAGAAGGGGTCTTACAATTCATTCGATAAACAATACGTTCATATCATAACATCAAAGCTTTAATAAAGCCTTGTGCTGATTTGTGTTTGCTTAAGAAAAAGCTGCTTTATTTTAATATTTCAATACAATATTGGCGTGAATGCGGCTATCACCTGCATGGGTATTGATGCCATTATTAATTGCCGTAGCAAAAGCGATGTTTGCCATTAAATAATCACGCCATTGCCAACGCGCTCCTATCCCCGCACCACTGAGTATCCAATCTTTCATTTGCGTAGCAGTGGCATGACTTAGATAACCATGACCCACATCATAAAAAGCAAAGAAACGCAGTTGTTGCCATGCGGGCGCGGTGATTTCTAATTTGGCAATCTCGCCGCTGTCCGCGCTGGTTTCACGTTGCGCATAACCGCGAATATCGTAACTTCCCCCCAAACCAAGTTGTTCACCTGCAATCATCGGGGTACTGCTGTACTGCCCGATAAAATGGGTTTGGATTAACCATTGTTGTACATTGGCAGTTAAATTCGCGCTGTAGCGCAACATATCCCAGTTTTGTTTAGCATTGTTTGAACCTGTGGATGAGACATAATCTTTTTGATTATTATGTTCGCCAAAATCGGTATTTTTTAACCATTGTAATGAGTAACCCGCTTGCACACTTTGCCAGCCGTAATCACCGCGATATAACACGCTAAAGGGTGCGCTACGCACGACGGTACTATTGGCAATTACCCCCGCTGAGCTGACATCACTACTGAAATAACGATTATCGATACCTATGTCTAAGCTGTGTTCGTAATTAGCAAATTTGGGCAAAATTTGCTGATAATGAATGCCATACATTTCACCCGAACCCGTGACAGTTAAGTCACTGGCGACAATCCCTGTATTAACGTTGGAATAGGCATAATAAGCATTGAGCGAAGCTTTTAAAGCGTATAAAGGCAAGCTATAACTACCGCCGTATTGCTGAACATTATCAGCGTTATCAGGTGAAGTGGTGTAACTGGCATTGATGATGTGATCGCGTCCCCATAAATTGCTGTACTGCAACGCACCAGTGAGTCGATACGCGCCCGAACTACTCGTCCCAAAATTATTGGCAAGCAATGAAGCTTGATAGGGGCGTTGTTCACGCACTTTAATATCAGCATCAATTTGATCGGCGGCTTTACCTTGTTTGAAAACGATTTGTACTTGTTTAGATGGGTGTCTATTGGCAATTTTCAACGCGCTGGCAACATCTTGAGTATTGGGTGCAGTGCCTTGTTTTAAAATGGGTAAACTCGCCAAAATATTGTCGCGGCTAAAAATTTGATTACCACTAATATCGATAGTACCCAAAGGCGAAAACACCACTTTAAGCGTAACCTTACCGGCGTTTAAGGTTTGTGGCGGCAATACTACGCGATAAAAGCCATAACCTTGGGCTTGCAAAAGCTGTTCTAAGCCACTGCTTACGCCTTGCAAATCTTTAAGGCTATAGTCACGTTGCTCTAAAGGATGCAAATAATCATTAATCGTTTGTATAGGTACAGGTAACGCGCCTTCTACGTTAAACGATTGAACTTTAAAGTGAATGGCGGGCGGCTCTGTGGCAAAACTGCTATTGGCTAGCAAAGCATAACTCAAACACGCAATAGTTAATGCTTTGTTCAATTGAGTTGTTGAAGTGCGCTTAGTCATTGCATTGCTCGGAGGTAGCATCTTCATGATCATTCTCAAAAGGCGACTCATGAGACTCGTCTTTTGGGTCATCAAAGTCATGGTCATGTAATTGGAAGTCGGCAGGTTCTCTCAAACGACTAGGTTTGTCGCCTTGTCCACCCGCATAGGCTTGTTCATTTTCTTTAAGTGTGGTTGCACGTTTATTACCTGTCTCTGATTTATTAGTGGCTAGGGTTGCGTGACCTTTATGCACAGAAAAATACACGCCCGCCGCTGAGCTTGCTTTAGGGGTGAATAGCTGTTTTATATCAGATTTATGACTATCAGGACGTGGCGCGATAGTCTGTAGCAAAATTTCAGGCATAGCAGGAAGGCTTTGTGGCGCACTGTCTGGCGCGGCAATATAATTGCTGTTGGGCGTAGACAATAAAGTATCACCTTGTTGATTGTGCAACACAATTTGACCTTGCCAGACGTGACTATATAAACCGTCCACTTGTCCCAATTGAATCGTCGTAAAGTCTTTGGACGCGTCATTATCAGCAATACAATCGCCCACACAATTCAAATCAAAACCTGTACCGCGAATGCCAATAGTTGCCACGGGGGTATTGACGCTATAAGAACCGTTATTTTCTTTGCCAATAGCCCCTGTTAAAGCGCGCATACTACCTTTTACTAAGCTAAACAAAGCATTATCTTTTTTACCTTCAATATGATAAGCGTAGTCTTGAATCACCAACTGACTATTAGCTTGTAAGGTGATTTTTTCGCCATCGGGAAACACTAACAAAGCATAACTGTCGTTTTGACTGCTAATGGTGTCGCTACTATACAAAGCATCACCTAAAGCCAATACTCGTTCTTTAGCAGAAGCATTGGCCGTTTTAGCACTAACCACGCCTTTAATATCCACAATCCGCGCCACTATTAATGTCGCTTGCGCCTCTTTTTTAGCTTCTTGAGCGGCACATTGCGCATCACAGATTTGCACTGAATACTCGGCTTGCTGGGCAGTAACGGTATTTTGCTGGGCTTTAATTTGAAAATTATCTGCTTGTTGCTGGGCAATCGCGCCTGTGCTTGCTTGCACGCCGCCTTGATGCAATACCATCACAGCGTTTTTTTGGCTGGCTTGATTATTGTATTCATCAATGCTAAAGCTACTGTTAGGGCGCACGGTAATTTTTGCACCATCGACAAATTCAATAATTACAAAACTACGCTCAGCGGTTTGAATATTATCACCTGCATAAACCTGCGCGCCCACGCCTAACAGCCGTGAATCTTGCCCCGCGTGTTGCGCCGCGCTACTGCCTTTAGCAAAACTAATATGGCCTACCACAGGCTGAGTTTGCGCCTGTATGGTGGGCGACAGCATCAATAACGATAAGCATAAGGAATACGTTTTCATGTGCTTGTTTCTTTAGGTTATTTACATTGTGAGCGGGTTGATTTTTTCATCATGCCACTGTCGCCATCGTCTTTGTCACGACCCGAAGGTGACGATGGCGAATGAATATCTGCATCATCATCATCATCATCATCAAAGCGCGACATCCGTGGCATTTGTCCACTTGCAACTACAACATCTCTTTGTGATTCGCCTTCAAGTATTTCATGTTCATCATGAGAAGTTGGTGAGGTGGAACTCTTCACCTCCAAAGTTGCAGGGCGATAATTAATTTGATAATTACCACCCGCCGCTAAAGTATTTTGCACTATTTTATAATTGCCTAACTGCTCGCCACTCTCACGCGCTAATGCACCTGTCATTAAGGTTTTATTATCATTCAATTTAAAACCTATCGCACTATAAGTTAACACAGGGTCAGCGGTATTAATGTTTTTAACTTTAGCATCGGCAATTACTTGTAAAGTAGCAGGGGTAATGGCTAATTTAGCACTCGTAAATAAAATATTATAATTATTACCAGCGGCTAAATTGGCTTGATTAATATTATATTGCCCAACTTGTTGACCTAACTCACGACTCAATTGACCTGTTAAAATTGATTTTGTATCATTTAATTTAAAACCACTACTGCTATAACTTAATTTTGGGTCAGCGTCACCATAGACTTTAGTTTGATGAGTCGCAATAATATTTAAAGTCGCAGGCATAATAGCCAATCGCGCGGGCGTATATTGAAGCGTGTAATTACGACCAGCACTTAAATTTGATTGATTAATACTATACTGCCCCACTTGTTGACCTGACTCACGACTCAGCTGTCCTGTGATTAATGATTTATTATCATTAAATTTAAAATCATTATTATTAACGTTATACGTTAAACTAGGTTCAGCATCACCATAAATTTTAGTTTGATTATTAGCAATAATATTTAAAGTCGCCTTATCAATTGTGAAAACAGCAGGCGTATAATTAATGGTATAATTATTACCAGCGGCTAAATTCGCTTGATTGATATTATACTGTCCAACCTGTTGCCCTGATTCACGACTCAATTGTCCTGTGATTAATGCTTTATTATCATTAAATTTAAAATCATTATTATTAACGCTATACGTTAAACTAGGTTCAGTATCACCATAAATTTTAGTTTTACTGTCTGCAATAATATGTAAACTAGCGGGCGTAATCGCTAAATTAGCGGGGGTATAACTCCCCGTATAACCGCCTTGAATTGCCAGTGTTCCTGCATGAATACTATAATTATTTACATTTTCACCCGCATCACGATTTAATGCCCCTATAATATAAGCATTAGCTGAGTCTTTTACACCATCATCATTCACTAAACCCTGCGTTTGATAACTTAAACTAGGGTCAGTATCACCGTATATTTTAGTTTTATTATCGGCAATAATATTCACAGAAGGTTGCGCGTTATAAATAAAATGATTACCCGCTTCAATAGTAGTAGGCGCGTTATTGCTATAAGTCATAGCATATAAACGTGGACGATCAGTTTGCGCCATTGCCACTAAACCATTTTCTATCGAGTTTTGCCAATTTTGACTATAAACTAACCAACGCCCTGCATCGCTAATATTAAAAGCTTGTTTACCGACATTATTAAAATACGCGCCACCTGCACTGAGTAAAATACTATTAGCTGAAATAATACCTTTTTGAGTGATATTGGCACTACTAATGGCTTGCACAGTCTGCGCATTAATTGCGGGTAATAATAAATTATTAGTATTATTAAAACTCACCTCACCTTTACCATTAATGGCTTGCGCTGCGCTAAATTCAGGGGCTGTGCCTGTGAAATTTAAATGAGTATTGGATAATAATTTAAAAATACCTGAAATAAGTCCTGCATTATTTAAAGATAAACTACCCGAATTTAACTCCACTACACCTTGATTACTAAGTGTGCCTGTAAATTGACTGCTATCACGCATTAAAGCTAAATGCGCCGTTGGGGCGATAGTGACTTGACCTGTGCCTGTTAAACTATTATTGAGTTGCAAATGACTATTGCTTTCAACATTAATACTAGCGTCGTCACTTTGTTGCACTGTACCTGTAATAACTGAATTATTATCGGCTGTACTATTAATAACCGCTTTATTGATTAAATTAGCTAAGCCGACATCGATTGTACCTGCATTATTAATAATACCTTCATTAGTTAAGTCGTTACTACTAGCTAAGCTTGCGGTATTGCTAATATCAATTCTACCTGTTTGTTTTAAGCTAACAGCTGGATTAATTGTTAATAAAGCGTTATTAATGGTTAGCGTACCGCTATTATTAAAACTACCCGACTTGAATTCAAAATTATCATTTTTTTGACTACCCGCAATATTTAAATTGCCTGCATTATTTAAACTAATACCGCCCACTGAATTATTAAAGTCACCTGCTAATTTATGCCAATTCATTGTGCCATAGTTATTCCATTGACTAGTGAATAAATTACTTAAGTTTAAACCAGCAGTGTTGCTGTCTGCATTAATATTGACTATGCCGTAATTATTCCAGTTAGTGGCTAAAAATGCGTTATTACTTGCCAGTGTAGTAATGGCTTGACTATTGGTTTGTAATAAACCAAAACCCGTCAAAAAACCTGAAGAGAAATTAAAAGCCTTTTCAATATTGAAAGTATCGCCAATATTGACTGTGGTATTATTGAGGATATTAAGACCAGCTACCGTCATCGGTGAGACGATATTGACATAATGCGCATCTGCGTTTTGATCTACGGTAACACTACTGTTTGCCGCATCAATACTACCGCCATTGGCATCAAGGGTAATGGATTTTAGTACGGGTCTGATGGCAATTTGTCCACCCGCATTAAATGCCATGTCTAATTTACCCACAGCAGGGTCAGTATCATTTACTTTAAAAGCGCGAATATTGGCAGTTAAATTAATATCGCGGTTAGCATTTAAAGTCAGTTGCGTATTACCGCCAGCAGTTTTGGCAATAAAATTATTTAGCGCAATATCACCTTTAGTATCAACAGCATTAATATTGACCGATGTGCCATTATTTAGTGTTTTATTTAACAGACTGCTATTAATAACGGTGCTATTACTATTTTCTGTATCGCCTTGTTGAATATTAATTTTATTGGCTGATAATTTCCATTCGCCCGCTTGGCCGTTAGCGGCTGAGGCATTAATTTGACTATTTGTGGTATTGACTATTTTACCTTCAGTATTAATAACACCGCCGTTTCCTGTTACAGTGGCTTGCGCGGAAATCGAACCATTAATAGTGCTTGTCCCTGTTTCACTCTGAATAGTGACTGTGCCTGCATTACCTCGGTTATTATTCGCTGATAGTGTACTTCCCTGTGCAAGTTTAATATCTTGTTGGGCGATGAGTTGAATATTACCTTGGGCATCGGCTTGAACGCTGTCGGCATTAATATCGCCGCTGTGTTCAATACTATGCGCAAAGACATTAACCGCGCCACCAGCGGTAAGTAATTCGCCTAAATTGAGGACTTTATCGCTAGGGGCTTGTACTTCAAAACGTAAACTGGGATTATCTAAACTCGTCAAAGTTAGTTTTTGACCAGCGGCTAAAGTAATTTGTCCGTGGTCACTACTAATTGTGCCGTTATTGGTAATTGAAGGGGCAATTAAAATAATATTACCGTCTTTGCCAGCGCGAATAATGCCTTCATTAGTAATAGAACCCGCATTATCAGAACCCGCAATAAAATGATAATTACCAGCAAGAAAATCGGTATCGTTTAAATTAAGGCTAGAAGCAATTAAACCTTGAGTATCTACAGTGGCATTAGCCCCAAAAACAATACCCGCAGGATTAATTAACAGCACCTTACCATTAGAAATCAGTTGACCTAAAATTTCACTAGGATCACCGCCCACTACGCGGTTTAGTACGGTACTTTGACTATTTTGTTGAATAAAGCGGGTGGTTTCTTGCCTAGCAATACTGAAATTTTGCCATTGAATAATCGCATTAGGACTATTAGTCACTGTGGTGAGATTAGCGGTGCTATTATCAACAGTGACCTGACCGTGCATAATCTGCGCACCATTAGGATTTGCGATAATTTCTAACGAATAACCCATAGCGCAAATAGCGATATAAACAGCCACTTGCCCTTTTATAAGCCGATAATGTTGCTTAGTTTTCATAGCCTTTCCTCCTACACGGCACTTCATTTAAGTTCATCTTATCACTTAATTGTTAAGGCAACCAAACAAGTCACGCAAACTTAATCTATTTTGTAGCTTACAGGTATTGGTAATGAGGCTTGATGTGTCAACTTAATTGGAATTAACAGCGAGTCTAATCGATGGGGAATAGATAAGCATTGCTAGAATAAAGACCTTGTTTATAGGTTTTATTGCTTGTTTTCAAAAAATAAAAGCTAATCCTTTTTTAATTTCTTTCTCTGTTATTATTTTGTTCTTAGGATTTGAGGACAAACTGTCTTGAACCGTCTTTACATTTATATTTTGCTGTGCCAACTCTATTTTTTCCGTTCTTTACTACATTATCTGATTTACAATATATACATTTCATTGTTTTCATCTACTATATAATTTTATATATTATCACTTTTAAATAACTCGTTTTATACTTTTAAATTGTAATTATGTGATAACGATTATAAAGTTATATTCATAATAAAAACTGATAATGCTTTAATTTTTATTCTTGACTCTAAAATACACTGCCTTAGAAAATAAAAAAGCCCGCAAGCGGGCTTTTTTTATGGTTTTAAATACTTAAGCAAGATAATCCATTATTGCCTGTGCCACCATTTTTTGTTCATCTGTTCCTTTTTCTAATACTTCACGCACAATACTTTTTGCTGAATCGGTATCATCCATATCAATATAAGCTCTGGCTAAATCGAGTTTAATTTCTATTTCATCCATTTCAGTTAATTCAGTAAATTCAACCGAACCTTTTTGATTAGTTGCTTTACGCCCTATGGGCATATCGAAATCAAAATCAAAATCTACTGAGGCGTAATCGTTTTCATCGTGATCAACAGTAGCGGCTTTTTCTTTATTGGTAGGCTCTACATTTTTTGGAGGCTCAGCTTTTAAATCAGCAAACTCACTGAAATCAAATTCATTAACTGGTGTATCTACAGTTTCAGTTTTTGCGGTTTCATTTTCAAATTCACTGAAATCAAATTCATTAATTGGCGTATCTATAATTTCAGCTTTAGCGGTTTTATTTTCAAACGCACTGAAATCAAATTCATCGATTTCCTCATGACTATCAATAACCGTATTATCTTCAACTGGATTTAATAATTCATCAAAATCAAACTTACCCGCTTTGGTTTCTGCTAGGGGTTTTTGCTCGAATTCACTAAAATCAAATTCATTAACAGGCGTTTCTTTAGTTAGTTCTACTTTTGCTTGCTTTGTTGCCGCTTCAAATTCACCAAAATCAAATTCATTTTCTTCGATGGCTTTAGCTACTTCAGCAGGTTTCGCGCTAGATTGTTCTAGTAGGCCGTCAAAATCAAACTCAACACTTTCAATCTCTTCGGCGGCAATAGCTACTTCAGCAGGTTTCGCGCTAGGTTGTTCTAGTAGGCCGTCAAAATCAAACTCAACGCTTTCAATTTCTTCGGCGGCAATAGCTACTTCGGCAGGTTTCGCGCTAGGTTGTTCTAGTAGTCCGTCAAAATCAAACTCAACGCTTTCAATCTCTTCGGCGGCTTTAGCTACTTCAGCAGGTTTCCCACTAGGTTGTTCTAGTAGTCCGTCAAAATCAAACTCAACACTTTCAATCTCTTCGGCGACTTTAGTCACTTCGACGGGTTTCGCACTAGGTTGTTCTAGTAGCTCGTCAAATGAAACACTTTCAATATCGTCTGCCGCGTTATCTAGTGCTTTTGCGGTTGTTTCACTGATTGCAAAAGATTCAGGGGCTTCATCATCGTGTGGCTCTTGGTCGCCAAAACCATTTAAATCAAAATCGGCAAAACTATCTTCAAATGCGTGTGTTTCTTCACCTATTTCAGCGGCAACTGTTAGTTCTTCTTCAGTGTTTTCTTGATCAAAGCTACTAAAATCAAAATCCGCAAAGCTGTCTTCAAAACTGGTGGGACTGATTTTACTTGATTGGCTATCTTGAGCTTGCGCTGATGGTTCGCCACCAAATAAATCTTCAAAAGAGGAATCAAAAGACATTAAACCCAAATCATTTTCAGCATTCAATGCACTACTTTTATTTGCACTCGAAACAGGCGCTGCCTTAATGATTTTCGATAAGCCTTCCTCGGTAAATAAGTCTATGTTTGGACACAGTTCACTGCCCATTTCCATAACTTTTGCCCAGAATACGCTATCTTCTGCTTTTCCAGACTCAGCAAGTTCACGCGCATATTCAGCAAATGCTTGTTTATTCTCATTAGAATAGAAAATTTCTAATAATTTTAATTTACATTCATCACGATGCGGTTGTTCTTTAATCGCATCACGCATTAATTCTTCGGCTTGTTGATACCTGCCATAAGCTAAATAAACATCAGCCTCAGATACTGGATCAATTTCATCTTGATTAGTATCAAAAGTGTCGAAATCGCTAGGATTGAAAATATCAAAGTCACTAGGCGCGAAATCACTTAAACCTGCCAGATTATTAGTATCAAAACCAATACTATCCTCTGGAATTGCGGCGCTAGTTGCCGCCGCAGAACTTTTATTGGATACCTTATTTTTAATAGCCGCTTTACTGGCTTCTGTTTGATGAGCAGAATAGGGATCGTTTTCTAGTTCGGCATCAATTTTACGTTTGCGCCACCAGAAAAAGCCTATTAAACCTAGTAATACCGTACCACCTGCTCCTGCTAATAAATAAGATTCTATCCCTGCATTTTCTTCTACAGGTACTACCACGGGTGCTTTAACAGCAGTAGGTTTCTTTTCTATCTTCTGAGCGGGGGGTGTTTCAGGTTTAGCGGCTACGACTGCGGGTGCTGGGGGCGTGGCTTTAGTAGGTTTCAGCTCTGTACTAACCACAGGTTTGGCGGGTGTAGCCTCAGGTTTAGCGGCTACGACTGCGGGTGCAGGGGGTGTGGCTATAGTAGGTTTCAGCTCTGCACTGACCACAGGTTTGGCGGGTGTAGCCTCAGGTTTAGCGGCTACAACTGCGGGCGCAGGGGTCGTGGCTATGGGTTTAACTTCAGTAGCAACTTTATTAGTCGTCGCTGTTTCATTAATGTGCGCTTGATTTTGCAAAGCAGAAAGCTGTTGGTCTTTTAATGCCAACACTTTTTGCATTGTATTCAACTGCTGTTCAAGCTCGACTAATTTAGCTTGCAGAGCGCGGTCAGCGGCTGACATATCAGGCTCTTTAGCCGATTTTTTACCCGACTTGCCTTTTGCTTGCGTATCGTTTGCTTTACCTGAAGTGACAATCGCATTGTCTGGCACAACTGCTTCACTAGGCGCAATCAGTTTTAATTGATTTTCAACAGTAGGCTTTTCAGCAGGTACGCTTACTTCAGGTTTTACGCTGGCAGTTTCTGCGGGCGTGTTATTAGTTTGCTTATGCTTGGCATTGAGCGTGGTGTGTTGCCGTGTTGGCGCGGTATTGTCTTCTTCAATGGCAACAGGGACGGGGTGGCTTTTGCGTCCTTTGCTGTATTGACGAAAATCCGCTGAAGCTTGCGCAGGTGATAAACGCAATACCACTGACTTATCTGGAATTTGTAGCGTTCTTTCAGGTATCAAGCGATTGACATTGCCTTTGCGGAAGGCTTCTGGATTTTGTGCAAAAATCGCTACTGCCATTTGTGTAACGGTCGCGTCATTATCTTTAGTTTGCGCGGCAATGCTCCACAAGGTTTCTTTTGGACGCGTAGGACCGTACTGATTACCGCCATTGGTAGGTGTTGGCAGTTTTTCAGCTGGGGGAGTGGGTGCTACTTTTTCAGCCGCAACAACAGGTTTGTTGGCAACGGTTTTGGGTTCACTGATAACAGCTTTTGCTACGGGTACGACAGGCGGCGTAACCAAGGCTTTAACGGGTGCAGGTGTAACTTCCTCTGCAACAGCCAATGGTACGCTGGCTTGTTTATAAACCGAAGGTGGATCGACCAAAACAGTAAATTCACGATACAAATTACCCTTTGGCCACTGTACTTCAAGCAACAAATCTAAATAAGGTTCTTTTAAAACCTCATTAGAAGAGACTTTAATCACTACCGATCCATTGGCTTGAACAACAGGTTGGAATTTTATTTTTGATAAAAAGGCACTCCAAGGCACTCCTTGCGCAGCAAAAGTATCAGGTGAGGCGAGGCTGACTTTAATATCAGCTACTTTCTCACCAGCCGCCAGTACCAAGGTAATGTCTGCATTGAGATTTTGATTAAGAGCGGAGTGCAACTTAAGCTCACCAATTCCTAATGGATAAGCATTAGCCGAGGCTAGTAACGAAACCACCGCTAAAGTTTTAGTTAAATTGCGCACATCGCTCTCCTTCACACATAGTTACCACAGTCTCTTACAGTAAAACAGTTAAATCAATGAATAAGCTTAGCTTAGATGTAATTTTTTACCAGCACTTCGGCAATCTGCACACTGTTAAGTGCCGCGCCTTTACGCACATTATCACTGACTACCCATAAATTAATACCATTCGCGCAAGAAATATCTTCACGAATACGACTCACAAAAGTGGCATCTTTACCCGCGCTATGACTGACAGCCGTGGCATAACCGCCATTAACGCGCTCATCAACCACCGTCACGCCATCGGCTTTTTCTAATAATTCACGCACTTGAGCCGCTGTAATTTTATCGCGGGTTTCAATATGTACCGCCTCTGAGTGTCCATAAAACACAGGCACACGCGCCGCTGTCGCATTTACTAAAATGGAATCATCACCCATGATTTTTTGAGTTTCCCAAACCATTTTCATTTCTTCTTTGGTATAGCCGTTATCCATAAACACATCAATTTGCGGCAACACATTAAAGGCAATTTGTTTAGGATACACAGTGGGTGGGTCAATGGGTTGACCATTTAATAATTTCACCGTTTGCTTAGCTAATTCTTCAATGGCCTCTTTACCCGTACCCGACACCGCTTGATAAGTGCAGACATTAATGCGGGTAATACCTACTGCATCGTGAATGGGTTTTAACGCCACTAACATTTGAATAGTTGAACAGTTAGGATTAGCAATAATGCCGCGATTTTTATAATCAGCGATTGCGTGCGGATTCACCTCAGGTACAACCAGCGGAATATCATCGTCATAGCGAAACTGTGAGGTATTGTCGATAACAATACAACCCGCCGCCGCCGCAATCGGCGCGTAAATTTCAGAAACCGATGCACCGGGCGAAAACAAACCGATTTGCGCTTTGCTAAAATCAAAAGTCGCTAAATCTTCTACTTTTAAACTGCCGCCTTTAAAAGCGATTCTTTTGCCGACTGAATTGGCACTGGCTAAAGCATAGACTTCGCCCACAGGAAAGTTGCGTTCTTCTAAAATAGACAGCATGGTCTCGCCCACTGCCCCAGTCGCGCCTACTACGGCAACGTTATAGGTTTTGCTCATTATGATTATCCTTGTTTTAAAGCGGTAACTACCGCGTCACCCATTTCTTGGGTCGATACTTTTTGCATACCCTCTGAATATATATCAGCGGTACGAATATTATTATTTAAAGCAGTATTAACCGCTGATTCAATACGCTCAGCGGCAATATTATTATTGAAGGTATAACGCAACATCATCGCCACCGATAATATTGTGGCTAAGGGATTTGCAATACCTTTGCCTGCAATATCAGGTGCAGAACCATGAATTGGCTCATACATACCTTTATTATTCGCGTCCAATGAAGCCGAAGGTAACATACCAATTGAACCCGTGAGCATTGCCGCCGCGTCCGATAATATATCCCCGTCCATATTATTCGTGAGTAATACATCAAATTGTTTAGGCGCACGCACTAATTGCATCGCGGTATTATCGACATATAAATGCGTTAATTGCACATCAGGATAGCCTTTGCCCACTTCGGTAACGACTTCACGCCATAATTCTGTGCATTCCAATACATTGGCTTTATCGACTGAACATAATTTTTTATTACGTTTTTGAGCAATTTGAAAAGCAGAATGGGCAATGCGTTTAATTTCAGATTCAGTATAAACTAAAGTATTAACGCCTTGACGCTCACCATTTTCTAATACCGTCACGCCGCGTGGTTTGCCAAAATAAATACCGCCTGTTAATTCACGCACAATCATTAAATTCAAACCCGATACTAATTCAGGTTTTAAACTCGATGCGTCTGCTAATTGCGGATATAAAATCGCAGGACGCAGATTAGAAAATAATCCCAACGTAGTACGCAAACCTAATAAACCTTTTTCGGGGCGCACTTCAATAGGTAAAGATTCCCATTTATAACCACCCACCGCGCCTAATAATACCGCGTCGGCTTTTATGACTAAATCAATGGTTTCTTGTGGAAATGGCGTGCCGTGTACATCATAAGCAGAGCCACCAATTAAACCCTGTTCAAATTCAAAACCTAAAGCCATGTCGGTATTTAAGTAATCTAATACTTTAATTGCCTCAGCCATAATCTCAGGGCCAATACCGTCACCTGCTAATACTGCAATTTTTTTTGTCATCTGTGATTCCTGTTTTTGTCCACGAAAAGCACTAAAAACACGAAAGTTTTATTTGTTTTTTTCGTGTCTTTAGTGCTTTTCGTGGACTATTTATATTAAGCAAATAACCACGGCGCACGTTTAGCGCGTTGCACTTCGTATTCTTTAATTTTATCGGCGTGTTGCAATGATAAACCAATATCATCTAAGCCATTTAATAAACGGTATTTGCGGTTTTCATCAATACTAAAATTAATGGTTTTATTATTAGGCGTGCTAATGGTTTGCGCGGCTAAATCTATAGTTAAACTATAACCATCAGTTAATTCATTAAATAATTCGTCAACGCTTTCACTAGCTAATACAATGGGTAATAAACCGTTTTTAAAACAGTTATTATAAAAAATATCCGCAAAACTGGGCGCGATAATGGCTCTAAAACCATAATCTTCTAATGCCCACGGCGCGTGTTCGCGTGATGAGCCGCAACCAAAGTTTTCACGGGTTAATAGTATCTCGCCGCCTTTATACTGGGGTTTATTTAAGACAAAATCATTATTTAATGGGCGATGGGTGCAATCCATATCAGGCTCGCCTTGGTCTAAATAACGCCATTCATCAAATAAAAATACCCCAAAACCTGTTCTGCGAATAGATTTTAAAAACTGTTTAGGAATAATTGCGTCAGTATCGACATTGGCGCGATTTAAAGGAACAACTTTGGAAGTTAAGGTAGTAAATGGGCGCATACACGCATCTCGTTAAAGGTAGTAATAATAGTTTGTGAAATGTAAGTGAACGTTTATTGTTAATATAAGTGATGGTATTTTGGTAGTTTTCTATAAAATAAATTGCTATTTATATTTTATTCAACTCTTCTTCAAGTTTTTCTAAAATAGGATAAAGTATCCTCAATCTATTAATTGTTATTGAAGGCGCGTCAATACTAAGCATTGCACCTACAACGATTGTAGTGTGAGCAAAATCATCTCTTTTCTTTTTAAGCTCCCCTAAATCAGTTCTTAACTTCTGTATTTCAAAAAGCTTTTCTAAACTTTCGACACGGATTATGCCAATTACTCCAATTAACATATCCCTAAACTTTGCATATTCAAAACTATAAATACTCTTTACTTTTTCTTTTAAATACTTAACATTAGATGATTCTGTTAGCTTGGGTTCAGCATACTCTAATACTATTCTATCCAAAGTCATTTCTAACCAACCACAAAGTTCTAATAACGCTATTTTTGAATAGAGCACTTTATCCGTATCATCATGTGTTGCATCATAAAGTTCCGCAATTTTTTGCAACAAACTATCTATATCTTGTTTTGAATTCATAAGCTACTGAGCAAAACATTTTTTAGAAGACAATAATCTATCTTTTACCTTGTCCTTATCAGAAAGAGCAGATTTTAAATTATCTGCACTATATTCAGATAATGATCTAAAAATTTCAAAGAGACGTTGCAGTTCTTTAGAATCTTTATTCATTAAAGTTTCAATATTTTGAGAAACACCATATAACAATCCTTCAAGAATTGTTTTGCTTAGAGTTTTATAAGGTTGATGAATCATTTTTTCAATAACTATTAATGAATTCAAATAAGAATTAGAATTTTTTACTAATTCTCTATTATTAAACATATAATTGTTTAAAAAATTAGCCAATTTACCATTATACATTTCTAATTCATCACTAAATGCAAAAAATCTAAGTATCATTTCTTCATTAGCAAATCTTTTTTTAACACCAAAAAAAGCTTTAGTTTCCTTGCTATTTGCTAATTCTCTTAAAAAATTGTTTAATAAGCCACTGTAAATACAATTTCTTATTTCTTGATTATTTAACTTCATACCCCCAGAATTTAATCTATGAAATATAGTAAATAAATACTCATTATGCGATTCTTTTGAATAATCACATCTGATAACCGTTATTGGTATCATGACATTTTGAACTCTTTTGTAAATGTCATTAAACTCATTTTTAATTACTGAAACTTTTTTACCAGATAAACGAGTGTCTACATCATCTAATTTAGAAAGCTCCCAATCATTTTCAGTTAAGAAATAGATAATACTTTGCATTCTTTGCAAACCATCAATAATCAAACGCTTGTCTGTTTTACAATCAAGACTTATGCACATACTAGGTATTGGCAATTGTTTTGTAAGACTGTCAATAAATCGAGTTTGCTCTGGTTTAGACCAAACAACATCGCGCTGAAAATCAGGTTGAATATCAAGCTGGTCTGTCTCATAAAGTCTAACTAACTCTGCACATGACCTTAATTCATTAAATGCCATAACATCAGAAGGAGGTGTATTTTCAGAAATACTTTCGTATTGCTGTTCTTCTTCAAGTTCTTTAATTGCTTTGCTCATGAAGTTTCACTTTAAAATTGACAGTTGTTACAAACTTAAATTGAATGTGTTGTTATTTAAACGTTCTCACATCGACAAAATGCCCCGCAATTCCCGCCGCCGCCGCCATTGCAGGACTGACTAAATGGGTTCTGCCGCCAAAACCTTGACGACCTTCAAAATTACGATTGGACGTTGACGCGCACCGCTCACCCGCTTCTAAGCGGTCAGCATTCATGGCAAGGCACATCGAACAACCCGCGTCACGCCATTCAAAACCCGCGTCTAAAAAGATTTTGTCCAAGCCTTCTGCCTCAGCTTGTTGTTTGATTAAGCCTGACCCCGGAACAACTAAGGCTTGTTTAACGTTGTCCGCTTTCTTTTTGCCTTTGACCACCTCAGCGGCGGCGCGTAAGTCTTCAATGCGTGAATTGGTGCATGAACCGATAAACACTTTATCAATGGCAATATCGGTAATCGCTTGTCCCGCGCTTAAACCCATGTAGTTTAATGCCGCCTGCATACTCAATTGTTTGGTAGGATTATCAGCCAACGCAGGGTCAGGAATGCACTCATCAATGGCAACCACTAACTCAGGTGATGTTCCCCAAGTGACTTGCGGTTTAATACTTGTAGCGTCTAATTCAATGACTTTATCAAAGACCGCGTCCGCGTCTGAATGCAAGTCTTGCCAAACGCGCTCTGCCATAAACCAATCGCCGCCTTTAGGTGAATAAGGGCGATTGCGATAGTAGTCGATAGTGGTATCGTCAACAGCAATCAAACCCGCTCTTGCACCCGCTTCAATTGCCATATTACAGACAGTCATGCGTCCTTCCATGGATAAGGCTTGAATGGCTTCGCCTGCAAATTCAATGGTGTAACCTGTGCCACCCGCCGTACCGATTTTGCCGATAATGGCTAACACGATGTCTTTCGCAGTCACGCCTACGCCGACATGACCATTAACTTTGATTAATAAGTTTTTGGCTTTTTTCTGCACTAAGCATTGCGTGGCTAAAACGTGTTCGACTTCTGACGTGCCTATGCCAAAAGCTAACGCGCCAGACGCGCCGTGAGTTGAGGTATGCGAATCACCACACACCACGGTCATTCCGGGCAGGGTCGCGCCTTGCTCTGGGCCTATGACATGCACAATGCCTTGGCGCAAGTCATTCATGCCAAATTCGGTAATGCCAAATTCAGCGCAGTTAGCATCTAAGGTTTCTACTTGTAAACGCGACACCGCATCGGCAATACCTTGGTCACGGTTATTAGTTGGGACATTATGGTCGGCTACGGCAAGGTTACGCTCAGTACGCCACACGCCCCGATTTGCTAGGCGCAGCCCATCAAAAGCTTGGGGTGAGGTGACTTCATGCACCAAGTGACGGTCAATATAAATTAAAGCCGAACCGTCATCTTCAACATGAACAACATGATCGTCCCATAATTTGTCGTATAAGGTTTTACCTGCCATAGCGGAGTGTCTCGAATAGTTTTTTAAAGGTTAAGGTACACAACGTACCTTATAACAGAATGAATTAACCCAAAATTGCAAATAATTTAGCGGTGATAGCCTCAACACTGCCGATGCCTTCAATAGAGGCAAATTTAACCTGTGGCATTACTGAATAAAAATCCACTAAAGGACGGGTTTGTTGTTGATAGACTTGCAAACGCTTACGCACAGTTTCTTCTTTATCGTCATCACGTTGGCTTAAAGCCTCGCCTGTTAAGTCGTCAACACCTGCCACTTTAGGCGGATTGAACTCGCTATGATAACTACGACCCGATGCGGCGTGTGTCCAGCGTCCTGCCATGCGTTTTACAATCGCCTCATCATCAACGACAATTTCAATCACGTTATCGATAGCAATATCCATAGCCGCTAAACCTTGTGCTTGG
This sequence comes from Methylococcaceae bacterium, assembly GCA_049296695.1. GTDB lineage: Bacteria > Pseudomonadota > Gammaproteobacteria > Methylococcales > Methylomonadaceae > UBA10906. Next base: position 14,937 of record JBAQSX010000164.1, on the reverse strand, counting down.
GCAATAGTGCGGGGAAAACCATCTAATAAAAAGCCATTAGCGCAATCCTCTTGGGTAATGCGTTCTTTAATCAAACCTAAAATAATGTCATCTGATACCAACCCGCCTGCATCCATGACTTTTTTAGCTTCAACACCTAAAGGCGTTCCTGCGCGTACAGCGGCTCTGAGCATATCGCCTGTGGAAATTTGAGGAATGGCATATTTTTCAGTGATGAATTGGGCTTGTGTGCCTTTGCCCGATCCGGGGCTGCCAAGTAGGATGATACGCATGAAAGACTCCTTGTTGTTGCTGTGTGAGCTTATAGTTATAGTTAAGAATAGATTTGTTCCCCGCTAATAAAACGGGGCGATTAGTATAACGAGCTATTCTACAATACTCTATGCGCAAATCTTTTTTAAAATAAGCCTTTCCACTGTATAGACTAGCGTTGTAGGTTGCTAAGTTAGCCTTGTTTTAAGGCGAATAGTATTTAAATAATAAACACTTGTCACCCAGATGACTTAAACAACAGCGGCTTGTTTTTCATAAGATTGACTTTTTAAGCCACTTCTAATAATTGCGTAATTTGTATTGCAGTCGCTAAAGCTCTTCTACCAACTTCACCTGTCACTAATGGTGACTGACCTGTACAAATGCAATGGATGAATTGTTCAATTTCTGCCAGTAAAGCATCACTGCTAGCAAAAGTCGATTCTTCAGTTTCAATTTCAGGGATACCGGGGAACATTTCTTTTGTGCCTGTGCGATGCTTAGTCAAAATACGATTTTGAAAATCGACCGACACATAAGAGCTGGGTCTAAATAAACGCATTTTGCGTTCAAGTTTCATACTAATACGACTGGCGGTGACATTGGCCACACAACCATTGCTAAATTGCAATCTAGCGTTGGCAATATCAGTGCCTTGGGTGAGTACCGCCGTACCGCTGGCATCAATACGCGTTACTTCAGCATCGACTAAAGCTAAGATAATGTCGATGTCGTGAATCATCAAATCCAATACCACACTGACATCATTGGCACGAGGATTAAATGGCGCGAGACGGTGCGCTTCAATGAACAAAGGTTTTTCTTGTTTATCTAAAGCTAGAATAGCAGGATTGAAGCGTTCTAAATGACCGACTTGTAAAATTAATTGTTTAGCGTGAGCAATAGCAATTAATTCGTCTGCTTCTTCCACAGTGACTGTCATCGGTTTTTCAACTAAAACATGACAACCCGCATTTAAGAAATCTTTGGCAACGCTGTGATGCAAACTGGTGGGTACAACAATACTGACCGCGTCTACTTGACCGAGTAATTCATGGTAATCCGTTAAAGCTTTCGCGCCGTGTTGGTTGGCAACCTCTAAAGCGGCGGCTTCATTAATGTCAACTACTGCTACCAATTGGCAATTAGTTAAAGTAGCGTATTTTTGTGCGTGGAATTTACCTAAGTAACCCGTGCCGATAACGGCGCATTTTAATGGTGTCATGAAATGTATTTAAATAAAGCAGTTTAGCTAAGATTTCTATTATAACGGCTTAATGACGCGTGTCTTATCGTTTCTAAGCTTTAGTATTGAATTTTTAGCCGCGCAACGCAGTGAACTTAGCGCGTCTGTATCGCTATTTTGTTACACTCTTAACACTATTTGAAGCTTTACTTTGAGCAGTTTGTGTTGAAATATTTAGATAAACATAGCAAAGATATATTTTTCTATAAAATGCGTAACTACCCACAAACATTCTCCCGTTTAAGTTCATTTATTTGGTAGTGCATCAAAAAAGTAGGCTAGTTAATATTAAACCTTTCGGAGTTCAAACCTAGGTTTGAACTCCAGCTAAAATGGCGTTTTGTTAAAACCTACTCTTTTGAAGCACTACCATTTATTTTATGATTTTGAACAAAATTAGTTAAAGTTGTCATTGATTTATTATTGGGTTTCTATGCTTAAATTTGCCGTTGTCGCCTTAATATACGCGCTACTGGTTATTGTCGAGCTGTTTTATTTAGCCGATAGCCACCATATTGTCGCCATGATGTGGTTGCCTAGTGGTTTAGGGCTGGCAATTGTGTTGCTTGGTGGTAATCAATACGCTTATAGTCTATTTACTGGCGCGTTAACTGCCTATTTATTAGTAGAAAGACCTTTTTTAGCCGCACTATTGGTGGCATTAAGCAATACCTTAGAAGCGTTGCTCGGTACGTGGCTACTCAATTGGGGCTTTGCTCGATCGCGCTTATTTGGTTTTCATCGCTTTAATGTCAAATTAATCCATCCCTATGATTATTTATTATTAGCCTTGGCAGGTTCAACCAGTGCCGTGTTTGCTACTTTTATAGGTGTTAGTACCTTATGGCAAACGCACTTAATTGACGAGCAACATTTGGGTGAAAATTATTTATGGTGGTGGATGGGCAATTTTCTAGGCATTATTCTCATTACGCCACTGGTTTTAGTTTGGCAAAAACCGCCTACTGAGTGGTGGCAACAACGGCGTGTTTTTGAAGCACTTTTGTGTTTAAGCTTAAGCTTTTTAGTGGGGCAAATTGTTTTTTTAGGCTGGCTACATGAAATTTTTGGCTTAGTTGCCTTGGGTTATTGGTTGTTTTTATTTGTCACTTGGAGTGCCGTGCGTTTGGGTCGGCACGGTGTGACTGTGGTTATTTTGATGATTGCCGTACAGGTTTTGCTGAGCGCACTACACAGCTTAGGTCTTTTCGCCAATATTGTGCCACAAATTGCCCTCTATAAATTTTGGTTTTATATTTTGGTATTAACTACTGTAGGAACGACCTTGGCTTTAGCAATTAGTGCGCGTGATTGCGCCGAAAATGAATTGCGTACCTTATCGGTTGCCATCGAGCAAAGCCCCGCGTCGATTGTCATCACTGATTTAGACGCGACTATTCAATATGTTAATCCCTGTTTTACTAAGGTGACAGGTTATAGTTCAGATGAAGCCATTGGACAAAATCCGCGTATGTTACATTCGGGTTTAACCGTTCAAAGCATACATGAAGAACTGTGGGACAAACTCACAAGCGGTCAACTGTGGTCAGGTGAGTTTATCAATCGACGTAAAAACGGTGAAATTTATTGGGAACACGCTTATATCTCGCCTGTGAATAATGCGCTGACAGGCAAGCCTACACATTATGTTGCGGTAAAAGTAGATGTTACTGAACGTAAACATACCGAACAACAACTACAAACCGCCTCAGCTTATGCGCGGGGTTTAATTGAAACCAGTCTTGATCCTTTAGTGACTATTAGTGTCAATGGCAAAATCATGGATGTTAATAAAGCGACTGAAAAGGTGACGGGCTTGAGCCGTGATAGACTCATTAACACCGATTTTGCCGATTACTTTACCGATAGTGCGCAAGCGCGGGCGGGTTATTTAGAAGTATTTGCTAAAGGCTTAGTCACCAATTATCCCTTAGCGATTAAACATCAAGACGGTACGATTACTGAGGTGTTATATAACGCGGTAGTTTATCGTGATGATACAGGTGAAGTAGCAGGCGTTTTTGCGGCGGCGCGTGATATTACTGAGCTAAAACGTGCTGAGCAACGCGAGCGTTCACGCAATCAAGTCTTGGAATTTTTAGCCAATGACATGCCCTTACATACAATTTTAGAATTAATTATTCAAAATGTAGAAACCGAAAATCCCTGCTTACTCGCGTCTATTTTGTTACTCAATGAACGCGGACAACATTTTGATAGCATTGCCTCTATTGCTTTACCTAGCTGTTACACAGTCGCCTTGCAACAACTGATTACCAATCAGGGTAAATCATGTTGCGCCGATGACTATTATACTGAGCGGATTATTGTTGAAAATATTCAACAACATCCCTGCTGGCAAAGCATTCAGCCATTAGCCCCAAATTCAAGCATTGCCGCCTGTTGGTCAGAGCCAATTTTAAGCAAGTCCAAAAAAGTCTTGGGGGTTTTCACGCTTTACGCCTATAAAATAGGATGTCCTAATGCTTATGAACTGTCTTTGCTTGAGCAAATGACTATTTTAACAGGTGTGGTTATCGAACATTGTAGGGCCAGAGAACAACAACAACTCGCCGCCTTGGTTTATCATAGCAGTAGTGAAGGTATGGCGGTGACTGATGCGAGTAATAGCATTCTCACTGTCAACCCTGCTTTTACGCGTATTACTGGCTATACTGCTTCGGAAGTTATTGGCAAAGACCCTAAAATACTGGGTTCAGGTCAACAAAATGAAGCTTTTTATGCCCAGATGTGGCAGACCTTAGAAAATACAGGGCGTTGGCAGGGTGAATTGTGGAATCGGCATAAAAACGGTGAAAACTATGCCGAACTACTGACCATTAATACCATTTTTAACAGTGATAACTCTGTACATCGGCGCGTTGCTTTATTTTCTGATATTACTGAAAAGAAAAAATCCGATGAAATGATCTGGCGACAGGCCAATTTTGACGCATTGACCGCTTTGCCTAATCGACACATGTTTCACGATAGGCTCAATCAAGAAATTAAAAAATCGAATCGTACCCATCAAGCCCTTGCCTTAATGTTTCTCGATCTCGATCGTTTTAAAGAAATCAACGATACTCTAGGGCATGATATGGGCGATATTTTGCTCAAAGAAGCCGCGTTGCGTTTAAAAAATTGTGTACGCTCAACCGATACTGTGGCACGTTTGGGCGGAGATGAATTTGTGGTGATTTTCCCAAAACTATTCAATCCCGCTGACATCGATAGAATTGCCAAAAACATTTTGCTTACCTTAGCTGAACCGTTTTTTTTGAGAAATAAAATTGCTTATGTATCGGCAAGTATTGGTATTGCCCTCTATCCCGATGATGCTAAAGATGCGGTGAGCTTAATTAAAAACGCCGATCAAGCCATGTACAGTTCTAAAGAAACGGGTCGCAATTGTCACAGTTACTTTACCCCTTCCATGCAAGAAGCCGCCTTAACGCGGCGGCAAATAACCGATGATTTGCGTAGTGCTTTACGCAAAAAACAATTTTGTTTGTTTTATCAGCCCATCGTCGCACTCGATACTGCTGAAATTCATAAAGCCGAAGCCTTAATTCGTTGGCAACATCCCACGCGAGGTTTAATTTATCCCGAAGAATTTATTGCTATTGCCGAAGAAACCCGCATGATTATCGACATTGGTAATTGGGTATTTCAGCAAGCGGCGGGTCAAGTGGCGCAATGGCGTGAAACTATTCATCCCAATTTTCAAATTAGCGTTAATAAATCACCCGTCCAATTCCAAAGCAAATTTCACAATCATGCACTGTGGTTTGATTATTTAGACGAATTAGGTTTATCAGGACAAAGTATTGTGGTAGAAATTACCGAAGGTTTATTATTAGACGCACACACTAATATCATTAAACAATTACTAGAATTTAGAGATGCAGGTATACAAGTATCTTTAGATGATTTTGGTACAGGTTATTGTTCACTGTCTTATTTAAAAAAATTCGATATTGATTATTTAAAAATCGACCAATCCTTTGTAAAAAACTTAGCAAGTGATAGCAATGATTTAGTTTTATGCGAAGCGATTATTGTCATGGCACATAAACTGGGTATTAAAGTTATTGCCGAAGGCATAGAAACCAAAGAGCAACGCGATTTATTAATAACCGCTGGCTGTGATTATGGACAAGGTTATTTTTTTGCTAAACCGCAAACTGCAGAAAATTTTGAACAGTTCCTAAAAACTAGAAATAAATTTTAATTTAAAGCCTGATAATGATGCACTTCAAAACGCGGGGTGCAAATCGCTAAAAAAATCAAATCTTCATTACCCGTGTTGCTAATGCGTTGACGACATTGCGCAGGGATAATAACCACATCACCTGCATTGACTTGTTGTGGTGTTAATTCACCTACTTCAACTAAACCACTACCGCTCAAAATGACATAACGCTCTATGGTATTATGTAAACTATGCCATTGTGTAGTAACCCCTGCTAAAACCCGCGCTCTAGCAATAGAGACCGCATTATCTTGATTAGAATTCGATAATTCTAAAATATAACAGCCTTCATCAAAATAATATTCGGCTTGTGGATTGGTTTTTATTATTTTTGCTGACATGGCATAACAATTAAAAAATAAAGTATTAGCTAATTTATTCCAAAATAACACGTCGTTTAATCGACGTGTATCTTTGGACTTGGAGTCCTTTAGGCACTAAAGCACCTGTTTTAACGGGTTATTTTTGGATTTAAGCGATAAATCACAATAATTTGTCCGATGCTTTGAATTAATTCTGCACCTGTTTGGGCGCAAATTTTTTCTGCATAATCCTTGCGTTGTTCACGTTCAGCGCGTACTTTTATTTTAATTAATTCATGCACATTTAAAGCAATTTCTATTTCAGCCAATACTGGCTCAGTTAAACCTAATTGTCCAATTATCACTACGGGTTTTAAGCTGTGCGCATTAGCTTTATGTTTTCTTCTATCGACAGAGTTCACGTTTTTTCCTAAAATCAAAAGCTTAATTTTACACTAATTGGTGGTTTATGGGGCGTAGTAAAAGTAGCGGACGCTGGATGCAGGAACATTTTGATGATGAGTACGTCAAAATGGCGCAAGCACAAGGGTATCGTTCAAGGGCAGTATTTAAGTTAAAAGAGATTCAAGAAAAAGACGCACTGATTAAACCCAATATGAATGTGGTCGATTTAGGCGCGGCACCGGGGGGCTGGTCGCAATTAGCAAGGCAGTTGATGTCTAAAAGTAATAAATTAGTGGCTTTAGATATTTTAGATATGGATGCCATTGACGGCGTTGAGTTTATTCAAGGCGATTTCAGAGAAGAATCGGTTTTAAATGAATTACTTGAAAGAGTCAATAATGAGCCGATTCATTTGGTATTATCGGATATGGCTCCCAATATGAGTGGCAATAAAACCACTGACCAAGCACGGTCGATTTATTTAGCTGAATTAGCTTTAGATACTGCTTGCAAGGTACTCGCTAAAAATGGCGCGTTTTTGGTCAAAGTATTTCAAGGCGCGGGTTTTACTGAATATTATGCGCAAGTACAACAATGTTTTAATAATGTAGTGATTCGCAAACCCAAAGCCTCACGCCCGCGTAGCACTGAGGTGTATATTTTGGGCAAAGGCTTTAAATAACGTTTATTATCCCCATGTTGACAACACTGTAACTCAAACAGGATGTCGTAGGATTTTTTGATAGGACATCACCCATCATGACAGCTGCTTTTTTAAAGCTACTGTCACCATCCATTAAGTTTTTGAATAGATAAGCCGTTCAGGCCTAGGGCGTGTACATTGAACGATATGATAAAAAACATCATTATTTGGGGCATCATTGCAGTGGTATTGATGTCGCTTTTTAATAATTTTGCTCCACAAGGCGAACATGCCGATGCTTCGGGATTGACCTATTCGCAATTCATCGATGCGGTGAAAGCAGGGCAGGTGCAACAAGTGGTCATTGACGAGCATATCGTTAAAGGCAAAATGCAAAGTGGACAAGTGTTTAAGGTCTACGCACCTAATGATTTGCACATGATTGATGATTTGTTGGCAAATGGCGTGGACATTAAAGCTGTACCACCTGATCAACCTTCGATGCTGATGCAGTTACTGATTTCTTTTGGCCCCATGTTGCTGTTAATTGCGGTATGGGTGTTTTTCATGCGCCAAATGCAAGGCGGCGGGGCGGGTGGTCGTAGCGCGATGAGCTTTGGTAAAAGCAAAGCCAGAATGCTAGAAGAAGACCAAATCAAAGTCACTTTTGCCGATGTCGCAGGTTGCGATGAGGCAAAAGAAGAAGTTGAAGAAATGGTGGACTTTTTAAAAGACCCTGCCAAATACCAAAAGCTAGGCGGTAAGATTCCACGCGGCGCGTTAATGATAGGGCCTCCTGGAACAGGTAAAACCTTGCTAGCACGAGCCATAGCAGGTGAGGCAAAAGTTCCGTTCTTTACCATTTCAGGTTCTGATTTTGTGGAAATGTTTGTCGGTGTCGGCGCGTCTCGGGTTAGAGATATGTTTGAAACTGCAAAAAAACACGCACCCTGCATTATCTTCATTGATGAAATTGATGCCGTGGGTCGGCAACGTGGCGCGGGTTTGGGCGGCGGTAATGATGAACGCGAACAAACCTTAAACCAATTACTGGTTGAAATGGACGGTTTTGAAGGCAATGAAGGCATTATCGTGATTGCCGCCACTAACCGCCCAGACGTACTTGATAAAGCTTTATTGCGGCCGGGTCGTTTCGATAGACAAGTCACCGTGGGTTTGCCTGATGTGCGTGGTCGTGAACAAATTTTAAAAGTGCATATTAGAAAAGTGCCGACCGATAACGATGTTGAAGTGAAATACATCGCCCAAGGGACACCCGGTTTTTCAGGCGCGGATTTGGCAAATTTAATCAATGAAGCCGCTTTGTTTGCCGCGAGAATGAATAAGCGCGTGGTCAATATGTCTGACTTAGAAAAAGCCAAAGACAAATTGATTATGGGCGCGGAACGTCATTCTATGGTGATGGACGTTAAAGAAAAGAAAATGACCGCCTATCACGAAGCGGGACACGCGATTGTAGGTCGTTTAGTGCCTGAGCATGACCCTGTGTATAAAGTCAGCATTATGCCGCGTGGCAGAGCGTTGGGCGTGACCATGTTCTTGCCTGAGCGTGATAGTTATAGTGCCAGCAAACAAAAACTCGATAGTATGATTTCTAGTCTTTACGGCGGTCGTATTGCTGAAGAAGTGGTGTTTGGTTGGGAACAAGTCAGCACTGGCGCGTCTAATGATATTGAACGCGCCACCGAACTGGCGCGTAATATGGTGACCAAATGGGGTTTATCGCAACGTTTAGGCCCACTGGCTTATAGCGAAGAAGAAGGCGAAGTATTTTTAGGTCGCTCAGTCACGCAACACAAAACCGTAGCCGAAGAAACCTCACATACTATTGATGAAGAAATCCGTTCCTTTATCGACCGTAACTACGAACGCGCTGAGCGTTTAATTAAAGAAAACATCGATATTCTGCACTCAATGGCAGACGCATTAATGAAATACGAAACCATTGATAAATATCAAATTGATGATTTAATGGAACGCAAACCTGTCAGAGCCCCACAAGGTTGGGATGATTTGCCACCACGCGGTGGAGTGCGTAGCGATGATTTTCTAAGCAAAGATAAAGTTGAGCCTAGCATTGGCACAACCGCAGAACAAAGTTAATAGCTAACGCTATTAAACTCCTATCAATCAAGGAGAGGCTTAACACCTCTCCTTTTTTTTATTCGATATTCATAAAGTAATTAAGCCTATGACAAAAAAATATTTCGGCACAGACGGTATTCGCGGCAAAGTAGGGCAAGCACCTATTACAGCAGATTTTTTATTAAAACTCGGGTGGGCGGCTGGACGGGTATTTGCCAATGACGACCATGATTTTGTATTAGTCGGTAAAGACACGCGTATTTCAGGCTATATGTTTGAATCAGCCTTAGAAGCGGGACTGACAGCGGCTGGCGTTGATACGCGTTTATTGGGCCCTATGCCCACACCTGCTATTGCTTATTTAACCCGCACATTACGCGCCAGAGCGGGCATTGTGATTAGCGCGTCACATAATCCTTATTACGATAACGGCGTAAAATTCTTTTCCGTGCAAGGCACAAAATTACCAGACGAAACCGAAGCACAAATTGAGTATTACCTAGACTCTGCCATGACCACAGTTGAATCAGCAAAATTAGGTAAAGCCAAACGCATCACCGATGCGGCGGGGCGTTATATTGAATTTTGCAAAGCCAGTATTCCGACCCGCTTAGATTTTAGTGGCATGAAAGTCGTAGTCGATTGTGCTAACGGCGCGACTTATCACGTTGCGCCGCCTGTGTTTAGTGAAGTAGGAGCAGAAGTGATTGCCATTGGCGCAGAGCCTAATGGTTTGAACATTAACGATGAATGTGGCGCGACTTCACCTGAAAAATTAGTCGCTGCGGTATTAGCCAATCAAGCCGACATCGGTATTGCCTTAGACGGTGATGGCGACAGGCTGATTATGGTTGACCATAAAGGTGAAATCGTTGATGGCGATGAATTGGTTTATATCATTGCTAAATCGCGCTTAGCCGCTGGTTTGTTACAAGGGCCAGTAGTTGGCACGTTAATGTCTAACTTAGGTATGGAACATGCCCTGCAAGCTTTAAATATCCCCCTGCTACGCGCTAAAGTAGGCGATCGTTATGTCATGGAGTTATTAACTGAGCATAACGGCATTTTAGGCGGTGAAGGTTCGGGGCATATTATTTGTTTAGATAAAACTACCACGGGTGACGGTATTATTGCCGCTTTGCAAATCATGGCAGAAATGCAAAACAGTGGTAAAAGTTTGCATGAGTTAAAAGCGGGTATGCAGAAATATCCACAAGTATTAATCAATGTTAAAACTAGCCAAAAAGTGGATTTAAATCATCCGCTATTACAACAAGCGGTAAAAGATGCTGAGCAGACTTTAGGCAATACAGGACGCGTTTTATTACGCGCTTCGGGGACTGAGCCATTAATTAGAGTCATGGTTGAAGGGCAAGATGAACGTTTAGTTAAAACAATAGCAGAGCAATTAGCACAAGTTGTTAATAATGCGATACAGGCTTGATTGTTAGGTTTGCACTGAAATTGAATCGCTTATAATCAAGCCAATGTGATAAACATCACATTCCCCGCTTGAACTTAGAGGCGTTAAACGGTATCATGCGCGGTCTTATTCTACGAGGAGGTCATGATGCGACAATCACTGGTTATCGGAAATTGGAAAATGAACGGCTCACTGGCAAGTGCAAAAGCATTAGCAGAGGGCATCATTGCAGGTTTGGGAAGTGACAACACAGCAGGTATTGCTGTTTGCGCGCCTTATGTTTATTTGCCTGCTTTGGCTGAAGTTGTTTCAGGAACAGCTCTTGCGTTAGGCGCGCAGAATGTTGCTGATAAAGCCTCAGGCGCATTTACAGGCGAGATTGCCGCTAGCATGTTAAAAGAATTCAATGTCGCTTATGCTCTCGTAGGACATTCTGAAAGACGCAGTTATTATGGCGATACCGATGCTTTAGTTGCCGCGCGTTTTGTTCAAGCACAAACACAAAATATTATTCCTGTATTGTGTATTGGCGAAACCTTAGCGCAACGTGAAGCTGATCAAACCTTTGCTGTTGTTGATGAACAATTAGATGCGGTTATCGCGGTGGCGGGTATCGCAGCTTTTGCTAACGCGGTTATCGCTTACGAACCTGTTTGGGCAATTGGCACAGGTAGAACAGCAACAGATGAGCAAGCACAAGAAGTGCATCAACACATTCGTCAATACTTAGCGGCTAAAGATGCAACCATCGCTGAGAACATGCAAATTTTATACGGCGGCAGTGCAAAGCCAGACAATGCCAAAGGCTTGTTTGCCATGCCTGACATTGACGGCGGCTTAATAGGTGGGGCTTCGTTAGATGCGGAATCCTTTTTAACGATTTATCACTCGGTTTAAAACGCGCAACATCATGTATCAAGTAATTATCGTTATTCATGTGCTGTTGGGACTAGGTGTTGTTGGCTTAGTCATGATGCAGCATGGCAAAGGCGCGGATGCGGGTGCGGCCTTCGGTACTGGCTCATCGGGTTCAGTATTCGGTGCGCAAGGTGCGGCTTCCTTTTTATCACGCACTACCGCTATTTTGGCAGGCTTGTTTTTTCTCACCAGCTTAGGTTTAGCGATTCTAAACTCTCATAAGGGTACAGCTTATGACTTGATGAGCGCGCCTGCTACAACGCAACAAGACAGCGTAGTTTCAGAAATTGAAAAAGCCGCTACCGTAACACCAGCGGTTGTAGCACCTGAAATTAAAGCTGAAGTCGCGCCAAAAGTTGAAGTTGCTCCTGCGGCAACGCCTACAGAAGTAAAAGTTGAAGAAGTAAAACCTGCTGTAACAGAAGCACCAGCCCCCGTTGTTGCCCAACCTGCTAAAGCAGTCGAACATGTAGAAAAAGCCCACGCACCCGCACCCGCAAAGGCTGAAACGCATGAAAAACATGCAGTCGCTGAAAAACATCATGAAAAAGAAAAACATCATGATGCTGACAAAAAAGACGCAAAAAAATAAGATGAATAAAAAGCCGATGTGGTGAAATTGGTAGACACGCCATCTTGAGGGGGTGGTGACGCGAGTCGTGCTGGTTCAAATCCAGTCATCGGTACCAACGTAATAAGAAACCGCTAGCATTATGCTAGCGGTTTTTTTTTGACTATCGTATGCTCACCTAAATTCTGCATTGCTTATACCATCGAGTCATTCTCATGCGTAACTATACCGCCCATCCAGCCGAACAAATCAATCACAAAATAGATAAACATTTCTTTATTCAGCAACTGCAAACAAAGCTTAAGCCAGAAAACATTATCACCACTAGCGAAGAATTACGCGCTTACGACAGTGACGCTTTATCGCTGTATCAAGTATTACCGTGGTTGGTAGTATTGCCAGAAACCACCGAGCAAGCGCAAGCTGTTTTAAAACTGTGTTCACAACACGGCATTCCCGTAGTAGCAAGAGGCGCGGGGACGGGGTTATCGGGTGGGGCGTTACCTGTGGAAAATGGCGTTTTACTCAGCCTTGCCAAATTCAAACAAATACTTAGCATTGATGCTGATAATCGCAGAGCTACGGTGCAAACGGGGGTGCGTAATCTTGCGGTATCACAAGCCGCTATGCCTTATGGATTGTATTACGCGCCAGACCCCTCTTCACAACTGGCTTGCACCATCGGCGGCAATATCGCTGAAAACTCAGGCGGGGTGCATTGTTTAAAATACGGGCTGACGGTCAATAATATCTTATCGTTAAAACTACTTACTATAGATGGTGATTTGCTCGAATTGGGTAGCTCAGGACTGGATAGCGCGGGTTATGACTTGCTGGCATTAGTCACAGGTTCGGAGGGTTTGCTGGGCATTGTCGTTGAAGCCACTTTGAAATTACTGCCCTTGCCACAAACTGCCGCCACATTGCTGGCTATGTTTGGCAGTATTGAACAAGCAGGCTCAGCAGTAGCGGCAATTATCAGTTCAGGACTCATCCCTGCTGGTTTAGAAATGATGGATAACTTAGCCATACGCGCCGCCGAGGCTTATATTCATGCAGGTTATCCGATTGATGCTAGTGCCTTATTGCTTTGTGAACTAGACGGCTCAAGCGAACAAGTCGCCATTGATGTCGCCAAAGCGCAAGCCATTTTCCAAGCGCAAGGCGCGTTACAAATACAACTTGCTCAAAATGAATCCGAACGTAAAAAACTCTGGGCAGGACGCAAAGCCACTTTTACGGCTATTGGTCGTTTATCGCCTGATTATTACTGCATGGACGGCACAATTCCAAGGCAACGCTTAGCGCAAGTATTGCGTGGTATTAATGAACTCGCCCAGCAAGCAGGTTTAAAAGTGGCTAACGTGTTTCATGCAGGAGATGGTAATTTGCATCCGCTGATTTTATACGATGCCAGCAAAGACCAAGAATTACTCAAAACTGAAAACTTAGGCAAACAAATTTTGCAATTATGCCTAGCCGTAGGCGGCACAATTACAGGTGAACATGGCGTAGGTATGGAGAAAATTAACGGTATGTGCTTGCAATTTACGACCACAGAAAGGCAACAATTTCTAGCCATAAAAGCCGCTTTTGATGCCCAAGGCCTGCTCAATCCGGGTAAAGCCATTCCTAGCTTGCCACGGTGCGCCGAATTTAGCGCGTTACATGTGCATCACGGGCAACTGCCTCATGCTGATTTAGAAAGGTTTTAACCATGCGCGACACCGACCAAAGCCAGTTATTACAACAGCGTGTCCTCAGCACGATTGCCGATAAAACCCCCTTGCAAATTATCGGTGGCAATAGCAAAACCTTTTACGGCAGAGCGGTGCAAGCCACGCCCTTATTGACCACGGAGCATTGCGGCATTATCGATTATCAGCCCAGTGAATTAGTGCTAACAGCGCGTTGCGGCACACCTTTAACAGAGATTGAAAATTTATTGGCTGAGCATGGACAAATGCTTGCCTTTGAACCGCCACATTTTGGCGAAACTGCCACTTTAGGCGGCACAATTGCCACTGGTTTATCAGGTTCAAGAAGAGCGTATAGCGGCGCAGTGCGCGATGTAGTTTTAGGGATACGCCGTGGCGAGTTACTTAAATTCGGCGGACAAGTAATGAAAAATGTCGCGGGTTTTGATGTGTCGCGCTTGCAAGTCGGCGCGTTGGGAACGTTAGGCTTGTTATTAGATGTTTCAGTTAAAGTCTTGCCGCGTCCCGAAACTGAAATCACTTTATGTTTTGAGATGAATCAAGCCCAAGCCTTAAGCACGATGTGCCAATGGGGACGGCAAAACCTGCCGATTTCGGGGCTAAGTTTTGTTGAACATAAACTCTACTTGCGCTTAGCAGGCTCAGAAAAAGCTTTGCAACAAGTTCAGAAAAGTTTAGGCGGTGAATTATTAATGACCGAGCAAGCGGATTATTTTTGGACGCAATTGCGTGAGCAACAACATCCTTTTTTTCAAACTGATATGCCCTTGTGGCGCGTCTCACTTGAACCTGCAACACCAGCGTTAGATGAAAACTGTTTTATCGACTGGGGCGGGGCATTACGTTGGCTAAAAACAGAGCGGCTCAGTGACGTGACTTTAAAAATCCTGCAACAACAAAACGCCCATATTGATAAATTCCGTTCCAGCACAGGTAGTGAATTTCAAGAATTACCGCCGCAATTAATGCGTTTACATCAAAAAATAAAACTCGCGTTTGATCCGCATAATATTTTTAATTACGGACGTTTATATGCCGAGTTTTAATTAACAGCAGGAGGTCAGGCTTTGCCTGATACTAATACTGTCAGGCAAAGCC
>JBAQSX010000163.1:0-1526 GCA_049296695.1 Methylococcaceae bacterium | reverse complement strand
TCCATCTTCTTCAGGATCCTTCATCATAGTTGTTGATGTGGCAACTATTTGACTATTTTGAGACCCAATGGACATATCCGCCACTGATAAAACGGTATCCTTGGACTCAGGATCAACTTTGGTAGGTGCTATAGCAAGTGGCACAAGTGACAAGCTATCTTTTTTACTTGTTTGGGCTGCGATTTTATGTTTTGCAAAAGAGCTCTCACTCGATTCGCTTTGAAAATAGCCAGATAAAAACCCGGACGACTCATCTTGAGCCACAACATTGGTTCCGGTTACCAAAAAAGCACTCCCTACAACAACCGTAAGCGCCGAGTAATTCCTAAATAAATGAAGGAAATACAAGGTTTTGTGTTGTTTGAGATAATGTGTTAGGCGTTTCTGCGCTCGATATACTCGAGTCTGGAAGTCCTTAAACCTCAATCGCTTATGCTTAAGTATATCTAAGCTTGTGCGCAAAAGTTTGTTACTAATATGCTCAATCCTTCAGTTTAGTTGGCACCGTAGAGCACCCACACCCCCTGTGTGTAAGTGGTGTCTCATTGGAGCTAACCCTAATTTTTATGTATTCCCATGATACAGCACGCGTTCTTATTTGTCAATGAAATATAACACTTTTTTTGTCAATTATTGCTTAAATAAGCCACATACATTACTATGTTATACTACTATTATGGAAACAATCACACATTGGAAGCGTCAATTCTTCGAACATCTCGAGATTGAGCTTAACAGATCACCAAAAACCATCGAAAACTATGAACAATGCCTTGATCAGTTTTTACAATGGTCAAAAATCACAAAACCAGATCAAATTTCTGCAGATTTAGTGCGAAAATATAGATTATACCTCAATCGATCATCCGCAATCCACAAAGAAGTATTAGGGAAAAACACACAAACTCACCATATTATAATACTGCGTACATTTTTGAAATTTCTCGCCAAAAGAGATGTTCCGGTAATAGCATCGGAAAAAATTGAGATTGGAAAAATTCCCATGAGACAAGTTGACTTTCTTGAACCAGATGAGATGGGGCGTCTCCTTACAGCAGCAAGCGGGAAAAATCTCAAAGCACTCAGAGATAGAGCTATTCTCGAATTGCTTTTTTCATCTGGGCTTCGTGTGTCTGAACTCGTACATCTCAATCGCAATCAAGTAAATCTGGAACGGCAAGAATTTAGCATTCGAGGAAAGGGTAGTGCTGTTCGTCTTGTTTTTATATCCAATCAAGCCAAAGATGCCCTCAACGCCTATCTTAAAAAAAGACTCGATCTTGACGAGGCATTATTTGTTGCCTATAACAAAGGTTTCAAACGGAAATCAGATCAGGAAAGCCTTCGCATCACACCGCGAACCATACAAAGAATTGTAAAGCACTACGCACTCAAGGCTGGTATCGTGAAAGATGTGCATCCGCACACATTAAGACATAGTTTTGCCACTGATTTACTCAGCAATGGCGCCGACATAAGAAGTGTTCAAGCAATGCTTGGACATGCCTCAATTACCACCACCCAAG
>JBAQSX010000162.1:0-10080 GCA_049296695.1 Methylococcaceae bacterium | reverse complement strand
GCTTAAAGCACTGCCAGTCCTAAACTTTGCATAAGTTCGCTTATAAAAATTTAAGCTTGAGATAAATTCAACTGCGATGTAGTCGTAGGTTTTGCCCAACGCCAATTGCGCAAAGTCACTTCAACAGGGTGCATTTGCAAGCATTCAGTAGGACACACTGCTACGCAACGCTGACAGCCAATACAAGCATCGGCCACAATAGCATGAATTTGTTTAGGCGCGCCCACGATGGCATCGGTAGGGCAGACTTTAAAACAACGGGTGCAACCTGTGCAGTCGGCTTCATAAACGCGTGCGACTAAAACTTCAGGTTCGGCAACGCTGTTTAAATCTAAATCTACACCTAGTTTTTTAGCAAACTGTTCTGCTAATGCTGAGCCACCAGGGGGGCATAAAGTCACAGGCGCGTTACCGTCTGCTAAAGCCTCAGCGGCGGCTCTGCACCCCGGAAAACCACATTGACCACATTGCGAGCCAGGCATTAACGCTTCTAGCTCATCAACAATCGGATTGCTTTCTACGCGCAAATACTTGGCGGCAATACCTAGCAACAGCCCAAGAGCTAAGCCTAACGCAGTCAAACTAATAACGGCAGATAACATAAACATGGTCGTACTCCCTTAAAGGCTATTTTGTAGGTAGCCCTGTAAAACCCATAAATGCCAGCGATAAAATTCCCGCTGTAATAAACGCAATTGGTGAGCCTGAAAACAAGGCGGGAACTGCCATGAGTGCTAATCGCTCACGCAGCCCCGCAAATAGCACCATCACCAACGTAAACCCTGCCGCTGAACCAAAGCCAAAGAACATACTTTGCATAAAGCCGTATTGTTCTTGCACGTTCAGCAACGCAACCCCTAACACCGCGCAATTGGTGGTAATTAAAGGTAAAAAAATTCCTAAAATCTGATACAACACGGGGCTGGTTTTATGTACCACCATCTCAGTAAATTGCACCACAGCCGCAATTACCAAAATAAACGCCACAATGCGTAAAAATTCAATATCGAAGGGTTTTAAAACAAAAAATTCTAAAACCCAACTCGCCACCGCCGCCAACGTTAATACAAACGTAGTCGCTAAACCCATGCCTAATGCGGTATCTAATTTATTGGACACCCCCATAAATGGACATAGCCCTAAAAACTTGACTAGCACTACGTTATTAACGAGAGCTGTACCTAGCAAAAGAAGAAAATAATCGCTCATGATGTGCTTGCCGTGAGAGTCAATCTTGATTGATTTAAGAAAAAGCAGTAACTATGCCAAAGGCGACAGGTCAATGTTATAGCGCGGTAGCGTTGCTAGATGTTGTTTTTGTCAGTAAAGACAAGCGACAAAACAAGGGAAATATCGCACTTACGACACTAAGCGCGTGTTACTTACTGAGTTTTGTCGTATTTACGACAAACGCTGTGATTATTTAGGGTGTTTTAGAATCGCAATCATAAAAACATTATGTACGTTAGCGTATATAAAAGGTAATAATGACACGATAAATTGCTGATTTTTTAAATGTTTAATTATCCAATGCTAAAATAGTTCTGCGACTAAAACCCATAACAACTCACTTGCTATTACCGAATAGATGTAACTACTGCCTTTTTTAGAACGCATTGCGATGACTTTGTACTTTAATGAATCAGGTGCGGAATTGCTACATGCCTATTTTTCAATAGGGGGGATTGAACACTTGATAATACTGGCTTGCGTAACTTTAGTTAATTACTGAAATGGCAAAACACAATTGCCCTTTAGTAACAATCGTTTGTTATTAAAGGGCAAATAATAATTTGCCCCTATATTTGTAACCTTTGCGTAATTTCAATTAATTACTCAAGTTACGCAAGCCAGTATTATCAATCGATAAGAAGGATAGATTTCCCCCCTTTGGAAAAGGGGGAGGCTAATGCGTAACTTGAATTAATTATTAAAAAAATTACCATTAAGCAGAATGAATAAAATATCCATAAATCTCTCAAAAGACATAGAATTGCTAGCAAACAGCTAAAGCTGTTTGACTCCTATATTTAGCATTCCCAATGACGACTCAATAATTACTAAATAACTGCGTTAATAAATGCAATTAAAATCCTAAAACTTATCAATCCTATTGAATAGGAGTATTTTCGTGAAAATAAAAATCATTTTTGGTTTATTACTATTACTAAGCCATGAAATCGCCTTAGCTTATGACCGTGTAGACGCTGAATTAAATGCTGAAAGAAGAGCGATTAATCGTGAAGAAAGAATGGAAAAAAGAATATTACGGCAAGCCATACGCGCAGGCGACCCTTATGTTGCCGAGCAAGCTGAACGTGAGATTCAACGTGATGAAATGATAAAAAGAAATATTAATGAAATCGAGATTAATCGTTATTTAAACAGAGGTTATGAATTTAATAGACCAAGTGATAGCCATCATAATGGCTACCGCTATAATCGTTAAATACATTATTAATAAAACAGCAAAGTCTAACTAAATTAGCATGGATGCTAAAATCGAGTCACTGTAATATATACCATCCGTGGCTTCGTGGATTGTAGCAATCCCTGTCGCAATGACATTCAATAGGGGCAAATAATAATTTGCCCCTACAATTCAACGATTTCGTACGCGCAAATCATTATTTTCTTTAATTAATTGACCATACTGTAATACCTATTTAACCTTAATTGCTACATCAGTTTCTAAACCAATCGGTAATTGCGTCCCCGCTGGCAGGGCAATAAATACTTGCCGCGTATCAATATCTTTACGCTCAGTAGCCGTTTTAGTAAATACTGTTTTTTTACCCATAATCGGTTTTACCAAACTAATAACTCCCGTTAATTGTTTATCAGCCAAACCCCGCCCAAATAAACTCACCGACTGATTTTCTTTTAATAATAAAGCATAATTTTCATCAATTTCAGCGCGAATTTGCAAACGACTTATATCAGCAAATAACAACACAGGCTCAGCATTCATTTCATCGGCAACATCCCCCGCATGATGCAAAATCTCCAACACCACCCCATCACTAGGTGCGCGTAACTCAGTTTGTGCCAAACGCGCCTTTTCTTTCAATACCTTAGCCTCCGCCAATGCCACTTTAGCCTCCGCTAACGCCTTATCGACAGGGCGCACATAATTACGCAAATACTCAATTTCAGCCTCCGCCGCGCTGACTTGTGCGGCAACGCGTCGCGCATCACTGAGCGCACTATCACGGTTTGCCGTAGCGATCGCGTCATGACTTAATAAACGATTCATGCGTTGCGCGTTCAATTGAACATAGTCATTTTCCGCTTTTTTAGCAGTCGCATCGGCTTGACGCGCTTTAATTTGCGCGGGATTAATCCCCGCCAATACCTGCTTTAATTCTGCTCTGGCTAAAGCGGCATTGGCCTCTTCTATTGCCAAAGCGGCGCGTTCTTCACTATCGTCTTGTTTTGCTAATAATTCGCCTTTTTTTACTTGTTGACCAATAAACACAGAGCAGTTTTGAATAATACCTCGATGTTTAAAATTCAAACGCAAGATGTCATTAACAGGCTCAACATAACCCACACCTTGCACCGTATCGGGGGTATTAGCCGCTTGGGCATAATGTAGATTCAATGTCATTATTATTGCGCCAGTAAGACTTAAAATTTTCATAGGCATTAAATAGTTGGAAAGTAGTCAGGAAAGATTAATTAAAAATACCGCAAAAATCGACAAATTAACAGCGGTTTGCGTTAAACTATTGCTCACTATCACCTTGCATTAACTAATAAGGTGTTTTTATTCAAAAGACAAAGCTAATAAAATATAATCGCGTTATTGCTTTGATACTAGATTATATAGGATTTAATCATGACATATACTTTGCAAAAAGGCGAAAATATTGCGCTAAACACTATTCAACCCCTGCTTAATGAATTAATTATTGCGACCAAATGGCTGAGCAAACAACAAATACCCGATTTAGAAATTGATGCCAGTGCCTTTTTATTAACCGATACTAATAAAGTCAGTAGTGATGCGGATTTTATTTTTTATAATCAAACCCATTCTTTAAATAAAGCCGTTATTTTTAAAAACAATTTCTTTAAAATTGATTTAAACGCGATTCATAGCGATATTAGTCGTATTGCTTTCACTTTGAGTATTCATCAAGCCAAAGAACGACAACAAAGTTTTGCTTTGCTTGATAAAGTGATGATTAAAGTTTTTCATTTTCACAGTAAACAAGAATTAATTCATTATGATGTGGAATTAGCAGGCACAGAAACCGCCATTATTTCTTCACTCTTATATCGTCATCATCATCAATGGAAATTTAAAGCCATAGGACAGGGTTATCAACACGGTTTAGACATATTGGCTAAAAATTTTGGGGTAGATATTGAAACTGAGCAGACGCATAAAACCGTTTTAAACAATCCGCCCACGCCCGAAAATAATGCACCTGTTATTAAAGAACAAACAGAAACTACCTTAATTCAAACGGCTACGCCTCAAAAAAAATCGAAAAACAAACGCGCTAAAAATAAAAAACCTGCGGCACTTGTCTCCGTCAATAGCACCGAAATAATCGATAATACAATTGATATTTTTAATACTAAAAGCCTGACCGTTAAAGAACAGTATCAGCCCATTGAAGACTGGTTTAATCGTAAATTTATTGCTGTCACCGTAAATGAAGCGGCAATGGATACGACGGGGTTTTTTGATGAATTAGCGGTGGCTTTGGGTGATGACTTCACGCTTTTAAAAACGGTCAGTTATAATATTAAGCGTCGGCAATTACAAAATAAAGGTACAGCCTATATTGAAATGAGTGCTTATAATAGTAGCGATGCTGATAAAATTAAAAAGTTTTGTAAAGAATTATATGAATATTCGTTTGTAGCTAAGTATTTTTATAATCAAAAAGATAAAAAAATTGCCCTACATTTGCAATCTGCCACGCGTATTGTGCAGTTTTTTAATGGCGAATGGTTAGAATGGTTTGCTTTTATGAAAATTGCCGCTTGGTGTCAGCAAAAACAAAAGTCATTTTCATGTGTGCGTAATATGCACATTAATTTCTTAGATAGCAGTTATGAAATTGATGTGTTTTTTTTAATTGATAATAAACCGTTATTTATTGAATGCAAATCAGGCGAATATCGAGCTTTTATTGATAAGTATTCAAAACTGCGAAAAAATCTAGCCATTGAAAAACCGTATTTTCTCTTTTTAACCTCAGAAGTGGATGAGGCTAAAGCGCAAGGATTAACCGCGACTTTTGAAATTACGTTTATTAATCCTACGCAATTAATTCATCATATTGAATCGTTGTTTTAAATCAGGATTTTCAAGATTATAAATCTGTATAACTTTTATTTATACACTCCTATTATTATTTACCCTCACAGAGCATAACGCATGATTTTAGACCAACTATTAAAAGACCCCGCATATAAATTAACCCAATTTAGCCCAGCGCAAATACAAGCTTTAAAGTTTTCAATTAAAAACCCAAAGCGAGCAATTATTAAACACTGCCAAACGCGCCGTAGAGATTGCTATTGAAGACAATGAAACAGCGGCAATGAATTATATTAAAGATAACAAAGGAGAATGAAATGAAAACGATTCTTTTAGAAATTGAAGACAACAGTTATCAAATCCTTTTGAATTTTATTCAATCATTACCTGGCAATCAATGCCATATTATTGAACAAGATAATGAATTATCTATCGAAGAAAATCAATTTATTCAAAATTGTTTATCTCAAATAGAAAAAGGGGATTATAGTGAATTTGATAATTGGGAAATAGTAAAAAATCAATTATGAATTATCGTTTGTTATTACATAAAAGCGTAACTAAATTCTTAGAGAAATGTCCGCCAAAACAAAAAGAAGAAATTAAACAGAAATTAGATTTGCTCAAACAAAATCCATATAACCATGCTCAACTTGATATAAAAGTCATGCAGGGTTATAGCGAATTGTATCGCTTACGCATTGGACAATATCGTTTAATTTATCAAGTTAAGAATAATGAATTAATTGTTTTTGTTTTAAAAGCGGGTAATCGCGGCGATGTTTATAAATCGTTTTAAGTAGTTTATAAATTTAAATCGCTATTGAAGACAATGAAACAGCGGCAATCAATTATATTAACCAGAAAACAGGAGAATAAAATGCAAATCACTCAATTATCCGATAACAGAAATGTTTTTATCCCTAAATCAATATGTGATGCCTATCATTTAGCGATAGGACAAGAATTAGAAATTGAACTAACACCACAAGGTATTTTATTAAAACCTAAAACAGTGTTGCCAAAGACCAATATTGACGATATTGCGGGTTGTTTGGCGTATCAAGGCAAAGCCAAAACAATAGAAGAAATGAATGAAGGCATTAAACAAGCCATTATTGAAAAATGGGGCTAAAATGATAGCCATTGATACCAATATCATTGTTCGATTTTTAACCAGAGATGATGAGGAACAATATAAAAAAGCCTATCAAATTTTTGCTGATTCAAAACAACTCTTTATTCCAACGACTGTTATTTTAGAAACAGAATGGGTTTTACGCTTTAGTTATAAGTTTCCAATTGAGCGTATTGTTTTTGCTTTATCAGGATTGCTAAAACTTAATAATGTTAATACTGAAAATAAAAGCGCAGTTATTAACGCATTGCAATGGCATCAACAAGGAATGGATTTTGCCGATGCTTTGCATTTAGCATCTAGTCTGCATACCGATAAGTTTTTAAGTTTTGACAAGAAATTTATTAAAAAAGCAATCAATATTGGCATTAATATAATTGAACCCTAAAATCATTTTCTTTAAAAGCCCAAAGCAAATGTTTTAGAAGCATTGCTCAATATGCCGTAGTTATGTAATTGAAAAAATAAAACAGTGGTAATGAATTAAACATTATTCAAATATTGAAATCACAACAAGCACAAACACGCTATAATTAACACCAATCATTTTTAACTCGCTGCACTACTTAAACTAAATGACACAACACACTGCAAACATTCATGCCGACAAAATTTTAATTCTCGATTTTGGTTCGCAATATACCCAATTAATCGCAAGACGTATCCGTGAAATCGGCGTTTATTGCGAGATTTATTCATGCGCTTGTAGCGATGAAGAAATTATTAATTTTAAACCCAAAGGCATTATTTTATCGGGTGGCCCTGAAACCGTGACCGAAAGCGACACGCCTAGAGCCCCACAAGCCGTATTTGATTTAGGCGTACCTGTTTTGGGTATTTGTTATGGTATGCAAACCATGACCCAGCAATTGGGCGGCATCGTAGAAAGCTCAAATCATCGGGAATTTGGTTATGCCCAAGTACGCGCCAGAGGGCATTCTAAATTATTGCAAGGCATTGAAGACCATCTCTCAGCTGAAGGTTTTGGTCTGTTAGACGTGTGGATGAGTCATGGCGACCGCGTAGTTTCTGTGCCTGAAGGCTTTATCATGATTGCCAGCTCTGAGGGCGCGCCAATTGCAGGGATTGCCGATGAAAAAAGACGTTTTTACGCGCTACAGTTTCATCCCGAAGTGACGCACACCAAACAAGGCGGACGGATTTTATCGCGTTTTGTCTTGGATATTTGTGGCTGTGATGCCCGCTGGACGACTGCTAATATCATTGAAGAAAGCCTTATTGTTATTAAAGAAAAAGTCGGCGATGAACAAGTGATTTTGGGTCTTTCAGGTGGCGTGGACTCTTCGGTAGTGGCGGCGTTACTGCATAAAGCCATCGGCAAACAACTCACTTGCGTGTTTGTCGATACTGGCTTGTTGCGTCTGCATGAAGGCGATCAAGTGATGGCGATTTTTGCTGAGCATTTAGGCGTGAATGTAATTCGCGTTAATGCTGCGGAGCGTTATTTTAGTGCTTTACAAGGCATTAGCGACCCTGAACAAAAACGCAAAATCATCGGCAATCTGTTCGTTGAAATTTTTGATGAAGAAGCGGCAAAACTAAGCAATGCCAAGTGGCTTGCGCAAGGCACCATTTATCCTGATGTAATTGAATCGGCTGGCGCGAAAAGCGGCAAAGCGCATTTGATTAAATCGCATCATAACGTAGGTGGTCTGCCTGAAAACATGACCTTAAAACTACTCGAACCCTTGCGCGAATTGTTTAAAGACGAAGTGCGTACTTTGGGCTTAGAACTAGGCTTACCTTCGGAAATGGTGATGCGTCATCCTTTCCCCGGACCGGGTTTGGGAGTGCGGATTTTAGGTGAAGTTAAAGCGGAATATGCCCATTTATTACAACTCGCCGATGCCATTTTTATTGAAGAGCTGTATGCTAATGATTTATATGACAAAGTCAGCCAAGCCTTTACAGTGTTTTTACCTGTGAAATCAGTCGGTGTGATGGGTGATGGGCGACGTTATGATTATGTAGTGGCGTTACGAGCTGTAGAAACCATTGATTTTATGACGGCGCGTTGGGCGCATTTGCCTTATGAGTTTTTAGATTTAGTCTCGCGGCGCATTATTAATGAAGTGGCGGGTATTTCACGCGTGGTTTATGATATTTCAGGCAAACCACCTGCGACTATTGAATGGGAATAATACAGCAATAAAAAACTATCATTACTCAAATTTAATTGTCAGAATCAGGATTTATAAGATTTTAAGATGAACAAAATATTATACCTTTAATCATAGAAAATCCTCATTCTGACAGATAGGAGTGCAGGCTCTGCCTGCAAGTGCAAGCAAAGCTTGCACTCCTGCTGATTATAAAATAAGAATAACTAATAGAATTTGGCAATACTATATTTATTGATTATTCAATAAATCAAATAACTTCTGCCATTCAAAACCACTCCCCGGATCAGTTTTTCGCGTGGGAGCTATATCACTATGACCCACTATAGACTCGCGTGATAATTGCGGATAATGTTGCAATAAAGTATTAATAACTTTAGCGAGTTGTAAATATTGAATTTCGGTATATGCGCTAGTATCTGTGCCTTCAAGTTCTATCCCTATAGAAAAATCATTACATCGCTCCCGCCCTTGATAATTAGATTGTCCTGCATGCCATGCGCGTTTATCAAACGGTACATATTGAATTATTTCGCCATCACGTCTTATTAATAAATGCGCGGAAACTTTTAAAGTATAAATATCAGCAAAATACGGATGCTCACAAGGATTGAGCTGATTACAAAATAATTGGCTAATATAAGGCGTACCAAATTCATTAGGCGGCAAACTAATACAATGAATAACTAATAAAGAAATAGCCTGTGCATCGGGTCTATCATCAAAATTAGGTGAGGGTATATGGCCAATATTGCCCAGCCAATGCTCAGAATTTATGTTCATCATGTCCTATCTACTAAGTGAAATAATTGTAGAACTACTCTTTTTAGTACAGATTATAGAGTTGCAAAATACTAAAAAAAGAGTATGGTGTTTAGAGTATTTTAATATTAATTAAAATAATCATGGTAGGCAGTATTCATTTTTGTCTATCAATCGCAATAATAATCTATATTGAGTCTTTTCTAAAAGGTGATGTGTGATGAGCGAAAACGAATTAGTGACCGAGCAAACAACGCCACAAGACGAAAAACTAGCCAGTTTAAAAAAAATAACCGCCACTGTATATTTATGTCAGGTTTTAGCTTTTGCTATTGCGGGTCTGCCTTTATTAGTGGGTGTGGCAATTAATTTTATTAAACGTAACGAAGTACAAGGCACTTGGTTAGAATCCCATTTTAATTGGCAAATTCAAACAGTATGGATAACCTTAGCAGGTTTAGCCTTAGCGGGTTTGACTTTTGAAACAGGGATTGGCTTTTTTATTTTATTACCGACTATTTTATGGCTGGTTTTTCGTATTGTTGTGGGCTGGAATACGTTAAATGATAACCGTCCCATTAAAGAAAAACTTTGGTAATCAATAAATACTAACAAATAGAAAGTTAGTTGAGTTATAAAGTTAGATAAGCGTTTAGATGTTTATCACATACAGGGTTTTTAAAATAATTGGTAGTGCATCAAAAAAGTAGGTTAGTTAATATTAAACCTTTCGGAGTTCAAACCTAGGTTTGAACTCC
>JBAQSX010000161.1:0-20679 GCA_049296695.1 Methylococcaceae bacterium | reverse complement strand
AGCAAAGCTTGCACTCCCGATAATCTGCGTAACTTGTTATTAATTTAAAATTAGAAACTACTCAATTCGCTCAAGCATAATTCAATGGCTTCTTGTTCAGAACAATTTCTAAGCACCGCCATATTATCTAAAAGATCAAAATAATTAAGCCGTGAAATAGTTTCGAGTGAATTAAAAAGCGGGGTGCGCCAGCCATTATTAGAACGCCATACGTCGGGCTGAATGATTAAGTATTTTAGCAGACTTATTATTTTGTAAAACTTCATTATTCATAAATAGTTTCTTTGTAGTTAGTTGCTTTAATGAATGAGTGAATAAATCACTCTGTATAAACGCTCAGAATAGGCTTTATTGAATACCCTATAGCAAAAGCTGATTAACACATTGTTCAATATAATCTATATCAGCCTCCCATTGATCACGCCATCCCATATTTGCATGATTTGTTCTAGCATAAATAATGTGTGTTTTAACATTGCGAAGCGCGCCTACAATGAGTTGATTGACAATAATATTTCTGGCTGACAATACAATAATTTTGGCATCAGGTTTGAGATATATACCCAAATGAAGTGCTGAACCATCACAACCCGCGATAACATCGGCTTGTTGTATTAATTGTATTTGCATATCTAAATTCAATTTTTCTAAATAAACCACTTCAAAATCGTGTTTTTGAAATAATTGTTCAATCATCGCTTCATTAACTGCTTTTCTTTTGTTATCGGCTAATGATTCACGGGAGAGATATAATTTTTTCTTTTTTGGAAGTGTATCAACAGAATTTACAGCGGCTAATCTGTTGATTTGCTGTAGTTCCAAATAATTATTTACTCTATCATAAATAGATAATTGATAACTATCCATAGTAAGATTTAAAAATGATAATGAACTGGGAATTATTAATTCCTCAAAAACAAAATCTTTATCTAACAAAATTATTTTATCAGAAGCGATACCAAAACTCTCAAATAAAGCTCTAGCAAACTCAATTTTTAATATATTTACAAGAGTAGGGTATCTTCCTAAGGGATGGAAAACAAAGTTACAGTCTTTAATATCGACAGTATCCAATATCCAAAATCTAGCGGGTGCTTCTAAAAGAATATGTCCAAAATGATTTAATAACCAGCCAAGATAAATAGATTTACCTTTTATGAGTTCTGCTTTAGTAACGCGATCGATAGAAATTTCTTGCGGGTCTCCAAAATGATGACCTGTAGGTCCTCGAAAAGTCGCGTTATTGATTAACTGACAATCTTGATAAAGCGAACCATACAGCGTTTTGTCTGCCATATTTAAAAAGGCTTTTGTAGCAAAACAATTGGCTACTGTTAAAAAAGTTTTAGTTAAATTCTGCACTAAAGGCGTTTTTAAACTAACTTCTTGTGGAAAACCATATAAATAAAATTGCCCGCTGTCTTCGAGACGTGTAGCCTTTTCATCCTTTTTTGGAATATCAAAGCTTATTAATCTCGATGGTGTATTATTTTTTTGCAAGGCATAATCTAAAGCAAAATGATGTGTCCATTCAATATTGCGATTATCGCTCACTTTTTCAAAGACGGAGGTTTTTTCGGGTAAAGCAATACTATCAGCACTGACACCAATATAATGAGCAATACGTTTTAATACTGCCAAAATATCGGCTTCAATATCTTCATAAAAAATGCACAAAGGCACAATGCTATTTTCATAGAAAAATTTTTGCCAGCCTTGTTCTTGATCGACTATATGTTTATGCCATTTTTTTATTTCATTAAAATCATATTCTAAGGCATTTAATTTATTAATGGCTTCTTCACTGTGTTTGATATTGGTGTGAAACACATTTGAAGCGGTTGCTCTATATAAAGAAACGGCTTGCGCATTTAAATCGCGGCGTATGAGATAAATATATTTAAAGTCTACTAAATAATTTTTATCCGTTACGCAATCCTTAAAATTTCTAAATTGAAACCAACTGGCTTTAAGTCCTGCAACGCTGTTGCGCGATTTTCTAAGACGCATGGCATTACGCAGATAGTCATCAGGATTGCGTCCAGAAATAGTTTTTAAAACATTGCTAATTACCGTCTGACTTAAAAGCTCAGCAGGGCTGCCTAAATTTTCGGTATGTGTCATTACATCAGAGAGATAACTACTGCCCGATCTGGGCGTTATTGCAATAATATATCGGTATTTGGGCTCTGGCAGGGCTTCTATTTTTTCTAATTTTGTTATATCTAACTTTTGGTTATTGAAGATATTAGTTATTTCGTTCATGTTAATAATTCCAGAGGTTAGAATTTTTTGAATGGGAGGTACATTAAAAATTTGAATTATATATTTATTAAAAATTTTTGTAACTATTTAGTCGCATTGTTAGAATCATAATTTATACGATTAAAAAAATTAGTAAGCTGAATATCTTGTTTATCTTAAAATTTTCTAAATCCTGATTCTGCCAAGAATAACAATTAATTGAACTAGGTAGTTATATTTTTCAAAACCCCATAAGTAAAAAAACCGTTTAAACACTAAAGGTTTAAACGGTTTTAAGCCATTCAATGGTGCGTCTTTTCAAAAGACTTTTGATATTTCAGTGTAACTGAAAACACCGTTGTATAGCAAGATAGCAATTAATCCGCTTTCTTGGTTTTTGCTTTAATTTTAGCGGCATTGAAACTGATTCTTTTTACAGTTTTCTTTTCGCCATTTTTTTCTTGTTCACGTTCTTTCACGTTGAACGTGCCTAAACCTGCGATTTTTACTTTACCTTCAGCGGTTTCTTCAATTTGTTTTGCGGTGTAACGCAATACCGCATTGACCACTTTAGCCGCTTTGGCATCAGGTAATTGAGCAAATAATTTAGGTTGGGCTTTTTTCAATTCTGCCACGATTTCGATGGGTTTCATTGTCGTCTCTCTTTGAGGTTGTTTGTAAATAGTGTTGTTTGCGTGTTATAGCCGCGCTTTGGGCTTTGCTAATCTAATAAAGCTTGTTTAGTTAAAGCGCGGCGTAGACTTTGCCACACGCTCATAATATCAGCGGCCGCGTTTTGGGCGGCAACCGATTGTCCCTCTCGTTCAAACCATAGTTGTGCAATGTGCATGGTTTCCGCCAAGGTCAATGCGGCAAGTTCTGCGCGTAACATCTCGGTGCGATGTTGCGTGGTTAGCCACGTTTCAAACGCATTAATCTCTTCTGTGCTTAATTTTGCTTGTAGTTCATCAGACAGTTGCGGCTTACTCAACTTCACTGTGCCGACAATGACATTGTCGCCTTTCTTTTTACTTTCGTTATAAGTCGTTCGTATCAATTGAATGACATTTTTGCGTAAACGGAAATGCACGATGATGAACCTGCGTGGATAAACTCTTCAGGGCTATATACTGCCCGATTATTTTTAATAACACAAGCTTTTTTTTTAAAAAAACTTTATATTTCAAAGAGACGATGTGCAATTTAGCGAAACTATCTTGCCAGAAAAAGATATAACTTACCGATTTTTCTGTAAACTGCGCACTAAAAATACGTTTTTTAGCGGGTTTGTGATGATGTTTTATTTTAAATAGTAGCCGTTAGTGATATAGTCGCTCTCAATTGAGAATGATTATTGATTGGCGACATTCTTTAGGTTTTTCACACGATTATTTAGGTGGTTATGATGGCTATTAGTTTAAAAAATTTGGTCACAGGTGATTTAGGCAAAATCATCGGTTTTGAACCCTCAGGCAAACCTTATCGTAAACGCTTATTGGCAATGGGACTCACCCCTGGAACAGAATTCAGCGTGACCCGTTTCGCGCCGATGGGTGATCCTGTAGAAATTAAATTACGCGGTTTTGCTTTAACTTTACGCAAAGATGAAGCGGCGATTTTATTAATTGAGAAATTATAATGAGTGCGGATTTTATTGTCGGCGTGGTCGGCAATCCCAATTGTGGCAAAACCACTTTGTTTAATGCCTTAACAGGGGCTAAGCAACATGTGGGTAATTGGCCGGGCGTGACGGTTGAAAAGAAAACGGGCGATTATAGTTTTGCTAATAAACTTATTGAATTAGTTGATTTACCCGGGACTTATTCATTAGAAGCCGCTGACGATACTGTTTCTTTAGATGAAAAAGTAGCCCGCGATTATGTCGCCTCACGCGAAGCGGATTTAATTATTAATATCATCGATGCCTCCAATATAGAGCGTAATCTTTATTTAACTTCGCAATTAATTGAAATGCGCGTCCCGATGATAGTCGTATTAAATATGATGGACGTGGTGAAAAAGCGCGGTATTAAAATCGATATTAATTTTTTATCTTTAAAATTAGGCTGTCCTGTGCTGGCGATTTCAGCGGCGCATAAAGACGGTATTAATATGCTCAAAGCCGCGATTAATACTTCTGCTAATGTCAAACCTATTCCCTTATTAAATATCAATTACACCGCCGCTTTAGAAAAAGCAGTAACTGAATTATCGCCGCATTTAATTACTATTGCTCAGCAATACCCTTGTGATGTACGTTGGTTGGCATTACGTTTATTAGAAGACGATACCTTAGCTAAACAAATTGCAGGTACTGAATTATTACCTTTAGTGGCTATACTGCAAAAACAAGTTGAATTAGAAACCGATGATGAAATTGATATATTAGCCGCTGATGCGCGTTATGGTTTTGTTAATGAATTAACTCAGCAGACCGTTTGTAAATTAAATGAAATCAGTCGTCATAGCACTGAGCGGATTGATAGAATTGTATTAAATCGTTTTTTAGGCATACCGATTTTTTTATTAGTGATGTATGCCATGTTTATGTTCACCATTAATATTGGCAGTGCCTTTGTTGATTTTTTCGACCAAAGCGTCGGCGCGTTATTAATTGATGCTTTAAGTATTCAATTAACAAAATTGGCTGTGCCTGTGGCAATTAATGTCTTAATAACTCAAGGCTTAGGCGGGGGTATTCAAGTGGTCGCCACTTTTATTCCCATTGTTGGCTTTTTATTTCTATTTTTATCGGCTTTAGAAGATTCAGGCTATATGGCGCGTGCCGCCTTTGTCATGGATAGATTTATGCGCATGATAGGTTTACCTGGTAAATCATTTGTGCCGATGATAGTGGGTTTTGGTTGTAATGTGCCTGCTATTATGGCAACGCGTACTTTAGATAATCAGCGCGATAGAATACTCACTAATTTAATGAATCCCTTTATGTCGTGTGGGGCAAGATTACCCGTTTATGCCTTATTTGCGGCGGCATTTTTTCCAGTCGGCGGACAAAATTTAGTCTTTGGCTTATATTTATTAGGCATAATAGTCGCAGTATTAACAGGCTTAATTATGCGCCATACTTTATTTAAAGGCGAATCCTCACCTTTTATTATGGAACTACCCACTTATCATTTACCCACTTTGCGCGGTATTAGTTTAAGAACGTGGGACAGATTAAAAAGCTTTTTATTAAATGCGGGTAAAATTATTGTCCCAATGGTATTAGTATTAAACCTATTAAATGCAGTAGATACTAATGGTCATTTTGGTACAGAAAACCGTGATAAATCTTTACTGAGTGCAGTGGGTAGAGTATTAACCCCTGCATTTAAACCGATGGGAATTGCTCAAGATAATTGGGTGGCAACTGTAGGGATTTTTACAGGAATATTGGCTAAAGAAGCCGTAGTCGGGACATTAGATTCTTTATATAGTCAAATGACCATAACCGAATCTAATGAAAAACCCGAATTTAATTTAAAACAAGCTTTACTCGATGCTTGTCAAACGATACCTGATAATTTACGCGCTGTTGTAGATAATGTTTTAGACCCATTGGGTTTAAAAATTGATAATAATAAAACTGAGCAAGAAGTAAAAACTAATACTTTCGCCGCTATGCAACATAGTTTTGATGGTAAAGCGGGGGCATTTGCTTATTTATTATTTATTTTATTATACGCGCCTTGTGTGGCGGCAACTTCTGCTATTTATCGAGAAACGAATTTAGGCTGGACAGTATTTGTAGTATTTTGGACGACAGGCTTGGCTTATATGACAGCTACGGTATTTTATCAAATAGCAACTTATAATCAGCATCCTCAGTATTCATTAACGTGGATAATTGGGTTATTATTTATTTTTAGCGCGGTATTATTAAGCTTATGGTGGTTTGGTCGAAATACGCCTAAAAAAAATAGGTTTGAGGTGTTGTCATGATTTTAACGGAATTGCGTGATTATTTAAAACAACAGCATCGCGTTTCTTTAAAAGACTTGATGACTCATTTTAATAGCGATGCTGATACTTTACGCGCCATGCTGGCTAAATGGATAAATAAAGGTAAGGTAAAGAAATTATCTTTAGAAGCTAATTGCGGTACGAGTTGTTGTCGTTGTGACAGCACACTTACTGAATTATATGAATGGCTAGATAATTAATATTACAAAGCTTGCTTTGTAAGCTAGTATTTATTTGAAATAATAAATTATTTTGGAATTCAAACTTAGGTTTGAACTCCACTTAAAATTCTTTTGATTAATTAAAAGCGATATTTAAACCACCCAAGCCACAATAGCCTTGGGGTTCTTTGGCTAAGTATTGTTGATGATAATCTTCAGCATAATAAAATTCACTTGCGGGTAGTATTTCAGTAGTAATCTCACCAAAACCTGCTTGAATTAAACGTTGTTGATAATACGCTTTTGAAACTAAAGCTTGATTATAGTGTTGTTCACTAGTGGTATAAATTGCTGAACGGTATTGTGTCCCCATATCATTACCCTGACGCATCCCTTGCGTGGGATTATGCGCTTGCCAAAAAAGTATTAATAATTCTTCATAACGGGTTAATTGTGGATTAAATATCACTTTAACTACTTCATTATGTCCTGTTAAGCCACTACACACTTCTTTATAAGTGGGATTGGGGGTATAACCGCCACTATAACCCACAGCAGTGCTATAAATATTGGGATATTGCCAAAATTTACGTTCCGCACCCCAAAAACAACCCATGCCAAATAGTGCTGTTGCTAATTCTTTTGGAAAAGGTGGTGCAATGGGATTGCCTGTGACAAAGTGTTTATTAGTAATTGCCATAGCGGTATTTCTACCTGCTAAAGCTTCATTAGCAGAAATTAAACTGAGTTTTTTATTAGCAAATAACATAGTGATGTGTTGTGTAATGAGCCTTACGCTTACTATAATTCTTTTTTAGGATAACGCATAACAGGACATCATCATGAAAGAAGATTTTTTACGCCGTTTTTTATTTGAAGATTTAGGAGTACGCGGCGAATGGGTACATTTAAGTGAAAGTTGGCAATTAGCAAAACAACATCAACACTACGCTACGCATATTGAATCTTTATTAGGACAAGCCTTAGCGGCGGCAGTATTGCTATCGGCAACCATTAAATTTAAAGGCTCAATGATTTTGCAAGCGCAAGGTGATGGCGCGATTAAAACCTTGGTGGCGCAAGCGAGCGATCAACGTAAAATTCGTGGTTTAATTCGTTGCGATGCCAATACAGCTAATGCACCTTTGCATAAACAGTTTGGGCGTGGACGTTTGGTGCTAACGGTCGCCTCAGAAAATGCTGATCCCTATCAGGGTATTATCCCTTTGCAAGCGAACAGTTTAGCCGCAAATTTAGAGCATTATTTTCAGCAATCAGAGCAGTTAAATACCCGCGTTTGGTTGTTTGCTGATGGTGAAAATGCCGCAGGTTTGCTTTTGCAACAACTGCCCGCTGTGCCACATAAAAAAATGGTTGATTGGGAACGTGTTGAGCTGCTGGCCAATACCATTACCCAAACTGAATTATTATCTTTGGATTGTGAAACGCTGTTATACCGTTTATTTAATGAAGAAAAAGTGCGCTTATTTGCCGCTGAAGCTATTGAATTTGAATGCAGTTGTTCACGTCCACGCATTGAACGTACCTTACAGGCTATGGGTTCAGACGAGCTGTATAGTATTTTGCAAGAGCGTGAAATTATCGAAATTATTTGTGAATTCTGTAATGCTCAGTATTTATTTGATAGGCTCGATGTCGCGGCACTCTTAGCAAAAACTGTTCAATCAAGTGATGTTAATACGCTACATTGAAGGAAAAATAAATATGCTTTATAGCTTTAAGGTATAATTTTTTGTCTCAAAAGCGGGATTTTTGACGCAACATAAGTAAATTCAGTTCTCAACTGAAATGTAAAATTTCTTAAATAAAAGTTAAGTGGAAAAATTAATAGACTATGAAAAAAGTAAATCTTGGATTGGTTAGATTGTTACAATTTATGGTATTTGTGTTGTTTACTTTTACTGTGATTGCCTATTTTGGCGCGATGATTTTATTGCCTTTGGATGCGGTTGTGTTACTTATCAAACTGCTCTCAGTCATTGGGTTTCACGGTTTTATCGGCGCGTTGGTGGCAATTCCTGCGGTGGGTTATTTAAGCTTGATGGTGTATAACACCCCTGGCCTTGTAAAAATGGTTATTGATACAGGCTTGGATTTAGTAACTTCAGGCAAAGCCCGCGTTGAAGCCTTTAATGAAATCGCTGAAGCGGTAAAAGCATAATTTTAGTTTTTACCTCCATAAAAAAAGGTGTGTCGTTGAACGGCACACCTTTTTTTATGTTTAACAGCAAGCGCATCAATCATCATAGAGATGTTTCAGTTACTAAAGGGCAAAAAATATTTTGCCCCTACATTTTTATTACCAGTGCGTAATTCCTGATACCTAAATTAAATCACCACAAAATCAGCATTCGTTAAAGGTAAATTAACGCCTAAAGTGGCAATTTGAATGCCCACACCAGAGCCACTGCCATCAGAATCATAAGTTAGCGTGCCTGTAGAAGAGTTGTAGATAATATAATCATTAGTATCCCCCGCCGCTGTGCCTATTTTAAAATAAGAACTGTTTAATACCCCAGTAGTGGTTAATTTAGTAAATATGGCATTTTCTAATTGAATAGTATCATCGACAACTGAATAATCGGCAATTTTATCTTGGTTAGTGGTGGTATTAGGCGTGGTGATTAATTTAAAAGTATCTTTGCCTGTGCCGCCTGTTAATACATCATTATCTGTGCCGCCTTCTAAAACATCATTACCTATGCCGCCAAATAAACTATCTCGTCCTAATCCACCTGATAAATTATTAATACCATCATTACCTGTTAGGGTATTATTGCTAGTATTACCTGTTAAATTACTATTGGATGTACCTTGGGCAATCTTGCCGTTTTCAATACCTGTGGGTAGGGTATAACTGCTTAATTGATAGGGCATAATAACGGTATCAATATCAGCACTTGCACCGCCATCTAAAATAATATCAGCAACATCATAACCTAAATAATAAGTGTCATTACCTGTGCCGCCTATTATAGTATCTGCGCCTGTGCCACCATCTAAAGTATCATTACCCGCGCCGCCGTCTAAATAATCAGCGTCTTGCTCGCCCCATAAATAATCATTACCGTCTTCACCAAATAAAACATCGTCACCATAACTACCGTAAAGGGTATCATTACCCGCGCCGCCTGATATATCATCATCACCCGCTTTACCTAATATATAACTAGGGGCTGATGTGCCTTGCAGAATATCAACGTTATCTGTGCCATTAATGGTTTCTTTTTGAGCGACTGGGGTATCTTGATTAGTTAATGTTAGGGTTTTAACGGTAATGGTTTTATAAATAACATCAATTGATGTTAATTGCCCTGTAATACTATAGGCGACATTACCATCAATTAAACTATCGCTGACACCTTTAATTGTTAAAGTTTGAGCGGTTGCCCAATTCGCGCTATTAAAAGTAAAACTTGATGAGCCGCTGATAATAGCTTCGCTGGTATCAGTAGATTTAAAACTAATGGTTACATCACGCGTGGGCGCAGAGTTTAATTTGACGCTAAAAACTGCGCTGTCGCCTTGTTCACTGGTACTGAAATCACTGCCTATAATGCTAACACCAGCGGTGCTAATGACTGGCGCATTGACCACAGCGGCTGTCACCGCGCTAGTAACGCTTTCTGCTTTGCCTAAACCATCGGTGTAACTGGCGGTAACTGTGAGTGTTTTGCCGACTTCTGCTGTGGTGACGCTATGAGTTGCACCTGTTCCTAAAACGGTTGTGCCTGTTTTCCAAGTGTAAGTAATGGCGGTTTTAATCCCATCAGCATCGGCTAAGGTGTTTTGACTGGCGGTGAGAATGTTGCCTACGGTGGGGGTGGTATCGTTAATAGCGGGTTGACCTGTGGGTGCGTGTTGTACTGCGGCTGTGCCTGTGAAGCTGGTGTCGAGTGTGCCGTTGGTGTTATAGCGCACTAGGGCAAAATTAGTATCGCTACTACCCGCCACTAAAATTTTGCCATCGCTTTGTAAAGTGACACTGTTGCCTTCTTCCCAACCGCCTAAGTTGGTGGTGACTTTGCCATTTGTGCCAAAGGTATTATCAAGTGAACCATTGCTATTAAAACGCATTAGTAAGATGTCATTATTATCGTTATCTGTGCCAGCGGCGATAAATTTGCCGTCTGCACTGACCACAATACTATTCAAACTCGCATTAACATTTAATTGGGTGATGACTTTACCATCATTATCAAAACTAGTATCGAGACTGCCATTGTTGTTGTAACGCACTAAGGCAAAGTTACCATTGCTAATGCCTGCGGCTAGAATTTTACCTGTACCAAGTACCGTAACGGTTTTAAGTAAGTCTATGCCGCCTAAATCTGTTGTACTAACGCCCTGAGCACCAAAACTATTATCTAATGCACCATAACGGTCTAAACGCGCTAGCTTAAAATCGCCATTATATTGTTGACTATCAAAACTCACATTATTACCCGCGATGATGGTTTTAC
This sequence comes from Methylococcaceae bacterium, assembly GCA_049296695.1. GTDB lineage: Bacteria > Pseudomonadota > Gammaproteobacteria > Methylococcales > Methylomonadaceae > UBA10906. The sequence continues at coordinate 9,824 of JBAQSX010000161.1, read as the reverse complement.
CATCAGGTTGCACGGCTAGCGCACTGGCATAGCCGCTAATATAGGTATCATTACCTACAATTAAGCCATCACTCGAAAGAGTGCTGTCTAGGCTACCGTCAGGATTGTAACGCGCCACACTGACGCTATAGCCGCTAGCCGAATAACCTGCAACCACTAACTTGCCATCGACCTGCATGGTCATAGCCAAGGCGGCATCCGTGCCGTTCATATTATTGGTGACTTTACCATCACCGCTAAAACTGGTATCTAACGAACCAGTCGCGTTATAGCGGGTAATGGCAAAATCACTATTGCTCGAACCAATCGTATAAAATTTACCATCACTTGCTACTTGTACAGTGTTAATTGTCATGGTAGCGGGGGTAATAAATTTGCCATCACCATCAAAGCTAGTATCTAAACTGCCATTACTGTTATAACGGGCTATTGCCAAATCATCACTATTTAAACCCGAAGTTGTTCCCAGTACATAAATTTTGCCGTTGATTTGAATAACATATTGTCCTTTATCGTAACTTTTAAAATCGGTAATAATCGCGCCTTGTGTCGTCATTGTTTTTACCTATGGGTTGGATTGAGAAATCTATTACAGAAAATCTGTCTAGTTTTTATAACATAAAGCGTGTGTTTTGTTAATAAAAACTATTAAAGTAAATAATGATTATTAGTAATTTGCTTATGTCTTAATCAGAATTTACAGAATTAGAAAATTAACAAAATTATTCTGTAAATTCTATAATTTTAAAAATTCTGATTCAGACAATGAGATGAGACTAAATAGTTACAAATAAATAATGATTATTAGTCACTAGCTTACTTGTGTCTTAATCAAAATTTACAGAATTATAAAATTAACAGAATAATTCTGTAAATTCTGATTAAGACAGACATTAAATTTTGAACTCTTTTAATTTTAGCCTTATCATGATAAGTGCAGTTCAACCTTCAACCTTAGGAGAACCCTATGTTAAATCATCTTTTTAAAAAAATGCTGTTAATAATCGTATTATTATCGCCCTTATCACTAAACGCCGCGTCATTTTCAGGCATGGTGGTGTTTGGTGATAGTTTATCTGATAGTGGTAATTTAGCCGCTTTACCCAATTACGCTTTTTTAAATCAGCCACCTTATCAGCACGGTTTTAATAATGGTCTGCCCGCCGTTGCACAATTAGCGCAATTACTCAATTTACCACTAAACCCTGCTTTATATTTAACAGGACAAATAGTCGGTAATAATTTTGCAGTAGCGGGTGCGCGAGCCGCTGGTAATAGTGCTATTGATTTAAGCAATCAAGTGAATACTTTTTTAGGTAATCAAGCAGGTCAAGCCCCCGCCGATAAATTATATATTATCTTTATTGGCGGTAATGATATTCGTGATATGCGTAATCAAACTAACGATACGCAAGCAACCGCTTTATTAAATAGCGCAAGCACTAATATTAAAACTGCTTTGACTAAACTGATTGATGCGGGTGCAAAAAATATCTTAGTGGTTAATGCTCCCGATATTGGTATGATTCCAGAAACGCAATTATTAGCCGCCGCTTATAATAATCCTGCTTTAATTACTAAAGCCACTGAAAATACCACTGATTTTAATAAAAAACTAGCGCAAACTGTCGCTTTAATTGAAAAGAAAAAAGCGGTAGATATAATTGTTTTTAATTTAAAAGGCTTTTTTAATTCTTTAGCTAAAAATAATAAAGCTTATCTTTTTGATAATACCAAACAAGCTTGTTATAGTAGTGACACTTTTCATTATTATCCGCCTTGTGATGCAACTACGATGGATTCTTTTTTATTCTTTGATGAAATTCATCCCAGTCAACGTGTGCATCAACGTCTTGGTCGGGCTTTATTCGCTATTGTTCCCGAAGCGAATTAAATAAATATAGGAGCGAATTGTCGCTTCTACGCTAGTTATTCAGTTTTATGTTGGCGTTTATGAACTGTACGACTGCCAGTCCTTTAAAGGACTGGCAGTCGTTTTAATACCAACTATAATGTCAGAATCAGAATTTTTAAAATTAAAGAATTAGCACAATGTTATTATCAAAAAGTATTCTGCTAATTCTAAAATTCTGTAAATCTTGATTCTGATAATCTCTTTATTTTTTAATTATTAATTTTTATAATGCACATTCATATTTTAGGTATTTGCGGCACATTTATGGCTGGGCTGGCAATACTGGCAAAACAACAAGGACATACCGTGAGTGGCTCGGATAATAATGTTTATCCGCCCATGAGTACCCAATTACAACAGCAAGGCATTACTTTAATACAAGGCTATAAAGCTGAGAATTTAGCCATAAAACCCGATATGGTGATTATTGGTAATGCACTCTCGCGTGGTAATTGCGAAGTTGAGGCGGTTTTAAATCAAGGCTTGCCTTATATTTCAGGAGCGCAATGGCTTTTAGAAAATGTTTTACATAATCGTTGGGTATTAGCGGTTGCAGGTACACACGGTAAAACTACGACTAGTAGTTTATTAACATGGTTATTAACAGATAATGGTATTGATACGGGTTTTTTAATTGGCGGCATTCCACTTAATTTTGGGGTATCAGCACATTTAGGAACAACTAATTTTTTTGTAGTAGAAGCCGATGAATATGACAGCGCGTTTTTTGATAAACGTTCTAAATTTGTGCATTATCGTCCACGCACTGCGATATTAAATAATCTTGAATATGACCACGCCGATATATTTCCCGATTTAGCCGCGATTCAAAAACAATTTCATCATTTAATTAGAACTGTTCCCAGTGAAGGTTTATTAATTAGTCCTGCTAATGGTTCAGCTTTAAATGAAGTGATTGAAATGGGTTGTTGGACACCGATAACGCACACGGCTATTGTGTCAGATATTAATATTAGTAATGCGCAATGGACGGCGATATTAAATAAAACCGATGGCAGTGAATTTAGTGTTTATTTGGGCGGACAATTACAAGGTAAAGTGCAATGGACATTAACAGGTCAGCATAATGTTTATAATGCCCTGTCTGCCATTGCCGCCGCGCGACATATAGGTATTACTCCTATTAATGCCATTAATAGTTTAGCGGAATTTAAAAATGTTAAACGGCGTATGGAAGTATTAGCGCGAACCGATAAAGTGACTTTATATGATGATTTTGCTCATCATCCAACAGCTATTGAAACGACTTTAGAGGGATTAAGAAAACAAGTTACTGATGCACGAATTATTGCCATTATTGAGCCGCGTTCTAATACTATGCGTTTGGGTGTTCATAGTGATTCTTTAGCGCGTTCTTTACATAATGCTGATTTGGCTATTGTTTATCAACCTGAAAATGTAAATTGGAATGTCGCGCAATTAGCAGAGCAAGCCGATAATATTGTGATTTATCATTCTTTAGAAGCTATTGTGACACGATTTAAACAAGAAATTGCCCAAGGGGGGCATTTTGTTTTAATGAGTAATGGTAGTTTTGGTGGAATTTATACGCAATTACAAGCGATATTAGCAGAATAGTTTAGGTAATTGTAGGGGCGAATCATATTCGCCCTTGTATAGCGGTTTATTATTAGTGGGCAAATATGATTTGCCCCTACATTATTTTCGTAGAGACGTTGCAGTGCAACGCCTGTACAATCGTAGAATAATAATTCATTCAATTTTTAGCATTAGCAAAAATTGGTGGTGCTTCAAAAAAGTAGGCTAGTGAATATCAAGCTATCGGAGTTCAAACCTAGGTTTGAACTCCAATTAAAAGCACGTTTTATTAAATCCTACTCTTTTGAGACACTACCCAAAAATTAAATACTCTCACCAATAACACCGCGTGCTTTTGCGGCAATCCCTAAATAAACATCATTATTAGTCGCTAGAGCAGGTGTTTCATTTAATAAGCGTTTTGCTAATTGGGTATTTTTAGGCACAATGGCATAATCACATAAACCCAAAAACGGCGCGTCAGTATAACTATCACCTGCGGCAAAGGTAATTAAATCTGAATACTGTTTTTGATAACGGCTTAATAAATAACGCACCGCATTTTCTTTGCGAATACTATTGGGCAATATCGCTAAATTATTGCCGTTTAAATGCCAATATAAACAGCCACTCAATACTAAAGGATGATTTTTAATAACTGTTTCTAAAACAGCTTTTAATGGTTTTTCTGTGCCGTCACGGTGTTTTAAAACCCCATACCAAGTAATATCAAAATCATTCACCAAGCGAATTTTAAAACCCTCATGCCGCTGGCAATAATGTTCCACCGCTGACCACACTGTTAATAATTTTTGTTGATAATCGGCTAATTCATTCATGATATGTGCGTGCCAATCAGCATCAATTGTGCCTTGCGCTGTTAAAATCACCGCGCCATGATTTAACACCACTTCTTCTTGAAAGGGCAGATTCACGCGCTTAAACGCACCGACATCTCGCGCCGTGACCGCCACAATTTTAAAACCTTGCCTTAGCCAATCCCACAGCCATTGTTGCTGAACGGTAGCAAAGGAATTGGGCGTACCGTCAGCTAATGTGGCTCTGACTTGCAAACGACGGGTGTCTTCGGGGCATTTGCGCAGGGTTTGAAATAAGGTGTCATCAAGGTCGAGAAAAATATAGCTCTGCATAGTCGCTGTTATTAGTAGGGGCAATAAATCGCGCACTAATGGCCTGCCACGCTTCGCAACGCGCCAGTAATGGCGCGTTTAACGGGGTTTCATGGCAGAGAATAATTTCGCGGTAGTGTGCGGGATTGAGGTTATAGAGATAGTTAGTAATTGCGTCTTCATAATTGTCTTCAAACGCGCACACTGAGCCTATGGCATTGCCAACGTGTATGGGTGAGCGCGTGGTGCTTTGCACTTTAACGCAAAAGCCCGCCTCTTCTAAAGCGCGTCCTAATAAATACGCAGGGGCGTTACATTCGCCTGTGCCTAGGACTAATAAAGGGCGTTTATCGTCATTGTTTGTGATAAACAAAGCTTGCGCCTGAGTCACACTATTATCAGCTAAACGCACGGGTTGATTTATCCCTAAACGACCTTGCCAAGCGAGTAAATGCCGTTTGCATTGATTATTACTGGAAGCATTAACGCTAATTGCATCTAATTGGCTGTTATACGCATCATCAAAACTCAAACTGCCTTCACGAAAACTCAGCCATGCAACGCTCACACCTGCTTGGGTTTCTAAAGCTAAGCGGTCGGTTTCACTGGCAAAATTGACTAAGCTGACAATAAAGACTTTATTTAAGCGGGGATTCACGGCTTGATAAGCATGAATTAAACGCAGAAAAGTTTTACCTGTGCTGATTTCATCATCGATTAATACCAGCGTTTGCGCTTTAAAAAACTGTTCACGATAATCAGGCTGAGTAGGGTAATACAGAAAAAAGTCAGTGGCGTGACTGTGTTCTTCGTTAAATAACAGTCTTTCTTGCCCTAATAATTCATAGCGGGTGGTTTGCATAAACAAGCCGTTTTGCAAGCCTTCCGCGCAAGCCTGTTCATAAATACCATAGCCCAAACCTGTAGCGGTCTCAGCCATGCCTATCCACAGTGAAGCGTTGCCTACGCCGTGTTTTAAAACTTGCCGAGCTAAAGCGCGATAAGACCAGCGCATTAAGCGTGGTGTGACGGGATAGTGTTTGCCCAGTATTTTGCTGACTAATAAAAATTTGCGTTTGCTACTGACTCTTGCGGCAAAACCCAGTAAACGATTTAATGGAATTGAACCTTGTTTTAAGATGAGGCTGAGTGTGCCTGTGGCAAGGGGAATGGCAAAGCGGTCTGGTGGTGTCATAAGAAACTTAAATCAGGAATATGATAATGAGGAGGTCAGGCTTTGCCTGAACCTGTCAGGCAAAGCCTGATCTCCTGTTTGCAGGAGTCCAATAGCTTTAGCTATTGGCGTATAAACTATGCCTTTAAAACCACCGCCGTATTCACTTCAGTCACTTTTAAACCATAATCAATGGCGGGAACAGTTAATGCTTTCTTTAAAAAACTAAGCAAAGCCAATTCAGCTAAATTCACCCCAGCCAAACACGCCATACCCACACCACCCGAAGGTCGTGGATTAATTTCTAATAAACGCACACCGTATTCACCTTCACGAAACTGCACATTAAACAAGCCATTAAGCTGATAATGCCCAGCTAAACGTTCAACCATAGTCGCAATTTCAGCGTTATTATCAATTTCTTGACCATGACCTAGTTGTAAAGACTTTTTACGTTGCACCGCGCAAAGTAATTCGCCTTCATGGGCTACACAATCAACACTCCATTCGTTTTTAGCCAAATATTCCATTACCAGCAAAGTCTTCTCAAAAACCGCGCTGGATTGCGCCATGCCTAAACGTAATTCATTCAAAGGGATATGATATTCAACGCCCTCAAGTAAATGTTCAACACTATTACGCTGTTCATCTAATATCCGAAAACCCAAACCAAATACCGATTGTGCAGGTTTTACACAAAGCTGTTGATGGTGCTGTTTTAATTGCATTACCGCCGCATCAAAACTAGGCGCGTCATCGACGGCAATAAAATCCATGACTGTGGCAACGCTGGGCGGTAATTCTTGATAAAACCGCGCTTTATCACTGAGTAGATTTAAAGTATCGCTGTTTGCCACCACTAAGACTTGTGTACCAATAGCGGTAAATAAATGCTGTTGCTGACTAATTAACGCCGCTTCTTTGCCCACCCAAAAAACTGTAATTTGCTGTTGCTTACAAAAGTCTAAACACCATTGCAAATAAGCCTCAGCTGATAAATGAGTAGGTTCAAGATAAGACTCATCAGCGGCCGTAAAGACTGAGGCGGTGTTATGAGTATGAGTACAGACTAGAGTCACTTCACCAATCTGCTCAGATTGGCGAAGTTGTTGCAGAACTGAGCGAATCGTAGAAAAGGTTTTATTGAACCAAATACGCATTATAAGTGATTGATAATTTGAGGAATTAAATTGTCGATGGTGCGCCCTGTGCCGTTTTCACCAATGGCGTGCATTTTCCATTCACCATTATGACGATACAGTTTTGCCATGATTTGCGCGGTGTGTGAGCCTTGCGCACTTAAGGTATAACGGGCAATTTCTTGATTATTGCTTTGGTCGATTAAACGGCAATACGCATTTTCAACGGTATCAAAAGTTTGTCCTGAAAAAGAATTAACGGTAAACACTAAAGCGGTAATGTTTTCAGGGACTTTGTTTAAATCCACAATGATTTGCTCATCATCACCCGCACCTTCACCTGTTAAATTATCACCCGTGTGAACTACGCTACCGTCTTTGCTTTTTAAATGGGCAAAAAATACCGTGTCTACGGCTTTGCGTTGCCCGTCAAATAAAACGCAAGATGCGTCTAAATCGATGGATGCACCAGCGTTACCGCCGCTAAATAAGCCTCCTAAAAAACCACCTTTTTTAGCTTCGGCTTTTTTTGCATCCCAACCCAAACCCATAATGATTTTATCTAAGTTGCCGCCTGATTCTTTGGACAAAGAGATTTTTTGTCCTTTTTGTAGATTAATAGCCATGAAGAAATCCTGATATGTATTGTGCAGAAATGAAGAAACGCGCTGTAAAAACGATTAACAGCGCGTTGTTTTAGAACAAGAAACGCTATTTACACACTTACGCCAAATGAAGTGGCAAGCGGCGCGAGGCCACCTGCAAAACCTTGACCCACGGCTTTAAATTTCCATTCACCACTATAACGATACAGTTCACCAAAAATCATTGCGGTTTCGATGGCGGCATCTTCACTTAAGTCATAACGGGCAATTTCTTGACCATTGGCTTCGTTGATAACACGAATATAGGCGTGACTGACTTGTCCAAAGTTTTGTTTGCGAGCTTCACCTTCGTGAATAGTTACAGCAAAGACCACTTTATCAACATCGCTGGGCATTTTTTCTAATTCGATTTTAACGGTTTCGTCATCACCCGCGCCTGTGCCTGTGGTGTTATCGCCAGCATGTTGTACCGCACCATCGGCAACGCTTTTATTGTTATAAAAGCAAAAATCGCTGTCTGCGCGGACTTTACCATCGGCTTTTAATAAAAAAGCACTGGCATCTAAATCAAATGCCGTGCCATCGGTAACGCGTGCATCCCAACCTAAACCGACTGCAATTTTATTTAAGCCGGGGGCTTCTTTGCTTAAGTTGACATTGCCACCTTTGCTGAGTGAAATAGCCATTGTGTTCTCCTATTTAGTTTTTATGGATTAAACGTTTACGCCGTATTGGCTGGCCAGCGGCCCTAAGCCACCTGCATAGCCTTGACCGACGGCTTTAAATTTCCATTCACCATTGTAGCGATAAATTTCACCAAAAATCATTGCGGTTTCAATAGAGGCATCTTCGCTTAAATCATAACGCGCCACTTCTATAAGACTGTCTTTATTGATAACGCGTACATAAGCGCCTGAAACTTGTCCAAAGTTTTGTTTGCGTTTATCGGCATCGTGGATAGTCACCGTAAAGACAACGCGTTGAATATCAGCAGGGACTTTATCTAATAACACCACAATTTGTTCATCATCACCTTCACCTGCACCTGTGCGATTATCGCCCAAATGTTCAACTGAGCCACAAGTAGAACGCATTTGATTGTAAAAAATAAAATCGCCGTCTGTGCGCACTTTACCGTTTTCTTTAAGCATAAAGGCACTGGCATCAAGGTCAAAATCTGCGCCGTCAGTGGCGCGTGCATCCCAACCTAAACCCACAATAATATTTTTTAGGTTAGGATCAGTTTTATTCAAACTGATATTACCGCCTTTGTTTAATGAAATAGCCATAAATAATTCCTATCGTTGAGTGGAGCGTTATTATGAAATCTGTTGCTATTAGTTAGCTTGAACTAAGGTAGTTAAGAATGTGACTATTTATTTGATAAATAACGTTATTAACGCGTAGCACTGGGTTTTAAACGTCATAATCAAAGCTGAGAATAGCATCTACGGCTACTCTATTGACGCTCTTAATTTTTATCCTGAACGCAAGCTTAGCCATTATAATCAATAAAGTAGTTAAAACTTTGTCGATATTTTGACAGTTAAGAGCCGCTTTATTGATAACGACTATTATAAAGGGTGTTTAGCTGTATTAAGTGCATAGACGAAATCTACTACACATCATAGCTAATTTCTACTGTTTTTTAGAGGCTAAAATGAGCAAAAAATCAAATGCGCAAACATAAGCATAATCTAAATAAATCTTTGAATAATATAGCTATTTATTTCAGTTTTGCTGCGGTTTTAAGTTGCAACTTCTTATCATCTACTTTTTAGTATCACTCTTATGAATACCTTTAAAGAGCCATTGGGTCATAAAAACCGCACTATGTCTTTGCTTGAAGGAAAAATTATCGAGCAGAAAAAATTGTTGCGCTGTGTGCAGTCTGCTCTACCTGAGGGATTTGCCCAACAGGCGCGGCATTGTGTACTAAAAGATGAGCTGTTATTGGTTTATGTTGATTCAAGTGCGTGGGCATCTAAATTACGATTTTTAACGCATGTCATCTTAACAGCGGTTAGTGTTTTAGCACCACAAGTGACCAAAGTTGATATTCGTTTAATGAGCCAAGTCATGGGCGTGACCACCGCCACTCCTTCTCGTAAAGCCAATTTGCCTAGTATCAATACCATTGAAACGCTACACAAAGATAGTTTAGCCATTAAAGATGAGGAATTAAAAAGTGCTTTACTCAGCTTAAGTGAGACTTTGGCTAGATTATCAAAAAAGGCATAGTAGTAATAAAAAGCGAGTTGTTATTAATAACTCAAGTTGTTAAATAAGCCTTATCTGGAG
>JBAQSX010000160.1:0-42502 GCA_049296695.1 Methylococcaceae bacterium | reverse complement strand
ATAATAACGTTTTAGTAATAAGTTTATTTTATTTAACGTGGCATTATTCAAATGCAATTTATATTAGGAGACATAAGATGAGTTTTTATGAAAATAATGCTTTAAGTATTGGCAACACCCCGCTAATTAAATTAAACCGTATTACGGGTAATGCCCCCGCGACTATTTTGGCAAAAATTGAAGGACGTAATCCTGCTTATTCAGTCAAATGCCGAATCGGCGCGGCATTAATTGCTGACGCTGAAAAACGCGGCGTATTGGGCGAAGGCAAAGTCTTAATCGAACCCACCAGCGGTAATACAGGCATTGCTTTAGCGTTTGTTGCCGCCGCTAAAGGCATTCCCTTGATTCTTACCATGCCTGAAACCATGAGTTTAGAGCGGCGCAAATTATTAGCCACGTTTGGCGCGACTTTAATTTTAACCGAAGGGGCAAAAGGTATGAGCGGCGCGATTGCCAAAGCCGAAGAAATTGCCAGCTCTGACCCTGAGCGTTATGTGTTATTACAACAATTTAAAAACCCCGCCAATCCCGCGATTCACTTTGAAACCACCGGCCCTGAAATTTGGCGCGATACTGATGGGCAGATTGATATATTCGTTTCAGGTGTGGGTACAGGCGGCACGATTACAGGGGTTTCGCGTTTTATTAAACAACAACAAGGCAAAGCCATTCTATCAGTTGCCGTTGAACCACAAGCCAGCCCCGTATTAACCCAAGCGCGTGCAGGTGAGCCGATTAAACCCGCACCTCATAAAATTCAAGGCATAGGCGCGGGTTTTGTGCCTGAGGTGTTGGATTTGTCTTTAGTGGATTTAATTGAACAAGTCAGCAATGAAGACGCGATTGATTATGCTCGGCGGTTAGCGCGTGAAGAAGGTATTTTGTCGGGCATTTCCAGCGGCGCGGCAGTGGCGGTGGCGATTCGTTTGGCTAATCAGGCTGAAAACGCAGGTAAAACCATCGTGGTAATTTTGCCTGATTCAGGGGAACGTTATTTAAGCTCAGCTTTATTTGAAGGTTTTTTTGATGAACAAGGTTTAGCTAAATAAATAACTAATCGTTGAATGGTAGGGGCAAATTATTATTTGCCCTTGTTGAGCAACATCATATTAATGCTTGAAATTATTAGCCCTGCGTCATTTCAAAAATAATTCCACGTTTAAGAGACGTTGCAGTGCAACGTCTCTACTAACTAACTGTTGTTAATCAAGCAGAGCGACAACAGAATTTGTCTCTGCATCCGCAGACGTTTTTAAAAATTCCTTTATATAATAATCAGTTAGTAGTTGGCACAGCCAGTGCAATAGTCAAAGCATTATTCATGATTTTACTATTGCTCGAGGTTTTTATGTCCAAACTAACATCACCCCTACGTTTATCGGCACTGGCTTTATTCATTAGCACCGCCTTAAGCACGCAAGCCCACGCCGATGCGGTCACCGATTGGAATGATTATGCCATTAAAGCCACCAAAGGTTTTGACGGCACTACAGGTACAGGCGTGACCTTAAACTCTAACTTGTCTTCACGCATTGAAGCCATTGAAGCCCGCGCAGTCTTTGATGCGGTTAATTCAATCGACCATTTTGCAAGCCGCAGTTATTACTACTCAGCCAGTAACACAGGTTCAGCCGCCGCCGCCGCCGTGCAAGCCGCGCATGATGTGTTATTAAATCAATTGCCTAACCCTAATGCCGCAGGTTCAACAGCAGATACCCGCTGGTTGCAAACCCGCGCTTGGTTAGATAGCCAATTAGCCAGCGATTTAGCCGCTTTGGGTGTGGCTAGTGATGATGGCGGCATTCAAGCAGGTAAAGATGCCGCCGCCGCCGCGATTGCGGCGCGTCAATTAGATAATGCCAATCCTAATAGCACTTATGGCGCGAGTTTAACGCCTACTTCAAACCCCGGTATTGGCTTGTGGCGACAAAGTAATGCAGGTTCTGCTGGCATAGACCCCAACACAGGCGTGCCGACAGGTTTTGATACCACAGGCATTGTCATTCAAGGCAAAGCGGGGATTGATTTTAACTGGCGCGATGTTACGCCCTTTAGTTTAAGTCATCATGATAAGGTGAAATTAGTCGCCGCCGTGCCGCTTTCACCTGAAGTGGGTAGCCCTGAATATAACTCAGAACTCGATTATGTAAAAAACTACGGTCAAGACAGCTCGGCTATTCGTAGTGCAGACCAAACCGCACAAGCTTTGTACTATAAAATCGATGCTGAATTATTTGTTAATGAAGCGGCGCGACTTGCCTCAGCGGCGCGTCATTACAGCTTAGATCAAAACGCAAAACTGTTTGCCGCTTTGGATAATGCGGTCGCCGATGCGCGAATTGCCGCTTTTGATTCTAAATATGAACAAAAATTTTGGCGACCTATTACCGCTTTAAATGCCGATGCTAATGGCGCAGTCACCAATAATTACAGTACATGGCATCCACTAGCGGCAACGCCTGCACATCCTTCTAATACCGCAGGTCATAGCGCGACTGGCTCTGCGGGTTTTGAAATTTTACGCGCTGTGTTTGGCGATAAAATCCTACCTAAAGGCGCGCCTGTTAGTTTAGGCACATTGCCTTGGCTAACAGGTACAAACAGCGGTACTGGCACCAATGCCACCAGCCGCACGGTGACAACGTTCACTCAAGCGCAATTAGAAAATGGCGCGAGTCGTTTATATTTAGGGGTGCATTTTGGTTTTGATAATTTGCAAGGGCAATTATTAGGTTTATCGGTTGCTGATACTATTATTCAATCAGGTAATGACCCCGCCACTGAAAAGCTGGTGATTAAAAACTCAGCGGGGTCTTATAAAAAGATTAAACAAACACTGTTAAGTAATCAGGAGTTATACGGCTATTTTGGACAAGCGACTACTTTAAAATAAGCAAATTCGCATTATAAAAAAACCAGCGATAAGCTGGTTTTTTTAATTAAAAGGGCAAATAATTATTTGCCCCTACCATTCGACGATTTCGTAGGGGCAAATTATTATTTGCCCTTGTTACTCTGCAAATCTAGCATAATATTAATTTATTCAATTTTTGGGTAGTGCTTCAAAAGAGTAGGCTTTAACAAAACGCTATTTTAGTTGGAGTTCAAACCTAGGTTTGAACTCCGATTGTTTGATATTAACTAGCCTACTTTTTTGATGCACTACCCTATTGTCTGAATCAGGATTTACAGGATTTCAAAATTCACAGGATTTATTCTGTAGTCTTATAATCTTGAAAATCCTGATTCAGACACAAGCTAGGTAATTACCAACTTTTAATATCACAAAACTATTAACTGTTATTCAGCAACAGCGCGATAAGCCCCGCGATAATATAATAATGGCGCGCCCTCTCTGCAAATACTTTGCTCAATTTCACCAATGACTATCCAATGCGAACCCGCGCGCACTTTTTCTACCACCCGACACGCCAAAGACACTAAACTTTCAGTCAACAACGGCGCACCATTATCAGCGGCTTGCCAGTCATTATCGGCAAAGCGTTGCGCTTGCGAACTGCCCCCTGCAAATTGATTAGAAGTAGCTTCTTGTGAGCGATTCAAAATATTGACCGCAAACACGCCGCTGTCTTCAATACCACTGACCGTATCAGCGGCAGTATTTAAGCACACCAAAACTTGCGGCGGCTGCATAGATACACTAGAAAAAGCCGTCACCGTCATGCCTTGCAAGCCGCCGCTTGCCGATTGCGTAGTGACCACACTCACGCCGCTAGCCCATAAAGATAAGGCTTGTTTAAATTCACTGTCAGTAATGCTCATTAAATACTCCAAAACAATTAAGCCGCTTGATTTAACAGAATAAAGCGCGTTTTTTTAAGAAAAGAAAAGCTCTATAAAAGCCCAAGCATTATATACTGAGCCAATTTTTTAAACAGCGACTAATGCCTTTTGCGGCAAGGTCGCTTATCATGCACTCAGTTTTTTAAGCAACTCACATGCTATGATGTCTCGTTATTATTACTTATTATTACTGCTTATTATTAACACAGTATTAACAGGCTGTGGACAACCGGGTGCGTTATATTTACCTGCAAAATCCCCTGCTAATACTCAATCCATTAACCCCACACAAACCCCCTAGTTTTATGAACGATTTTACTTATCAAAATAACGAATTATTCGCCGAAAATGTTTCCGTTGCCGATATTATTTATCAAGTGGGCAGTCCTTGTTATATTTATTCCAGAGCCGCTTTAGAACGTCAATGGAATGCCTTTAATAATGCGTTTGGTACGCAAGCCCATTTAGTGTGTTATGCCGTTAAAGCCAATTCTAGCTTAGCGATATTAAATGTATTAGCCCGATTAGGTTCGGGGTTTGATATTGTCTCTTTAGGCGAATTAGAGCGGGTTTTAGCCGCAGGTGCGAGTGCAGAAAAAATAGTATTTTCGGGTGTCGGTAAACGTGAAGATGAAATACTGGCGGCATTAAAAGCGGGGATTCGTTGTTTTAATATCGAAGTCAGTGGCGAATTAGACAGAATTAATGATTTAGCAGGACAATTAGGTGTAATTGCCCCCGTTTCTTTTAGAGTAAATCCCGATGTCGATGCGAAAACCCATCCTTATATTTCTACAGGTTTAAAAGAAAATAAATTCGGCATTGCAATTGAAGACGCGCTTACCCAATATCGTAGAGCGGCGGCAATGGATAATATTCAAGTGATTGGTGTGGATTGTCATATTGGTTCACAATTAATCGAAATACAACCGTTTTTAGATGCCTTAGAAAAAGTATTAAATTTAATTGATGTTTTAAAAGCCGAAGGTATTGTTATTCATCATTTAGATTTAGGCGGTGGTTTAGGCATTTGTTATAAAGACGAAGTAGCAACTGCCCCTGAGGCTTATGTACAAGCTTTATTAAATCGCTTAGGTAATACTGATTTAGAAATATTACTAGAACCGGGTCGTGCTATTGTCGGTAATGCGGGGATATTAGTCACGCAAGTCGAGTATTTAAAACCTACCGAACATAAAAACTTTGCTATTGTTGATGCGGCAATGAATGATTTATTAAGACCGTCTTTATATAAAGCATGGCAAAATATTATTCCTGTTAATTTAAATAGCACTGCTATTGAAAAAACGTGGGATATTGTAGGGCCAGTGTGTGAGACGGGGGATTTTTTAGGTAAAGATAGAAAACTGGCTTTAAATCAAGGTGATTTATTAGCGGTTTGTTCGGCGGGGGCTTATGGATTTAGTATGAGTTCTAATTATAACTCACGTCCAAAAGCCGCTGAAGTTATGGTCGATGCTGATAAACATTATATAATTCGTCAAAGAGAAACCATTGCTTCATTATGGACAGGTGAAAAGATATTAGCCGAGTGATATTAATAATATAGCGGTTTGACATAACGACTGCCAGTCCTTTAGAGGACTGGCAGTCGTTTTTATAGGCTATATTGAAATAAATCCTATGAAGTAGGTTTTAAACCCACGCTAACGCATATTGAATAATCAGATTTAGTACATTACTCTACAACTTTATAACTGGAAAAATTATGTCTAACAATATGCAAGAAATGTTTTTTATTATCGCCGATATTAGCGGTTATACCCAGTTTATGCTGACATCACGCACAGAACTGGTTCACAGTCAGGGTATTATTTCTGATTTATTAAATGCGGTCATAGCGCAAGTCGAAATACCATTAACCATAGCTAAATTTGAAGGTGATGCTGTTTTTATGTACGCGGCAAAAGAGGATAAACATAATTGGCAAGCAGTAAAAGATATGCTCGGCAATAAACTATTTGCTTTTATTGAATCTTTTGATAATAAATTACAAGAATTGGCTAATGCTAATATTTGTCCTTGTAAAGCCTGTTTAGGTATGAATAAATTAAAATTAAAAGTAGTCACGCATTATGGGCAAGCTCTGAAATATGAAATTGCTGGACATGCAGAATTATCAGGCGTAGACGTTATTATTGTGCATCGTTTATTAAAAAACCATTTGCCCATTAATAAATATATTTTGTTATCAGAAACTGCTCAAAAGCAATTAAAAATAGAAAGGCAGTGGCAAAAAACTGTTGAATCTTATATAGAAGACGTAGGTGATATTGCGATTTATTGGTTAGCTTTAGAAACAGCTGAAATTAAAGTTAAGGCTAATAAGTTCAATATTGGCGATATGTTAAGAAAAATAAAATATGATGTTATGAAAATATTTAATTTGTTTAAAAACAAATAAAAGTAATTAGGAAAAAGTGGGTCATATACAGTAAAGTCAAATTAAATTAGTTACTCGTCCAACGGCATGGATGCACAAATCTAAAAATCACGGATGGTAATTGTTATAAATACATCCCTGTAACTGGTTTAGTTGGAGTCCAAAACATGTTTTGGACTCCGATAACAAATTATTTTCAAGAGTTGGAGTTCAAAAGATGTTTTGAACTCCATTGTTTATTATCATCTTAAAATCCGATTCGCTTTTTAAAAAATAACATTTTTACTTTTCGTGCTTTTTGTGTTTTTTGTGGAAAATTAATTAGGTTTACCAAAAATTAATTGTTCTCTAATCGCTGAAATATTAATTTTTTGTTCTAATAATTCACTATACCAACTACCATCAGCAGTATCACCATATAATACCGCACCCATTAATTGATTATCTTTTAACACCAGCTTTTTATAAATACCTAAATCTTTATCAGTAAAAATTAATTGTTCACACTGCTTATCACCTAAATAATCACCCACTGAAAATAAATTAATCCCCGTTACTTTTAATTTAGTGGCAGTAGGCAAGGTAATATAATCAGCCACACCGTGATAACTTAAATGATTAGCACACACTTTGGCTTGCTCATATAAAGGCGCGACCAGTCCAAAAGTATCACCTCTATGTTGCACACACTCACCCACGGCATAAATGCGCGGGTCATAACTTTGCAAAGTATCATTGACTACAATACCGCGCTCACAATACAGCCCAGCACGTTTGGCCAGTTCAATATTGGGACGCACGCCCACTGCCATGACAAATAAATCACAAGCCAACTCAGTGCCGTCCGAAAACTGCGCGGCGATGATGTGTCCATTGTCATCACCAATCAGTTTTTCAGTGGCGCTTGCCATTTTGAAGCGTAAGCCGCGTTGCTGTAATTGCGTTTGTAATAATCGCGCCGCGTGGCTGTCGAGTTGACGATTTAATAGAATCGCATTGTTGTGAATTATAGTCACATCCATGCCGCGCAATGCCAAACCGTTTGCCGCCTCTAAGCCTAAAAGTCCGCCGCCTAAGACAAGGGCTTTTTTATGACTTTGGCTGTAGGCAAGCATTTGTTCAACATCAACAATGTCTCTAAAGCTAATCACCCCTGTTAAATCACTACCTTGTAAAGGCGGGATAAAGGCTTTTGAACCTGTGGCGATTAATAAACGCTCGTACTGAGCAGTCGTGCCGTCTTGGGCAATCACTTGACGGCGGCGGCGGTCAAGTTTAATGACTGCTTTGTCCGCGCCAGCATGGAGCGTAATGCCGTTATCGACATACCACTGGCGCGGGTGGGTGATAATTTGTTCTACGGTTTTATCACCTGCCAGCACTGAAGACAGCATAATGCGATTGTAATTACCATAAGGCTCTGCGCCAAAAACGGTAATTTGGTAACGGTTAGGCTCTGCGCTGAGTAATTCTTCTACGGTGCGCATTCCCGCCATGCCATTACCAATGACAACTAAACGGGGTTTCATGATAATGCCTTGTTCATCGATAAGGTTTTGAAAAGATTGCTTTTGTGCAGACGTTGCAGTGCAACGTCTCTACAGGCATACTAAAACCTTGTCATCTTCTAACTTGGTGGCATAAACGCTAAGTTGTAAAGTTTCATCTTCTAAGCACACCCCTGTTTGCAAATCGTAATGCTCTTTATGCAAAGGTGAGGCGACTACAATATGTCCTTGCACATCGCCCACTATGCCCCGCGCTAGCACATTGGCATCACCAATAGGGTCATAATTATCAATAGCATAGACGGCATTCTTTTCAGGTAGATAAAACAGGGCAATTTGCAAACCTTCAACCAAAGCGCACACCCCAGAATTTGCTTGTAAATCGGCAAGCGTACCGACTGTGAACCATTGCGCCATCACGCCACCTCTTCAATTTTAAACTGTTTACGCTCATCCATTGTCGCAGGACGCGGTTGTCCACGTTCTTGCACCATCACAATGTGGTCATCGGGCTGGTCAGTATTAATGAAGTTTTGAAAACGTTTTAGTTTTTCAGCGTCATTAACCGTGGTTTGCCATTCGCATTGATAAGTCGCCACGATGTGTTCTATGTGCTGTTCTAACTGCTCACATAAACCTAAACGGTCATCAATAATCACTGCTTGCAAATAAGCCAAACCACCTTCTAAGTTATCAAGCCACACCGAAGTGCGTTGTAAACGCTCCGCAGTGCGCACATAAAAGCTTAAAAAGCGGTCAATTAATTGAATTAAATCGGCTTTATTTAGCCCTGTAGCAATTAAATCTGCATGACGCGGTTTCATGCCACCGTTACCGCAAACGTATAAATTCCAACCTTTTTCAGTGGCGATAATGCCCACGTCTTTGCTTTGCGCCTCAGCACATTCACGGGTGCAGCCCGATACGCCAAATTTGAGTTTATGCGGTGAGCGCAGACCTTTGTAACGATTTTCTAATTCAATGGCGAGGCTGGTACTGTCCGCTACGCCATAACGACACCAAGTGCTACCTACGCAGGATTTAACCGTGCGTAACGATTTAGCGTAAGCGTGACCTGTTTCAAAACCTGCATCGATGAGTTCTGACCAAATCGCGGGGAGTTGCTCGAGTCTCGCGCCAAATAAATCAATGCGTTGTCCACCTGTGATTTTGGTGTAAAGCTGATATTTTTGCGCCACTTGTCCTATGGCAATGAGTTTTTCGGGGGTAATTTCACCACCTGCCACGCGTGGCACAATGGAATAAGTGCCGTCTTTTTGCATATTGGCGTGAAAAGTGTCGTTAGTGTCTTGCAAAGGCACATGAGCTGTTTCTAAAACATGTTCATTCCACTGAGAAGCCAAAATAGAAGCGACTGCGGGTTTGCAAATCTCACAGCCTAAACCTTTGCCATGTTTGGCGATTAATTCATCAAAGGTTTTCAGTTGTTCTACTTGAATGAGGGTGAATAATTCTTGGCGGGTGTGAGCGAAGTGTTCACATAAATCAGTGCAAACGCTAATGCCTTGTTTGCTCAGTTCAGCATTTAATACCGATTGAACTAAGGCAGTGCAACCGCCACAGCCTGTACAAGCTTTGGTTTGGGCTTTGATTTCATTTAAAGAAGAACAACCTTGAGCCACCGCGCTACAAATATCGGCTTTGCTAATATCAAAACAAGAACACACTTGCGCGCTATCAGGTAAAGCAGATGAACCCAATGCCACTGGCGCGTTCGCTGAGGCGGGTAAAATCAAAGTTTCGGGGTTTTCGGGTAATTCCATGCAGTTTAGATAATACTGCAATAGCGTCCCGTAATCTTGCGCGTCACCCACTAAAATCGCGCCGAGCAAATACTTATTATCAGCACTAACCACTAAGCGTTTATAAATGCCTTCCGCGCCGTTTTGATAACTATACAGCAGAGCATCGGCGGTTTTGGCTTGCGCGTCACCAATACTGGCAACATCCACGCCCATTAATTTGAGTTTGGTACTCATATCCGCGCCAGCAAAATAGGCAAATTTGCCTAATAAATCCGCCACCACAGTTCTCGCCATTGCATACCCCGGCGCGACCAAACCGTAAATCATGCCGTTCCAAACCGCACATTCACCAATGGCATAAACATCGGGGTCTGAGGTTTTGCAATTGTTATCAATGACAATGCCGCCTCTTGCACCAATGGCAAGTCCACACGCTTTTGCTAACGCGTCATGCGGACGAATCCCTGCTGAAAACAACACAATATCGGTTTCTAATTCAGTGTCATCGGTAAAACACATCTTATTGCGGCAGTGTTCACCTGCGGTAATCAAACGCGTATTTCTATTGGTGTGAACCGTAACCCCTAAAGCTTCAATTTTTTGGCGCAATAACGCTCCGCCTGTTTCATCTAACTGCACCGTCATCAAACGCGGCGCAAATTCGACCACATGCGTCTCCAAACCTAAATCTTTCAACGCTTTAGCCGCTTCTAAGCCTAATAAACCACCGCCGACGACTGTACCGATTTTGCTAGTTTTTGCCGCCTCGGTAATCATTTCTAAATCAGCAATGGTGCGATACACCAAGCAATTAGGGCGGTCATGCCCTAGCACAGGCGGCACAAACGGATAAGAACCCGTAGCAAACACCAATTTGTCATAAATGACATTTACGCCCTTGGCTGATACTACCGTTTTGGTATCGCGGTTCACTTCAACGATTTTATCGCCTAGGTGAATAGTAATCTCGTGTTGCTCAAAAAAACCGTCTTCGACCATTGATAAATCTTGCGCGGTTTTGCCCGAAAAAAATTCGGATAAATGCACGCGGTCATAAGCGGCTTGGGGTTCTTCACCAAAAACGATAATCTGATAAGCATGGGCGTTAGTCACTAAGCTGGTCAAAAAATGTTGACCGACCATGCCGTTACCAATCACCACAAGTGTTTGTTTCATAAGTCACCTCGAATGCGTGGGCAAAAAAAAGGTGTCCCCAAAACGTGCCGTAACACGTTTTAGTAGACACCTTTGTCTATAGCTAGAAAGTTTCGTTATAGATTTAGCAAGTGCTATGCCTAAATGCTTTTTGCTATTTTTCACTTAAACATCATACTGCTAGAGGTTAGCGGTATTAAATGCGCCACAAAATAACGGCTGATTTTAGTGCGTTTTACTACCACTTTAGTGCGCGAGTTGTCGCTAACAATACACAATCATAATGAGGAGGATTAATGAAACTTTTAGACTTAGAAAACCAAACCTTCGTGGTTTATATTTTAATTGGCATGTTAGTGATTGCTTTTATGGTGATGGCGGTTATATAAAACACGACAAAAACAATTATTGGAGTTCAAAACATGTTTTGAACTCCAATAATATAATATATTTTAAATTAAGCTTTGCTTGGCTTTATTTAAGCCTAATCTCCAATTTCAACACAAAAATCTCAATCATATATTATTGGATCAAAGGCTAATAATATCTCACCCTTATTTGCATCAATAAAATACTTAAGATGTACTAATCTATTTAAAGCATCTTGTATAAAGGTATAAGCAAGCACGGGCGGTTTTTCTTTATCAATATAAATTATTAATTCAGGTTTAGGTTTTTGGGTAAAAAACGGCTCTACTTGACTTTCCAATGGAATGGGATGAACGCCTATTGTTTTAGTATAGGTTAGCATTCTATTTTTACGCGTATCTTCTTGCGCTATAGCAATGATTTCATCTGCTGATAAAAGCGGCGTTGTAGAAACTGATAAATGTGGCATATAACCATTATAGACATAATAAATACCTTCTAATGAATCAATCCTAAGATGTATCTGACCATTAAGACCGCGTGGATGTATAACGGGCAAATCATTAAAGGTTTGCCTAATTAAAACAAGACCATCATCATCAGCGCGTGAAATTTGCAAATCATGAAGATTAGTTGTTAATTTAAAAAGCTTAGCATTTTGTTTTAAAAAAGCCATTGCTAACGCAGCTTGATTATGTAAAATCGGCGTGTGTTTTCTTTTTTTATTTCTATAATTTAATTCTTTGCTCAGTAATAGTATTTGAGTTTTTTGTGGATTCCATGTAATTGTCCACTTGCCAGCGTTGTGGCGTTTGAATAATGTTATCTCTTTTAATAAACTAGATACTGGCGTTTGCGGATAAGCAAGTGTAGAAAAACTAAATGCTAAGATGAAAATAATAATACCTTTTAACATAAAACCCGCCTTGTATGATTTAAAAAAATTGCTGTATACTAACTAATAGAAAATGACATTTATCACCTTCATTAATGCACTTCATTCATTGTCTCAATCACCTAAAACTTTATACAATAAAACTACTACGTTATAGCTTATGGTTTTTCTTATTATCATCAATTAGCAGTGCTTTGGTATTTCGTTATCTGCCACTACCTACTTCAGTATTCATGTTATATCGACATGTTCAAGATATAAGTGACGGCGTATTTTGGAAAAGTATTGATTACCGCTGGCAAGGACAACAGCAAATTTCAATACATGCTTATCGCGCCGTTATTGCCTCAGAAGACCAACGTTTTTTTAATCATTTTGGTTTTGATTTTCAAGCCATCCAAGATTCCATTGATGATTATAATGATAATGGACGCTTACGCGGTGCGAGTACTATTTCACAACAAGTGGCAAAAAATGTCTTTTTAATTCCTGCCAAAAGTTTTATGCGTAAAGGCTTAGAAGTGTGGTTTACTTTATTAATTGAAACCTTGTGGAGTAAACAGCGAATATTAACGGTGTATTTAAATATCGCTGAATTTGGTAATCATATTTTTGGAATTGAAGCCGCTAGTCAACATTATTTTGGTATTCCTGCCAAAAAACTCAGTCAATCACAAGCCGCATTACTCGCGGCGACTTTGCCTAATCCTATACGTTTACAAGCCCAGCATCCCACGCCTTATTTATTCAAACGTCAATTATGGATATTGCGACAAATGCGCCCTTTACCTGAAAACCAATGAAAATAATTTTAGCTTATATTAGCGTAGTATTACTATGGTCAACCACGCCACTTGCCATTAAATACAGTAGTGAAGGTGCGGGATTTTTATTCAGTGCCACAGCGCGGATGTCTATTGGTTTATTTTGTTTATTATTACTCTTAGCCATTACTCGCCAATGTTTAGTGTGGCATAAAAGGGCGATTTATACTTATTTAGCAGTCGCCTTACAAATTTACGGCTCAATGCTGGCAGTTTATTGGTCAGCGCAATTTATTCCCTCAGGCTGGGTATCTTTAATTGCAGGTTTAATGCCGTTAATGACTGCTTTATTAGCCGCTTTATTATTAGCTGAGCGCAGTTTAAGCATGGGTAAGGTATTATCGTATTTATTGGGATTTTGTGGCTTAATTGCCATGTTTGGCTCTGCTTTAGAATTAGGACGTAATGCCGTATTAGGTGTGGGCGGCATGTTATTGGCGGTATTTTTACAATCCTTAAGTTCTATTTGGGTCAAACAAGCCAATGCACAATTACCCGCTTTAATTCAAGTGACGGGCGGGTTATTCATTGCCTTACCTACTTATTTTATAACATGGCGATTATTCGATAATCATATACCCATGACAATGCCTGTTATTACTGCCGCTTCAATTTTATATTTAGGCATAATTGCGACTACTATAGGTTTTAGCTTTTATTATTTTTTATTAACCCATTTGCCAGCCACGCGGGTGGCATTAATTTCGTTAATTGCGCCGCCGCTGGCTTTGTTTTTAGGACACGCGTTAAATCATGAACCGATAACTTTAAATATTATTATTGGCGCGTTATTTATTTTTGCCGCGCTCATCATACATGATTTTTTTGATGTGTTGTTTAGCAGGAAAAGGGTGTGAATCATGGTGGATTTTAAATGACTATTATTTAATAATCTACATTTCTGGTTTTGAATTACCTTTGGAGAGTATTTCAAAAGGGCGGGGATAAATACGTTTTTATCTATTTTTATGGATAATAGGTTTTGATAAATAGCACGATTGGCAGTCCTTGTAGGACTGCCAATCGTTAAATAATCTATAACAAAATACTACCAATAAAACCCGCTAAACGACTAATAGTCGCCATTAAATTAACGACTTTTTCACCGCCTTGCTCAATTGAGTTTAATGCTTGATTGGTATCATCTAATAATCCATTAATTAATTCGCCATTGGGTTTGGCTTTTTTGGCTTGGTTTTCAATAACAGCTAGATTATTACTGACTTCTTCAATGGTTTCACTGGATAAATCACTGGCGGTTAATTCTTGTTTGAATTGTGTTAATAAGGCTAGCCATTGTTCTTTGTTTAGGTTTTCGGTGTTAGTAATTTTATATCACGAACAGGAAACTTTAGGGCTATTTTAATTTGGTGGAGTTTTATTATATTTATGCAAATAATAATCCCCAGCCGCTTTACGCAAAAAAAGAATTTGCTTTTGAAAAACAGGACAAGAACGACACATAAAAAAATGTAATTTTATTGCCCAAGATTCGCGCCATGTTAAGGAACGCTCCATACTTTCTGATAATAATTCAGTTATTTCTTTACAAGATTTCATCATTCATTCTCAGTATTAAACCAGTGTTGCTGTAAGCATTCACGCAAACCAAGACGCGCCCGATGTAAATATACGCGGCAAGCACTGGGCGTAATAGTCATATCTTGACAAATTTCTGCCATTTCCAATCCCACTAATTCACGCAACATAAAAGCACGGGCGTGTTGTTGGGGTAAGTTTTTTTGACACCATTCAAAGATAATCCAAAACTCGCTTTGCTCTAACGCGTGGTCTGGATTATGCCATGCACTAGGCGAACCTATCCAATGTCCTTTACCGTTAAATATTAATTGCTCTAAGGCTTCATTTGGATCGGCTTCATTTTCGCTAGTTTCTTCATCTAACAAATAGTGCTTTTCAACTCCGCGATAATAATCGGCAATTTTATGTTTTAAAATACCAATTAACCACGTTCTAATTGCCGATTCATAACGAAAATTATCACCTGTTTGCAGAGCCGTTAATAAAGTTTCTTGTACCACATCTTCAGCGATGGATTCATCTTGTAATTGCAATAAGGCGTAACGTAATAATATTAAACGGTGAGTCGTTAATAAGTCTTTATTCATATTTTTTAATACGCTGTGTTAGCCAATTATCAATACTTAATTGTCCAGAACCGCTCAATAATAATGAAATAAGCATCACTAAATACATTAATGGTAATTTATAATTGCCATAACCTTGGTCAGTAATGACATAACCTTTAGCTAACTCCGCTAATGAATGCCATTGCGCGGGTAAATGTACGCTAATAATAGCCACTAAGGTTAATATAATTAAACTGAAACTAAAAAAGCGGGTAGCAAATCCTAGAATTAAAGCAATGGGTGCAATGATTTCAATACTCATTGATAACACCCAATTAACATCGGCTGATAATAAATTAAACGGAAAAGGAAAACTTAACTGAGCAAACCAGTTTTCTCCTGAAACTTTCTCTAAACCTGCCTCTAAAAATTCATAAGCCAATAATAAACGCAATAATAATGGCGCAAACCCCGCCGTATGTTTTTCAAACCCTGTTGATAACAACATTGCTAAATAGACAATCCCTTTTTTTATTAAAAAATGTACTGGACAGCAATCACAATCGCTAAAAAGATTTGTTTTGCTGTTAATTGCTTGTTCAGTATTTTTTTGTAGTCCGACAATCGCGCCTTGCTGCATTAAATCTTTTAAAGTCTCTATAGCAAAATTAAATAATAATTCGGGTTGTGGATGTTGCAATTCTCTGGCCAATTGTTGCAAGGTTTCAGCAATACTGTAATTGGTTTGACAAAGAATTTCTATTAATCGTGCTGTGGCTGGACTTAATTCAATAAACTGCACGTCTTCATTATTATCACGAAAGGCTAAAATCTGGGTGGCTTGTTGAGGTTTTTCAGTGCTTTGATAGTCTGCATTAATACGATGCACAGGGTAATTATAATGCAGTAATTGTAAAACAGGCGCGAATACAGGGCGATAATCTAGCCAATTATCTACTGGGGTATTATCTGTATTAATACTATCCGCCTCAGTAATGGCTAATATTAATTCTACCCATTCAAAATGCGCGAGTTCTATTAAATAAGGATAGTCTGTATTATTAAGCCACTGCGTTTGCAAATACTGCATAAACTCATCGGGTATTTGCCGATAATAAGGCGACTGGCAATGATGCAGGGCAATAAAATCTTTTATGGTTTGTTGCCAAACGATTTCGCCTAATAAAGAATGTGTTATAGGAAAACATAATAACAAGCTGTCATTAAATTTGTTATATAACAAATCAACATAAATACTCGAACCTTGCTCGGCAAAACCCTCAGGCAATGGTTCTTGTTTAGGATTTTTTAAATACGCTAAAAACTGGCGTTGCTTTTGTTGAAAAGCCATCATTTGTTTGCTCCATAACGCTGTTGCAAATCAGCAATTTGCTGAACTTCATTTAATAATTCAGCAAAGGGTGGCATATTAAAATCTCTTTCTAATAAGGTTGGAAATACGCCAAACTGTTGATACGCTAATTCTAATAATTGCCAAACAGGATTGCAGGTTTGTTGTCCATGCGTATCAATAATAAGCCCCGATTTATCTAAATCATGCCCTGCGACATGACCATAAACAATACGTTCACCACATAATCCTTTTAAAAACTGCGCGGCATCATAACCGTGATTAATACTATTAACGTAAATATTATTGACATCTAAATGAAAAGGACAATCCGCTTCTGTTAATACTGCATTAATAAACGTTAATTCGTCCATTTCGGCTAATGGGGGTTTAACATAATAGGAGGCATTTTCTAAAGCAATAGGGCGTTCTAAAATATCTTGCGCGATACGCAGTCGCTCAGCAACATAATGCACCGCTTCTTGGGTAAAAGGAATCGGGTATAAATCATAATAATGATATTCATCACTGCAATAACTTAAATGTTCGGTATAAAGAACAAATTGATGTTCATTTAAAAAAACTTTCATTCGTTTTAAAAAATCAATATCTAAAGATGCGGGACTACCAATTGATAAAGATAAGCCGTGTGCAACAAAGGTATATTGCTCGGTATAATTACGAAATATTTTACCCAAACGTCCACCAATATCTATCCAGTTTTCGGGGGATACTTCAAAAAACTGAATAACATCTGGAACGCCTGAAGTTAATGCGGGTAATAATTCGCGCCGTAGACCTAAACCTGCGCCATTAATAGCTAAGGTTTTCATAAATTAAATAAATGAATAAGGGCATAAGTAATCACTGTGATGGCAAATAATGCCAGCATCGCCAACATTCTTTTTTCATGAATACAAATACCTTTACTACCACAGCATTCGTCTTTTTTACACATTATTGCCATTGTTATCTCCTGATTAATTAATTTAATAAAGCCGACTAATTAATTATTAGTCGGCTTTATTTGATTACATTTTATTACTGCAACCGCCTTCTTTCATTTTGTCGTCAGGTTTTGCAGAGCCGCTACAGCCACCTTCTTTCATTTTTTTATTCGCGCCGCATTTGCCTTCACCGCATTTAGCTTCTTTCATTTTATTGGCACTGCACGCGCCTTCGCTTGTTTTAGCATCAGCCTCTGCTAACTGTACGCCGCTGATTTTTTGTATAGCAAATGGATTTTCTTGGGCGTGAACCATTGGACTCGCCGTTAATACACTTGCCATTGCACCGCCTAAGGTTAAAGCTAAGGTTTTTTTGTTCATGATTTACGTCTCGCTGTGGTTGATAACGGTATTTAAGAAAAGCGGAATTACTTCTCTTGCGTTATCAGTCGGCGTTAGAGCGAATTTGTTACACGAAATTTGAATTTTTTTACTGTGCTGTTCGTATATTGCATCAATATGACTAAGCCATGACGCTAACTTGTTAATCGTCATATAATACGCGCCGCCGCTTATGACGGTGATGATTTCAACACGATAGGAAACTTTATGGATATTCATGAATATCAAGCAAAAGAAATTTTGAGCGGTTATGGTATCAAAATCGCTGAAGGCGGCTTGGCATACAGCCCCGAAGACGCAGTGCAACGCGCCAGAGAAATTGGCGGTCACGTTTGGGCAGTTAAAGCACAGATTCATTCAGGCGCGCGCGGCAAAGCGGGCGGTATAAAAATTTGTAAAACCCATGATGAAGTCGAAGCGGCGGCAGAAGCTCTATTGGGCAAACGTTTAATCACCCATCAAACAGGGGCGGCGGGTAAAGTCTGCGGACGTTTATATGTGGAAGCAGGGACAGAGATTGCTAAAGAATTGTATTTTTGCTTTTTAGTGGATAGAAGCTCTGAGCGCATTGTGATGGTCGGCTCAGCGCAAGGCGGTATGGACATTGAAGAGCTAGCGCAAACCAATCCCGAAGCGATTACAAAAATTTACATCGAGCCAGCGGTGGGGTTGCAAGATTATCAAGCGCGGGAAATGGCGTTTAAATTAGGGTTGGACGCTGAAATTATCAGCCACGCGGTGAAAACCATTAAAGGTTGCTATCGCGCCTTACGCGCTTTGGACGTGAGTATGTTAGAAATCAATCCCTTAGTGGTGACGAAAAGCGGTGAATTACTCGCGCTTGATGCCAAAATGGGTTTTGATGATAACGCGCTGTTTCGTCAACAAAAAATTTCAGAATTACGCGATAAAAGCCAAGAAGACCCCAGAGAAATGGC
Organism: Methylococcaceae bacterium; assembly: GCA_049296695.1. GTDB lineage: Bacteria > Pseudomonadota > Gammaproteobacteria > Methylococcales > Methylomonadaceae > UBA10906. The sequence goes on along the minus strand of JBAQSX010000160.1, from coordinate 24,046 downwards.
GGCGGCTGACCGTGGTTTGAGTTATGTCGGTTTAGATGGTGACATCGGTTGCATGATTAACGGCGCGGGCTTGGCGATGGCGACAATGGACATGATTAAACTGGCGGGTGGTGAACCTGCTAACTTTTTAGACGTAGGCGGCGGCGCGTCGGCTGAACGCACTGAAAAAGCCTTCCGTTTAGTGCTGGCTGATAAAAACGTTAAAGCCATGCTGGTGAACATTTTTGCAGGGATTAATCGTTGCGATTGGATTGCCGAGGGTGTGGTGCAAGCGGTGCGTAAAATTGATATGAAAGTGCCGTTGATTGTGCGTTTATCAGGGACAAATGTAGAAGAAGGTCAGCGCATTATTGCTGAAAGTGGCTTACCCATTATCACCGCTGAAACCTTAGCCGAAGCGGCAGAAAAAGCCGTGGCGGCGCGTAATCAAGTGGTCGCCAATGAATTAGCAGGAGCATAAGATGGCAATTTTAATTAATGAACACACCCGCATTATTGTGCAAGGTTTTACGGGCAAAATCGGCTCATTTCATGCCCAAGATATGATTAACTACGGCTCAAAAGTCGTGGGTGGCGTGACTCCGGGAAAAGGCGGACAGACGCATTTAGGTTTGCCTGTGTTTAACACTGTTAAAGAAGCGGTTGAGCAAGTCGGCGCGGAAGCCAGCATCGTGTTTGTACCGCCTGCGTTTGCCGCTGATTCAATTATGGAAGCGGCGGACGCTGGCATTAAATACTGCGTGTCTATCACTGACGGTATTCCTACCCAAGACATGATGACGGTGAAAAACTTTTTGCGCCGTTTTCCTTTAGAAAACCGCATGGTTTTAACTGGCCCTAACTGCGCGGGAACGATTAGTCCCGGTCGCGCTATGCTAGGCATTATGCCGGGCCACATTTACGCGCAAGGGAATGTGGGGATTGTGGGACGTTCAGGCACGTTGGGTTATGAAGCCGCTGACCAGATGAAACGTTTAGGGATTGGCGTATCGTCTTCGGTGGGTATTGGTGGCGACCCAATTAACGGCAGTTCGCACCGTGACATTTTAGAAAAATTTGAAAACGACCCCGAAACTAAAGTCGTTTTAATGATTGGTGAAATCGGTGGCCCACAAGAAGTGGAAGCGGGTTTGTTTGCCAAAGAACACATGACTAAACCTGTGGTTGCCTATATTGCGGGTTTAACTGCACCTGAAGGTCGCCGCATGGGTCATGCTGGCGCGATTATCTCGTCTGCGGGTGAAAGTGCCGCTGAAAAAGTGGCGATTTTACGCGAGTTGGGCGTGACGATTTGTCCTACGCCTTCAAGTATGGGGGCAACTGTCGCTGAGGTGTTGGCGCGGTTATAAGTAGAGTTTTTGCCTGTCACAAAAAGTGGCAGGCAAAAAATTTTAATAGTATTGAAAATAAACGAGTGTTTTAAATGGAAGCTAATATTGATTCAATCGTTAGAGATATGAAAAAAGTATCAGTCGAGCAAGTTATCTTTGAAGCGGTTACTAATTCAATACAAGCTAAAGCAACTCACATTAACATTTATTTTGATGACCTCAATCATGCTGTTGATGATGAAGACAATCAGTTTATTTTTAAAATAAAAATTATCGATAATGGCGAAGGTTTTACACCTGAAAACCTAGCCTCATTTAAAACTTATCGTAGTGTTCATAAAAAAAATATGGGTGCTAAAGGTATTGGACGTTTTTTGTATTTAAAACTATTTAATCAAGTTGATATTAATAGCTTGTCAAATAATATTAAATTTACTATTAAAAATGACGTAGAGATTAAAGAAGCGGAAAGTTTTTATAAAGAAACTGTATTATCGCTCTCTTCTCCAATAGAAAACTATCAAATTTGTAAGTCTAAATTTGAACAAAATTTAAAAAATCATTTTCTACCTTATTTCAAATTATTAAAAAATGATAACAAAATAATCAAAATTACTATCCTTTTTAATAAAGGTGATGAACGTATTATCAATAGTTATGACGTGCCTAATTTCAATATAGATAGCTTTGTTTTACGCAATAATACTTTTAATTTAAGTTATATTATTAATGATAAAAATATAAGTAGCTATGAAGGTTTTTATTGTGCATCGAATAGGGTTGTTTTAAAAAATAGTCAATTAGATAATAAAGTAAAATTTAAATCATTTCATGGAGTCAATATATTATTTTTATTATCTTCTGATTATTTTGATAATCATGTTAATGATGAGCGTGATGAATTTACCATTAAGGCATTACAAACTAATCAAGATTTGCATAATGATATTTCTTGGACAGACATTCAAGATGCCTTATCAAGAAAAATAAAAGAAGTCTGCTTGCTTCAAGGTATTGATATTGAGAAAAAAGCACAAATGAACTTACAAAAATCCATTGAAACTGCACCTTTTTTAGCACAGTATTTAGATAAAAATGAATCTGTGCTATCCAGTGATGAGTTAATTAAAAAAGCTAAAAAGGCTTATGAAGAAGAAAAACAATTCTTAAGAGATACTAGCAATAAATTAAATAATGATTATAGAATCAAGTTAAACCGTGTGGTGCAATCAGAACTGGCTGAATATATTTTTGATAGAGAAAAAATCATTAACAAGCTAAGAGACATGGTTGATGATGAATTATTAGAAAAAGAAATTCATAATTTATTTATGCAACAATATACAGAAGATAGTTCACAAAATTATAGAACTAATAATTTGTGGCTGTTTGATGATAGATTTATGACTTATGATAAAGTATTTAGTGAAACGCAAATTAAAACTATTTTTCCAGAGCTATCGGATAATATAAATAGATTGGATTTATGTATTGTTTCTAATACTTATGAAAAAGAAGCTATTACTGATATTATTGTAATAGAATTAAAAAGACCTACCGATACTATAACACCTGCAAGTGCAGAAGAACAATTGCTTAAATATGCGAGATATATTAATAGTACGCAACAACACACTAAAATAAGAGTATGGGCTTATGCCTTATTAAAATTTAATGAGGACTCAGAGGCTTCTTTAATTGATAAAGATTACAATAAAATACCTACGCATAATAAATATCCTATTTACTATAGATATTATGAACGGACTAATGTAATTATTAATTTTATGGACTATAAAGCCTTAGCTGATGATGCACATACTAGAAATCAAACCTTTATTAATATTTTAAAAGGCAAGTGTTTATAAATTGTTTGGTATTTATGTGAAATAAATAGCACTGGTTGTTTATTTAAGTGTTTGGTTTGAATTATCAAAACAGGAAAAAGCACTTGTGAACATATTAACAATTTAAGTTGCCATCAATAACAAAGCAAGTATAAAAAGTTGTTTTATAACCTAGCCTCACATTATCCATTTTTATCCTCAGCTTAATATAATTCGCGGAAATAAATTTGTTTATCATTGCCTTTATAAAGACCAAAAGTGGCGCGTGCATTCGGATTACTGCCCAACCACGTTAAATTAGCCGCTGTTGCATTCGTTTCTATCGCACTAAGACAAGTTTTATTAGTAGCGACTGTCCCTAAATTAATAGTTAAATCAACACTGCCTGTATTACTTGAATTAGGCGGACTTAAATTTAAATTGGTTATTTTTCCTGCAACTAAATTTAAATTACCCGTGGGTGATAATTGCGTTTCACAAGCATTAAGATTAGTAGTGTAATTACTCATCATAATACTAGAAGCAGGAATTACGGTGCAGTTATCGCTAGTATTGGTAATATAATCACTGCCATTATAATATTGTGCTTCTAAAGGCATATTTAAAGATAATAATTCAGAGCCGTAAACGTTTTGTAAAAATACACGTCCATAACGCAATGGCGTACTAGGCGCAATAGCTGTCGCGGTCATAGTAACGCCGTCAGTATCAACAGGAGCGGCTTTAATAACAACTGTCGTTTCAGCAGTTGGATTCGTAGGGCGACTGATTTGATGTTTCGCGCTAATACTCGCCACGCCATTAGTCCAAGTACCTGTAGGCGCGCTGGCACTGGCTGAAAGTGTTGCACCTGCGGGTAGCGCGGTTGAAGTGCTAAAGCCAAAATTAGTCCATGTCGTCAGTCCTAATTTGGCAAAGCTACTGTTGTAATTTGCCGTGGTATTACCCGCTAAATTTTGTGCCGTTAAACCAAAAGCGGTATTGCTAAAACCATCCTGAGCAAAATAAGTAAATGTACCGCAAGCAGGTGTGGCAGTACCTAGTGTGCTTAAAGCAAAATGGTCGGGAATAAAACGTCCTATATTACTGCTGGTTGTGCCTGTTATATCCCCCACGCCTAGATAATCTGCATCGGCAATACTGGGGGTTAAGCTGATAATGCCCACTTCATTCCACGCCAAATTGCTTACAGTGGCAACGCCACTGCTAAAACTCGCTCCTGAAAGAGTCGCATTTGATAATACTCCCGCCGCGCCGCCGCTAGGCAGTAGCAAGTTACGCGTTAGTAATACCCCCTCAGGGCTGGTTTCTTTACCAAAATTAGGCGTGGCGACATTAGTTGAAGTCATTGCGGTCACTGTCGCGCTAAAAGCCTCACCTGCTTTGACAAACTTAGCATCACTAGCAGAAGCGGCGGCGGGATTGGGCAATTGCGGCGCGGCAGTTTGTTTAATGGCAGACACGCTAAAATGATGCGGTTTCACAATAAAAGCCGTGGATGAACCCGACACAGTAGCACTGCTACTATTAGGGTAACGCGCCCATAAAGCAATTTGACCCACATCGGCATACTTGAGTGTAAAGGGCACTGAAGGCGTGGGCGATGGGGCATTAAAAGTGACACTTTGCGTGCTGTAACTGCCAGTGGTAGAGCTTACCGCGCCGTTATTATTAGCAGTCATTGCACCTAAACCCGCGTTTGCCGTACCTGAGGCAGCCAAAATTACTTGTTGACCCGCACAGCTGGTCGGATTTCTACACTCAAATGCCAAACCGATATTAACTGCCAAGCCCGCTGGAAAAACGCTAGTACACACCCCTGTACAAGTACCTGAGGTACAAGTATTTTTAACCGCTTGCAAATAATAAGTTCCTGAACTTGTACCAGCAATTTGATTGCCTATATTGTTGCCAGCACTATCAAGAAAACGAAAACCCGCCTGTATAAACTCAAAATCGGCATCGCAAATATTATTAAACGTATAATCATTAGCCACACAAGAAGCCGCCGCCCCTGAATGTTCAGTAACTGCCCCTGATGCTAAATCAATATTGAGTATTTCTACATTGCTGTTAGCTAAACCCAACACAATGCTCGATTCATTACTAAACGTATAACTGCCATTACCGGGGGTGGCATTAATAACGGGATTAATGGTGCTAATACCCGACCAAGTGCCGTGGCTGGTACTAGTTGCCATATTCATGGTTGCCCCTGAAAGGCTAATCAAAGCGTGACTGGGGTCGTGGGCTTCAACAGTGATACTGGCAACCGAGCCATTGCAACTTAACTGACTACCGCCATGTACGATATGAAAATGATCTAATGCCGTACAAACAGGACGGGTCAATGCCATATCCGCCGCCGCTTGACTGGCGTTGATGTCAATGGCATAAACATAAACCTCATCTATAGTGCCGTTAGCCCCATTAGGTGAGCCATTGCTAGGTGTAACCCCAGAAGTGCGATTATCACCGATGTACACATTGCTAAGTGTGGCGATACTGCCTGTGGTAGTGCTACGAAACGGCGTAGTAGTCGTGGTATTGACTAGCACACCATCGAGAAATATTTGTTGTACCGTTTGATTAGTACCCGGTTGTAAATTCCAACTCACCCCGATGTGATGCCAAGTGTTAGCCGCATAAGTATAAGCGGTGGAGGTTTCAGCGGTACTGACTGTACCTGCACTGTCAGTTATAACAAACCGTAACTTACCATTTGAACGTTTCATTAAAAAAAACGGTTTTGAGGCAACCGTAGTGGCATCAAATAACATAGTATTGGCTGAATTCCACGCATTAGTCGATTTATACCAAAAATCCACCGAGCCTATACTAGCAGGCACAATAGGGGTCGAGACCGCATCAACTGTGGTGTTAAGGGTATTGTTAGTAAAACTACCGCCCCGACACAACTTGCCTGCCGCAATATTGGTCGCCGCGCCCACGCGTGAAGCATTATTACTCGCACCTGAGGTATCTTTAATTTCATCAGCAGTCCCAGTCCATGCACTTTCGTCAAAACGGTATTCCGCCTTTTTGGCAAATAACTGATTACTGGGATACCAAAGAATAGTCGTACCTGCAACAGGATCGATAAAGGCTTGATTATAAGAGTATTGGGTATAATCAGCGGTGCTAACTTGCACCCCTACTGTTCCCGGATTGCCCGTCACACCACTGCCACTGAGCGGTTTAGTGTATTGATACTTAAAATTACTATTCAAGCCGCCTGACGATTCATAAAGCACAATTTGAAAACTATAGCGCGTGGCAGATGAGCCATATAACGCCACATTATCCCAAGAAATCACAAAACGTCTTTGTCCAGCAGTAGTGAGTAATTCATATTTAACCGCCGCGCCTGTAATACCCGTTGCCGTACCTGCAATAATATCGACCCAATAAGCAATCATTAACTTACTTGGGATTGCATTTGTGCAAGGCGCAGTAAAACTATTTCCAGCCGCCGCTGTAATCGGTAAAGCTTGCGGGGTATAGTCACGATGAAACCCTGAGCTATCAGCGCCAAATGCCAACATGCCATTGGAATATACCCGCACTTGCGAGTAAAGCACATTATTGAAAGTAAAGCTAAAACCACTGGGAAAAGCAATATCTGCCCAATCATCATCGCCATTAGGATACGTTGTACACGCAGGTGAACCTAACCACGTTGCATCTGTTCCCGCGTGCCAAACCACGCTAGTGGCACTACCCGAAGGGGTGTCGTAACTAAACACATCATTACGATAAGTATAAGTTGCCGCTTGTAGCTGTTGCGTGACTATCAACACCACAAAGCCCAACACTATGCCAATAATGCGTAAAAATCGCCCTGTTGCAATAATGGTCATAACTTACCCCTTAAGCTGTTTATAATGGGTTTTACAAAATCATTGCTAATGATGACTTAAAATATCGAATAAAGTTTTAAATAATGCAATGACAGGCTTTTTAATATCAAACATTATCAGCTATTAAAAAGGGAAGTTTAAAACATGTTTTTAATTAATAATTCAAGTTACGCAAAGGTTACAAATGTAGGGGCAAATTATTATTTGCCCTTAATAACAACCGATTGTTACCAAAGGGCAAAAAATATTTTGCCCCTACGATTTCATTATTTTTGCGTAACTTGAGTTAATAATTAAAGAGAAAACTATTCAATTTATTTACGCCAAAATTCAGGTACAAACAAAATAATAATAGAAAAAATTTGTACGCGTCCCAATAACATGGCAAAAGTGCAAACTCCCGTTTGAAAATCACTCAATCCTGAATAATTGCCCGCAGGACCTACCTGCCCAAGCCCCGGACCTGCATTATTAAACGAAGCTACTATGGCACTAAAAGCGGTAATAAAGTCCAAACCACTTAATAATAAAGTAAATACTAAAATAACAATACAAATAAAATATAAAAAAATAAAACCCGTCACTGAGGTGACAATATCATTTTTAATAACGGTATCGCCAATTTTTAAAGGACGAATGGCAAAGGGATGAATAAATTTAAACATTTCTAAACGCGATTGTTTAACTAAAATAATGGCGCGAATCATCCGAATACCACCTCCTGTAGAACCCGATGATACTGAAATACTGCTTAAAAATAACATCCACATCGGTACAAATATCGGCCAAGCATTAAAATCCTGACTAGCAAAACCACAATCAGTGGCAATAGTGACTAAATTAAAACTAGCATGGCGTAGAGCCGTAAAAAAATCAGTGTAAGTGCCTTGATACCATAATACTGTGGCGCACAATACACAACTACTTAAAATTAATACTAATAAAGAACGCGCCTCCATATCTTTTAAATAGGGTTTAAATGAACCTTTTTTAATAGCGATATAATGCGTCGCAAAATTCATTGCGGCAATTAATTCAAAAATAGTTAATACGATTTCTATTGATACCGAATCAAAAAAACCCACGCTATTATCGTGGGTAGAAAATCCCCCTAAACTCATCGCGGCAAAAGCATGACATATTGCATCAAACCAGTCCATGCCCGCTATTTTTAAAGAAATAATACAAAAAATAGTAATTAATGAATAAGTCAGCCATAAAGCTTTAGCGGTTTGCGCCACGCGTGGTGGTAAATCGGATTCTTTAACTGTTCCGGGAGCTTCGGCTTTATATAACTGCATACCGCCAATACCTAAAATAGGCAGTATTGCCACTGCAAAGACAATAATCCCCATGCCGCCTACCCACGTTAATAGATGTCGCCATAAATTAATTGACATAGGCAAGCCGTCTAAACCACTCAATATTGTAGAGCCTGTGGTGGTTAAACCTGAAACGACTTCAAAATAGGCATCAATAAAACTTAAATTGGGAAAATAAAATAATAAAGGTAGGGCGCAAAATACCGCAATCATCGACCAAGTAAAAGCTACTAATAAAAAACCTGCTTGCCTTGAGACTTTTTTAGGGGTGCGTAGGGTGGGGAAAAATAATAAACAGCCAATTAAGAGTGTAATACTAGCCCCTAATAAAAAGGCATCACTAGCACCATCACTACTAATTAAAGCTGTCAGCCAACAGAGTGTCATTAAGCCACCAAAACCAATAGTGACAACACTAAAAACGTGCAGAATAGTTAAAATAACAATCATAAGTAATCGACTCGTTGCAGAATGAATGATGCGTAGTGATAAATATTAATAATAGTTATCCAATATACAGGGTTTTCACAACGATTAGTTACTAAAAATAGGGGTAACACATTCGCCCTTGTACAAGCGTTTATTATTAAAGGCAAATATGATTTGCCCCTACATTGATAAACTCTGCGTAATTTTAGATAGTAATTAAATGATTTTAAAAACCTTGTATTTGACTATTTAACGCTTATTTTAAAATATCAATGCGCTTGAATAGGTTGAAAGGTTTTTTCAATATTGGAGACTAATTTTTTATTCATGGCAAACATCACCACATGATCATTTTCTTCAAATACAGTATCATGATGAATAGCGATTACTTCGCCATGCCGAATTAACGCACCCATGACAATACCTTCGGGGAATTGAATACTACTCACAGGTCTACCTACTACGGATTCTTCACCATGATTATGATGAGCAATGGCTTCAATCGCTTCGGCTGTACCACCACATAAAGAACTCACTTGCACCACATCACCACGGCGTACATGTTTTAAAATACTACCCAAGGTTTCTTGATTAGGTAATACTGCCACATCAATACCTGTTTCGGGCAATAACTTGGCATAAGAAACATGATTTAATAAGCATATTGTTTTACGCGCTCCTAAGCTTTTTGCCAGTGAGGCTGAAATAATATTCACACCATCATTTTCAGTAATGGCACAGAATAAATCGGTGCTTTCAATGGATTCATCCAGTAATAAACTTTCGTCAGCACAATCGCCTAATAACACCACCGTTTTATTTAAATCATTAGCAATTTTTTTAGCGCGACGGGGGTCTTTTTCAATAATTTTCACTTGATGGTCATTTTCTAAAGCCAAGGCTAAACGTTTCCCAATATGACCGCCACCTGCAATAATAATACGTTTTAAAGGGGCTTCTAATTTATTAAGTTCTTTTAAAACACGGCGCACTTCTTTATAAGGCGAAACTAAAAATACTTCATCACCTGTTTCAATATCCGCCTCACCATTAACGCATAAAGGTTTGCCTTGTCTAAATATAGCGACCACCCGAATTTTACCGCCCGTTAATTGTTCTCTGAGGTCTTTTATTTTTTTACCTGTTAAAAAACCATCGGCATTCACTTTAACTGAAAATAAACGCACTAGCCCATCGGCAAAATCAGAAATATGTAAAACGCCGGGGAATTCAATTAAATTGCGAATTGATTGCATTACAATTTGTTCGGGACTAATCACAATATCGACAGGAATACCGCCATTTGCGCCAAATAATTTAGGATGTTTTAAATAATCAATTGCCCGAACGCGTGCAATAGTTTTAGGACGACTATATAAAGCATTAATAATTAAACAAGCCAGCATATTGGTTTCATCACGGTCGGTGACGGCAATGACCATATCAGTATTATGAACGCCTGCTTGTTCTAAAACACTAGGATGCGCGGCATTACCTGTCACAGTCGCAATATCAAAACGTTCTTTTAATGCTTCGAGTAATTCGGGTTTAAAATCGATGACCACAATATCATTTTCTTCACTGGCCAAAGCTTCTGCAACCGAAGAACCCGTAACGCCTGCACCAAGAATGAGTATTTTCATGAGTTTTCCATTTTCGAGTGAATGCTATCCGAAAGAGACTTAAGAGAGAAATTTAATAAAAAAACGCTATAGATGAATAATAAAACGTTTTTATTTTTATACTTGAGGCGTTGAATAATGGATTGTAAGAGCTGGGAAATAACGTAAGTAAAAGCACAGTGAAAAGTTGATTATCTAAAATTAAACCGTAACGTTATAATCACTGTGCTTGCACTATTCATCATGATTAAATCGTTTGACTAGACTTTATAATTATCCATAGCGGCGAGTTTAATTAAAGCCTGTTTTATTTTCGCTTCGGTATCACTGCTTAATTCATTGGATTTATAAATTTTATCCACTAAACCTTCGGTAACTAAAGCTTCTTTAATCCAACGTTTAGTGAATTGATAATTACCGTGGGGTGTAGAGATTTCACCTGTTTTAGGATTGCGGATTTCTTTTTTAATAACATTATCTTGATTGATAATCGCCGTTGCTGGAATTTCTTTGAGCGTTTCAGCTACTGGGGTGGGTGTTACGACTACGGGCGCGGTGATAATAGCTTCTTTTGGCTCAGTGATAATAACTTCTGCTGGCGTTTCAGCTTTTTCAGCGACTTTATTTTCCACAATAATGACTTGTGGCTTTACTTCCTGCATTTTTTCGATAACCGCTTTGGGTTCTTCAAGCACAGGTTTTGTATCTTGCGGCATAGTTTTGTTTAATATTTTTCGTTCAGCCGAAAAGCTACAAACAATATAAGCAATAAACAGCACTGTTAAAATAAACAATATTTCAGTCATAACGATATTCCTCAGCATTTTTTTAATTGTTATTATCAAGCGAGTGGCGAAAGCGTCAACTCAGTGGTACAAGTTGCCAGTAATTGCTAAGGCTGTCAAATCCAAGCCCATCAAATTGATACAAACAGGGGAATTTTTTGCAACGGTAATGGATGCTTTTGCGTTACTGGGCTTGCCAAATGGTGGGGTAATGCTGATTAAATCCTTATTAATCATTAGGTTTTGCGGCAATATGCTCACGCCGTAAAGCGGCATTGCACAAAAAAACTTCGCGGGTTTTATTATCGACTAGTGTCCATTGTTTGATTTCTTCTAGCGAGCGAAAACAGCCTAAACAAATGTCTTGTTCAGTTAAACAACAACGATTAATACAAGGCGATGTTATCGAATAATCCGATGAATTCATAATTAAATTGTGTTTTTATAAAAAAATGATTGTAGGTTTATTTAAACACTAATTAAATGATAGTATTTTAGTTAAGTAATTAAACGTATTATTTTTTAAATAATCCTTTAATGATTTGTAAATCTAAAGCCTCACTGACTGTTTGCTTACGAATATCTGCTCGATTACCGATAAATAAATACTGATTAATAATAGGCTCTGAATTTTTAATTGCCCACGCAATAAAAACAGTCCCTACAGGTTTTAAAACTGTGCCACCCGAAGGCCCTGCAATTCCTGTCACTGCAATGGCTAAATCAGCATGACTATAATTTAACGCGCCTATTGCCATTTCACCCGCTGTTTGCCTGCTAACCGCGCCGTAGTTTTCTAATGTTTTGGCTTGAACGCCTAATAATTCCATTTTGGCTTCATTGCTATAAGTGACAAAACCGCGTTCAAACCACGCTGAGCTACCTGCAATCTCGGTGAGTGTGGCGGCAATCAAACCACCTGTGCAGGATTCAGCGGTGGTGATGTGTTTTTGTTGTTTAAGTAAATAGTCGCCTAAATGGTTGGCAAGTATTAATAAAGATGAATTCATGGTTACTATAATTAGGTAGTCGTAAAAGTCTAGTAATTATTAACTTAAGTTATGCACAAATGTAGGGGTAAAACACAATTGCCCTTTGATAATAGTCGTTTGTTATTAAGGGCAAATATGATTTGCCCCTACATTAACTTCAATTATTAATAATCGTTTGGAGCGCAAGCTTTGCTTGCTAATAACTTTTAATTAAACTACGACAAAATCGGCATTAGTCACTGCTAAATTAGTGCCAATAATGGCTATTTGTATGGACGCGCCCGCGCCATTACCATCTGCGTCATATAACAGCGCACCTGTGGCTTTGTTATAAATAATATAATCGTTATTATCATTAGCGGCGGTGGCAGTAATAAAATTCGCGCTGTTTAATACCCCTGTGGTATTTAATTGGGTGAAGATTTTATGGTCAAGTTGAATCGTGTCATCTACTACTGTGAAATCGATAATTTTATCGATATTGGCTTTTAACGCTGAATTAAATTTAAAATTATCTTTACCGTCGTCACCTTTTAATTGGTCATTACCTGTGCCACCAATTAATATATCATCACCCGAACCACCAAATAATGAATCACGCCCTGTTGAACCATTTAAGGTGTTTTTACCATCATTACCTGTTAAGGTATTATTACTGCTATTACCCGTTAGATTAACTGTTTGTGTGCCAGAAGAAACTGCGCCCGTTTCAATACCTGTCGGGAGTGTATAACTTTTTAATTGATACGGCATAATTACAGTATCAATTGCTTTATCAGTACCACTATCTTGAATAATATCTACAGCATCATAACTGAGGATATAGGTATCACTACCATTACCACCATCTAATGTATCAATACTTAAACCACCGTCTAAAGTATCATTGCCATTACCGCCGTTTAAATAATCATTATTTTGCTCACCATACAATAAATCATTGCCATCACCACCAACTAGCGTGTCATTATTATAACCACCCCATAATTCATCATTACCCAAACCTGCATTTAAAGAATCGTCGCCTGCAAAACCAAATAAGGTGTCATTACCAGTAGTCCCTGTTAAAACATCGTTACCATCAGTACCCATATTATTAGGTTTAACAGCGGTAGTCGCAGAACTACTCACAGATTCTTTAGTACCTTGTAAATCAGTATAACTCGCAACGACTGAAATAGTTTTATTAACTTCTGCACCTGTTAATATATAACTATTACCTGTACCTATTACAACATTATTCGCTTTCCACTGATAACTAATAACACCCAGACCGTCGGCATCTGCTAAATTATTGCTTGCCGTTAATGTTTTATCTTGTTGCGCTGTGCCTGTAATAGTTACCGTACCCGTAGGCGCATCATTTACAGCCGTTAATGTTAAATTAAGGGTTGCGTTAATACTGCCGCCTTTAGTATCTACAACATCATAATTTAAATTAAGTACCCCGTTGTAATTAGCCAATGGCGTTATTTTAAAAGTACCGTTATTATTATCAACAATCGTACCTTTATTAGTAGTTAAATTGGCTATAGATAAATCATCACCTTCAATATCACTAAAACCTAATAATAAATCGCTGGCTTTTACACTATAAGCCGTGTCTTCAGTGCCTTTTACTAAAATTGCAGTGGCAGTACCTGTTGGTGGTGAATTAGGAATACCACCAAAAGCGACATCGGTAATATTATCAAGATTCCATATTGTGCCATCGCTGAATTGAATTTGTTGTAATGGATTATTTTCGTTGTAGGGGTCATCGTTATAAAAGAAGTTTTGCACTAATATACTATCAGTTGTACCCACAATGGCTAATAGTAAATCCGCATCAACTCGTTCACCCGCAATTTCATTTACAGTGATGCCTGATTTAAAAAATAAGGTATTGGTTTCACCATAAGTATAATCACTCACTAAAACATCTTTACCATCACCTTTTCCAAATACATAAATATCATCACCAACGTTGCCATTCAAATTATCGTTGCCTGTGCTTCCTTCCAGAGTGTCATTGTCATCGCCACCATTTAAAATGTCGTTACCCGACCCGCCACTCATACTGTCAGCATAATAAGTCCCATTCAAATTGTCATTAGCGGTACTACCCGTAAAACCTCTTGTTAAAATATTACTAATATTCCAAGTAGTACCATCATTAAATTTAACTTGTTGTAATGAATTATTTTCATTATACGGGTCATCGTTATAAAAAAAATTCTGTGCAGTAATACTGTCGGTAGTATTGGCAATAAATAGAATTAAATCATTAGCAGAGCGCGATGTAGTTACATCTGAAGGAGCAATATCACTTTTAAATAACAGGGTATTAGTTTCACCATAGGTATAATCACTGACTAATACATCCTGCCCATCGCCTTTGCTAAATACATAAGTATCATCACCTGCATTACCATTCAAATTGTCGTTGTCTGCGCCACCCGCTAAAGTATCATTATCTTCTTCGCCATTCAAAACATCATTACCCGCCCCGCCATTCATACTGTCAGCGTAATAAGTTCCATCAAAACTATCATTACCCGCACTACCAGTGAATCCTCTAATTAAAATATCAGTCATATTCCACACTGTACCGTCATCAAATATCACTTTTTGCAACGGATTATATTCATTGTAGGGGTCATTGTTATAAAAAAAGTCCTGTGCAGTAACGCGGTCAGTAGTGCTAGCAATTGCTACTATTAAATCATTACCAGAGCGGGATGCTGTTACATCTAAAGGGGTAATACTATTTTTGAATAATAAGGTATTGGTTTCACCATAGGTATAGTCACTGACTAATACATCCTGCCCATCGCCTTTGCTAAATACATAAGTATCATCACCCGCATTACCATTCAAATTGTCGTTGTCTGCGCCACCCGCTAAAGTATCGTTACCATCGCCGCCATTAATAACATCATTACCAGCACCGCCATTCATATTTTCAGCGTAATAAGTGCCGTTTAAATTATCATTACCTGCACTACCCGTAAATCCTACGATTAAACTATTATCAATATTCCATGTTGTGCCATCATTGAATTTAATTTGTTGTAGTGCATTATTTTCGTTGTACGGGTCATCGTTATAAAAGAAGTTTTGTGCTGTGATACTGTCAGTTGTATTAGTAATAAGCACCACTAAATCATTGCCAGAGCGAGATAATGTTATATCAGCAGGTGTAATACCGCTTTTAAATAACAAAATATTGGTTTCACCATAAGTATAATCACTCACTAAAACATCTTTACCATCACCTTTACCAAAAATATAAGTGTCATTATCAATACCGCCGTTTTGAGTATCATTACCCACGCCGCCATTTAAAACATCATTACCTTCTTCGCCATTTAAAACATCATTACCTATATTTCCGTTTAAAGTGTCATTACCTGCTCTACCGCTAATAGTGTCATCACTAGAGCTGCCGTTAATGTTGTTATTGTTGATTGTTCCAATAATAGTAGTCATGTCAAACTCCTGAGTTAAATTTAAAAATTTTGGTATTTTTGCAAAGCGAATCATGGTTTGGAATCCAAAGCTAGATTTAGACTCCAGAAAACTATATGGTTTTTATAACATAATGCCGTGAATTTGTTAATTTAATAATTAAGTCATAATTATTGGAATCAATAAATACAACTAAAACGCTTTGACTGCTATTGTCTGAATCAGGATTTACAAGATTATAGGATTACAAGATAAATCCTGTGAATCTTATAATCCTGTAAATCCTGATTCAAACAATATTCACACTTGGTATAGTCATTGCTCTTCTTGACGTGTAAGGTGTCAGTTTATAGTCGTTGTGTTGTCAGCTCTAAAGCCCTCGGTGTTGGTATGACTGAGGGCGTTTTTTGATAACAAACGCATAAGCTACGCACTTTTTTTCAAGTTAATCAGGAGATAATATTGAAAACTCAGATAGCCTTTAGCCATAAACTCAACCAAGGCAAACACAGCGCGTTGCTTGAACAAGCCAAGCGTTTGGGTGTGATTCGCTCAGAAATTTGGCAACATTTTGGTTCAGTTAAAGGTGTGGGTTTGCGTGATAGAACGATTAGAGATACTTGGATTCGAGAAGGTCGCCAGTTTAATGTTCCCGCGAATGCGTGGAAACAAACACTTAGCGATGCCATCGGGGACATTAAAGCCAATCGTGAAGCGGCAAAAGTC
This sequence comes from Methylococcaceae bacterium, assembly GCA_049296695.1. Lineage (GTDB taxonomy): Bacteria > Pseudomonadota > Gammaproteobacteria > Methylococcales > Methylomonadaceae > UBA10906. The sequence continues at coordinate 7,682 of JBAQSX010000160.1, read as the reverse complement.
AAGGTAAAGCAAGCGATTAAACGCAGAACGAAAGAAAGTGCTGAGCAAAAACGCTTGTACACCTTATTAAAATCTGACAACTATGCCGATGACAGTTATTTAAAGCGCGTTATGCGAAAAGCATGTCATCGTGGACATAATCACACCCACAATCAAATCAATGTTCGCTCTGATGATTACACCGTTTTTACCTTAAAAAACAAAGTATGGTTAAAAATACCCAGCTTAGTTAAAGGCAAACGCATTGCCATTCCTTTGAACACAACTGTTGCACCTAAAGGCAATCTGAGGGTTATTTTAAGAAATGACAAAGTGGAAGTGCATTATGCAGTTGAAGTCTTTAAAACTAATGATTGCGGTACGCAGATAATCGGTGTTGATAAAGGTTTTACCGAAGCCTTAACCGATTCTGACGGTGTGCATCACGGCATAAACTTAGGTGAGGTTCTAAGTAAAGAATCCGACCGCAGAAAACTCAAGTATCAACGCCGCTACAAATTACAAGCCATTGCCAAGAAAAAACCACACGTTCATAAACACAACTTAGGACGAAAAAAGTTGGATAAACAATTGGTTAAGCATCAATCAGTGGTAAAAACCATTGTTCACGAAGCGGTGAATACCGTGATAGATAAAGCCGCTGTCATTGTTTGCGAAGATTTAACTTCGCCGATTTCGGGAAAAAAGTTTAGTAAAGATGTGTCACGCCGTTTGTCTTTATGGACAAAAGGAGTGATAGCTCAAGCGATTGAAAATATATGTCACCGTAGAGGTTCTACGGTCGTTCACGTCAATGCGGCATATACCTCACAAATGGATTCACGCAATGGGACGCTTACGGGCAAACGGCGCGGGGATAGGTTTTACTGTGAAGACGGGGTGGTATTGCAAGCGGATGTGAATGCCGCACGAAACGTTTTAGCAAGACACCAAGACCCTGAGATAAGTCTATGGACACCTTATCAACAGGTAAAGTCCATCTTGCTAAAGCGGACACAGTGCCATCGATTGAAACTGCTCAATCAGGACTCTAGTTGCAAGCCTCATCGCTTATCAACAGAGAGCGAATTAATAATTGCGTATGTTTAAATACGTTTTTTATAGCAGCGAATTACCACAGACTTACATTTAGATATATTTTTTGGAGCAGCAATTATGACTATTCGAGTGGCACTGCGTCACCATACCCATTACCGTTTTGACCGCGCGGTGTCGTTATCGCCTCATGTATTACGCTTGCGCCCTGCGGTGCATTGCAGAACGCCCATCAAAGCCTATACCCTTAAAATCGAACCCGAAGAACATTTTATTAACTGGCAACAAGACCCGTTTGGCAATTTATTAGCGCGGATAGTGTTTCCTAAAAAATGCAAACAACTCAGCGTCTTAGTAGAAGTCATTGCCGATTTGACGGTGATTAATCCTTTTGATTTTTTCGTGGAAAAATACGCGGAAAATTATCCGTTTAATTACGCGCCAGAACTAAGCCAAGAATTAACCCCGTATTTAGAAATCAAAGAAAAAGGCAAATTATTAAAACAATGGCTTGCCAAACTCGACACCAAAGAACGCTCCATTAATGACTTTTTAGTCGATGTGAATCGCGCCGTATTTGCCACCGTGGGCTATAACATTCGCATGGAAGCGGGGGTGCAGACTTGTGAGCAAACCTTAAAAAAAGCCAGCGGTTCATGCCGTGATTCAGCGTGGTTATTGGTGCAAGTGCTACGGCATTTAGGGCTAGCGGCGCGATTTGTTTCAGGTTATTTAGTGCAATTAACCGCTGATATTGAAGCCTTAGACGGCCCTTCAGGGCCAGTGGCTGACTTTACCGATTTGCACGCGTGGACAGAAGTGTATATTCCGGGTGCGGGTTGGATAGGACTTGACCCAACTTCGGGCTTACTGGCAGGTGAGGGACATATTCCGCTGGCTTGTACCCCGAATCCGTCCAGTGCCGCACCGATTTCAGGTGGCATGGATAAATGTGAAGTTGAATTTGAATTTAGCAATACTGTTGAGCGTCTGCACGAAGACCCCCGCGTCACTAAGCCTTATAGTGATGAGCAGTGGCTGGCAATTGACGCATTAGGCGAACAAGTAGACGCGCAATTAATCACCGATGATGTGCGCTTAACCATGGGCGGTGAGCCCACTTTTGTGTCTATTGATGATATGGAAGGGGCGGAATGGAACACGCTTGCCGATGGTGCAGATAAACGCCGCCGCGCCCAACAACTGACCAAACGCTTAGCCGATGCTTTTTCAAAAGGGGCAATGTTGCATTACGGACAAGGTAAATGGTATCCCGGTGAACCCTTGCCACGTTGGCAATATGGCATTTTCTGGCGCAAAGACGGCACAGCTATCTGGCGCGACCCTACCTTGCTTGCCGACATTGATAAAGACTACGGTTTTACTATCGCCCACGCTAAACATTTTATGCTAGAGCTAGCGCAACATTTATGGCTCAAACCGCGTTATGTAAGAACTGCCTTTGAAGATAATTTTTATTATTTATGGCAAGAAGGCAACGTCCCCGAAAATTTAGACCCGCTAAAAACCAAACTCAGCGACTCGTTAGAGCGTAAAACCTTAGCGCAACGTTTAACGGCGGATTTAAGCAAACCTGTCGGTTTTTCGTTACCGATTCAATGGGATTGGAATAAACAAGCGTGGCGCAGTGGTTCGTGGCAGTTTAGACGCGGCGAATTATTTTTAGTCCCCGGCAATTCACCGATGGGTTTGCGTTTGCCCTTGGCGAGTTTGCCGTGGACTGCGCCCGAAGAGCGCGACACTCAAGAACCACAAAGCTTATTCGCGCCGTTGCCAGAATTAGGCGATTATTATGGCGAAGTCACTAGACGTTATAGTCATTTAGCTGAAAAAACTAAAGAACATCCCGAGGTGAGCGAACAGGACTTAGCCGATGATAACGCTACTCATGTTTCTGTGCCGCATACCGCTTTGTGTGTAGAGCCGCGTGAAGGTCGCTTACACATCTTCTTACCGCCGCTCACCCAATTAGAACATTATTTGCAAATCATCGCCGCCGTTGAAGCCACGGCGGCAAATCTTGCTATGCCTGTGGTATTAGAAGGTTACGAGCCGCCGCATGATTACCGCATGGAACGCTTAATGGTCACGCCTGATCCGGGTGTGATTGAAGTGAATATCCACCCTTCAAAATCATGGCGCGAATTAGTCGATAAAACTACCGTACTTTATGAAGAGGCGCGTCAAGTGCGTCTTGGCACTGAAAAATTTATGCTAGACGGGCGACACACTGGCACGGGTGGCGGTAATCACATCACCGTTGGTGCGGCAAACCCTAGCGATAGTCCCTTATTGCGTAGACCTGATTTATTACGCAGTTTAATTACTTATTGGCAACATCATCCAGGGCTGTCTTATTTGTTTTCAGGCATGTTTGTAGGGCCTACCAGTCAAGCTCCGCGTGTTGATGAAGGACGTGATGAAAAGCTTTACGAGTTAGACATTGCCTTTCAACAAATGCCTGATGGTGAAACGCCTGCGCCGTGGTTGGTGGATAGATTATTACGGCATTTATTGACCGATATTACAGGCAACACCCACCGCTCAGAGTTTTGTATTGATAAGCTGTATTCGCCCGATAGTGCGACAGGTCGTTTAGGTTTATTAGAACTTCGCGCCTTTGAAATGCCGCCTCATGCGCGTATGTCACTGGTGCAAATGCTATTACTGCGCTCATTGATTGCGAAATTCTGGCGCGAACCTTATAAAAAACCGTTGGTGCGTTGGGGAACAGGTCTGCATGACCGTTTTATGTTGCCGCATTATGTGCGCGAAGATTTACGCCAAGTCACCGCTGATTTACAACGCTCAGGCTATGACTTTCAATTAGACTGGTTAGAACCGTTCTTTGAATTCCGTTTCCCGCGTTACGGCACAGTACAAGTCGATGATTTAGAATTAGAATTGCGCTTTGCCATCGAGCCGTGGCACGTTTTAGGCGAAGAGATGGGCAGTCAAGGCACAGCGCGTTATGTGGACTCGTCAGTAGAACGCGCTCAAGTTAAAGTCTCAGGCTTTACCGAGGGACGTTACATTATTAGCTGTAACGGCAGACGCTTACCGCTACGCAGTACAGGACGCAACGGTGAATATGTGGCAGGGGTACGTTATAGAGCATGGCAACCGCCCTCAGCTTTACATCCAACAATTGCGCCGCATGTGCCGCTAATTATTGATGTGGTGGATACTTGGAACGGGCATTCGGTAGGTGGTTGTACTTATCATGTGGCGCATCCGGGTGGACGCAGTTATGACACCTTCCCGATTAATAGTTTTGCCGCCGAAGCGCGACGGATTACTCGTTTTTGGGATTATGGGCATACGTTATTTGATAGCCAAACCGCTGAGCATAAATTACAAGCGGCCAATCCTTCCTCTAATCTATTTAAAGAAAATAAAATATTAGAGCGTTGTACTCAATTACCGCCTAATGAAGAGTCTAATTTAGAATATCCATTTACTTTGGATTTACGCCATAGAGCGAATTAATAAATTAATGGAGTGCAGGCTTTGCTTGCTAGTAATTCAGCAGGCAAAGCCTGCACTCCAGTTTCTTTATCAATATTTTCTTTGCAAGACCACCAAAAAAGGAGTTTCAAATCTCGATTTGAAACTCCTTTTAATTAAACCACCACAAAATCGCTATTATTCACCGCTAAATTAACGCCCAATGTGGCAATTTGAATAGCAGGCCCCGCGCCATTACCATCTGCATCATAAAATAAACCGCCTTTGGCTTTATCGTAAATAATATAATCATTAGCATCTTGCGCTACAGTATTCACCACAAAATTAGCCACATTTAAAACCCCAGCAGTTAATTGGGTGAATATCTTATGGTCTAATTTAATACTATCATCTACGGCATTAAAATCAGTAATTTTATCGGTATTGGCGTTTAATGCCGCATTAAAGACAAAACTATCTTTGCCTTTACCACCGCTTAAAGTGTCATTACCTATGCCGCCTGTTAATACATCATTACCCACGCCACCAAATAAAGCATCACGCCCCGCCGCGCCATTCAAATTATTATTACCGTTATTACCCGTTAAAATATTATTACTGGTATTACCTGTTAAATTACCTTTTGTGCCATCGGCAATTGTGCCGTTTTCAATCTCTTTAGGTAAAGTATAATTAGTTAATTGATAGGGCATAATAACGCTATCAATATCAGTGCTTAAGCCATTATCAATAATACTATCAGTGGCATCATAACCTAAATAATAAGTATCATTACCCGCGCCACCGCTTAACGTATCTGCACCTAAACCACCGTCTAAAGTATCATTACCTAAACCGCCACTTAAACTATCATTATCTTGTTCGCCATATAAATAATCATTACCCGCCTCACCATATAAAAAGTCATTACCATAACCGCCGTAAAGGACATCATTGCCATTACTGCCTGATAAATCATCGGCTAAATAACCGCCATATAATGAATCATTACCATTTAATCCTTGTAATATATCGGCGGTGGGAATGCCGTTAGCATCACCAATTAAAGTTAAAGGCGCGTCTTTGCCCTCATCATTATTCACTAAGTTAATGGGATTAATACTCAGTGAGTTATATTTAACATCGCTAGTGCTTATTGTGGCTGTTAGTTGATAAGGGACATTGCCGTCATTTAAATAATCGTCTTGTCCTGTAACAGTAATTGTTTGTGGTATATTCCAATTAGTCGCGGTGAAAGTGAGTTTATTATTACCGCTAATAATCCCTTCTGTGGTATCAGTAGAATTAAAACTAATAGCAACATCACGCAAGGGTTTGGTGGCAAGGCTAACGGTAAAAATTGCCGTGTCGCCATTTTCGCCTGTATTAAAATCTGTGCCGTTGATAGTAATAGCGGGATTAATGACGGCAATAACAGGACTGGTGGCAATACTATTGACGCTTTCATGATTACCTAATAAATCGCTGTAACTGGCATTGACTTGAATGGTTTTACCAATATCACTGGCAGTGACGCTGTAAGTATTCCCTGTGCCAACGTTAATACCATTACTGAGCCATGTATAAGTAATTGCGCCTAGTCCGTCAGCATCGTTTAAGTTATTACTGGCAGTTAATAGTTGGTTTTGTTGGGGATTGGTATTATTGAGGGTGACTGTGCCTGTGGGGGGATTGTTTATAAATGGGGGACTGGTATTACCCGATAATTCAACTGAATCAATTTGTTCAAAAAAATTTAAATCATGATCGGTATATATAGAGATTCTGAGACCTTTAACCAAGAAAGATGTTGAACTAAAGGAAACAGTAAAATCGGAAGGTACTGCATAAGTATTGGAATCGTATCCAAACCAAATTTGACTATAGTCGTTATTGTCTGCGGATAATGCTTCTATCTGAAAAACAAAACCATTGCCGCAAGTTTCGCGTATGGTTACATCTGTAGCATAGACAGCGGTGGCAAAACCCAAGGTTAAAGTTTCAATCGTGCCATTTCGTGATGATGGAGACCATGAATGACTAACATCACCGTAATAATTAGCATTTGGTGCGCCTAATGCTTGAGATGCTGAACCCCATCCTGTGCCATATTGTGAACTGTAATTAATAACGCTATTTGCGTATTGGTTAAGTATAGTCATGATAATCTCTTTATTTTAATTCAAAAGAATTGTATAGCTTTTACAAAGCTATCTAACTAAATCAGGATTTTTATAAATCTTGATTACAATAATCAAACCTAATGCGTATTAACCCATTCGCGCAATGCGTCATTAATACTATTTTGCCAATTTTCACCTGTGGCTTTAAAAGCCGCAATAATATCCATATCAAGATTTAAATTAATCGCGGTTTTAACAGCATTATCGCCGCCACGTTTAATTAAAACCCCGTTATTATATTCATCGGCTTTTTCAAAAAAACTGTTCGTCAATTCAGGCGCGTCATCTTCATCAATCCAATCGGTTTTGATAGGTGGCTTGTTCTCGTTCATTACACTTGCTCATTAAAATAATACGGCGATTATGACCGCGTGGTGTCCAAACAATAACCACCATGCGATTATTTAATTTGCCTACTGTGATAAAACGCGCTTCATTATAATCAAAGCGTTCATCTTTTAAGGTGACAAATGTCCAGCAAAAACTTGGGCGGCATCAGCAAAATCAAGTCCACGTTCAGCAAGTGTTTTATCACGTTTTACAGAATCAAATTCAATTAGCATAAGCTTTTTGTATTATTATCATGGCGTACTCCTTAAAATAAAAATGTTGGGATTTTAAAACGGGTGTGATAATAACAGACCTTGCAGGTTTTAAAAACCTGCTAGGTCTAATTAACGATGGGGCGGTTATTTAATTGTCTGAATGAAGATGTTTAAGATGTTAGGATTTCAAGATAATAATCTTAGCATCTTTTAATCTTAAGTATCTTCATTCAGACAATAAAATCAAACCGAATGCGTATTAACCCATTCGCGTAATGCGTCATTAATACTGTTTTGCCAATTTTCACCTGTGGCTTTAAAAGCGGCAATAATATCAATATCAAGACTTAAATTAATCGCGGTTTTAACAGCATTATCGCCGCCACGTTTAATTAAAACCCCGTTATTATATTCATCGGCTTTTTCAAAAAAACTGTTCGTCAATTCAGGC
>JBAQSX010000159.1:0-50857 GCA_049296695.1 Methylococcaceae bacterium | reverse complement strand
GTAGGGGCGATTTAAATCGCCCCTACACTTTAAATTAATGATTAATTTGCCTGTATCTATCAAAATACTATCCTTTAGTAAATTTTCCGCGTAATAAATCACGGCGACTAATACTGAGCTTTTCGGGGAGTTTTAATAAAGCTTGTAAAGCCGATTGCGCGGTTTTGATTGCAGTGTCTTGCTCAGTAAATTCAAACATCGGTGAATATAAAGAGCAGTTTTGATAAAAACCTAAATTAATTTCATAAGCGATGGTAAATTCAAATTGTCCAGCAGGGAATTGATGACTAATTTTTTCGCCGACTGTTAATAATTCATCGCTTAAATAAATAATATTCATAAACCACGGGGTAATTAATACTCCAATCCAGCCTTGTTGATAAGCTTGAAAATCCACCGCTTGTACTTTTAACTGGGGATTAATAATAGGAATACCCGTCATGCGTTGCAATTGAATAGTATTAAAACAATCTTCTAAAGCGTGACTTAATTGGATGCTGTTTTGCCAGTGCATAAATACTGTTTTCTTAAATTATCGGGGAATTTTTCAATGGCGTAACGAAGCATTGTGCGCGGCATTATTTGATAATGTTGTTTTAAAAAACTTTCTAATACCGCTTGGTCTTTTTTGCCGATTTCTCTTAACATCCAACCTACGGCTTTATGAATTAAATCATGCGGATGATTTAAAAAAAGTTCTGCAATTTTTAAAGTATCGTCAAATTGTCCACGTTTAATAAAATAAAAGGTAGCAATAATAGCAATACGTTGTTGCCATAAACAACTAGCGTTTGCGAGTTTATATAATTCTTCTCTGGATTTATCCCACAAATAACAACCTACAATAAAATGCGCTGAGCTATCGACTAAATCCCAATTATTAATAGATTGGGTGTTTACTAGATAAAATTCATAAAGCTGTTTTTGCGTTTCTTTACTGGCTTTTTCAAATTGATAAACCAGCATTAAAACCCCCGCTAATCGTATTTCATGCACGGGGTCTTTTAATAAAGTTTCAATATCACTCAGCTGAGTTTGTTTAATAAATTGTTTACAAATACTGCGAATAACAGGCACAGTCACGCCGATAAAATAATCACCTTCGCCATATTGCCCTTTAGCGGTTTTAAAGAACTTAGCATTAATAATCGCTTTATCAGCATTAGCAAGTTTTAATAATTCAGTTTTAATGGGATTCATTATAAAGCCGCTAAAATCTCTACCAAACGCTCTGCACTATCGGCAATATCTTCTAGTGCCGCGAGTGCTACACTGGGAACTTGGCTTATTTCTAAAGTATTTAAAATCAAGGTATCATCAGAATTAAAATACTGCACCCACCACACTTTATCAGTTTGGGTGCTGGTAATACGATTTGTGCCATAACCGCGTGATAATATAGAAACCGTACCTCTGCCTAATAATTGATATAAAAACGCTAAATCCTGCTCGGTTTGCGGTAATAAACTTAAATTAATCACATGAGCCAGTTTATCGATTGAATACGCGCTGATTTGGGCATTTAATTCAGCAATTAAGGGCAAAGCATTCATTAAACCATCGGGCAGATTGTTATTATCAAATTGTAATTGCGTTTTACAATTTTCAAAAGTTTTGGTTTTAATTAATTGCGGAATATCGGCAATTTCAATACTATCAAAAATACAGCCGCTATTATTAAATTGTTGTACCCGCCATACACCTGCCAATACTGATTCTTGTATTTGCGTGGTTATTTCCTCTTGCACAATAATACTGACTTCACCTTCACCGAGTATCTGATTAATTAATGCCAGTTCTTCGCTATTTAATGTTTGGGTAGAAAAACTATAGTTTTGCTCTGGGTCATAATTATTTAAAGCATTTAATAAGGTTTCTAATAACGCTTTTGCTTTAGGTAATACTTGAGGATTTAATTGTGGCGGCACTTTGGGCATTGTATAAGTGTACATACTACTGGGCAAGCGCATAAAATCTAATTCCGCGCCGTCAGTTTCTTTGGGTTGCGAGTCTTGTCCGATAATAGGCAAATAAATACTATTCATGAGTGTCTCTTAAAAATTCGGGTAATTGGGGCTGGCGGTTAATTAAATCGGCAAATAAATAATCAATATCAGTTTCGCCTTGCAAGGTTAAATTTAAAGCCTGTAGAGCATTATTAATTAATAGGGCTTGCTCAGCGTTAATAATTTCTCTGGCAGTATTTAAAAAGGTTAATACCCAATTGCCGATTTGAGGTTTGCCCACTAATTGGGTGTCAATTAAAAACTGTTCGTCATCGCGTTCACAAACGGCATAATCGCCATTAAATGCAATGACTTGCATGGGAATACCAAGGCACATAATTACTCCTAAAGTTTTGTTAATTCATCAATAGTTAAACCCGTAATTTGTGCGATTTCTGTTAAAGATAAATTCAAATTGATTAATTGTTTAGCAATAGTAATGGCTTTATTATGTGCGCCTTGTTCGATACCGCGTTCTTGTCCAATTAAAAAACTGGGTAGTTTTTCTATTTCAATTTCTAACATTTCAAACTCCTGCTGTATATCTAAGTTTAAATCGCGATTACTGGCTAAAATTTCTAACATACTGACGTATTCTCTTAGCGTTTTAAAATCATCTGTTCATATTTTTGCGATATTGAAATAGGTAACTATTTTATTTCGCTAATGCTATTAAACCGTCATGAAATTCTTTGGCACTAGGGCAATGTGGATGATTTGCCGCTCTAGTAATATCAAAGCCATAATGCTGGGTCATGCGTTGAGCAAAACGTGGCTTGCTTTTACCCGTTCCTTTTTGTTTGTAATCATTAGCTAATTCGCGTAAACGTTCCCAAGGCATTGCTTTTGTTTCTTCTGGATACTCTTCAAATACTTTTGTTTTTAACCAATTACTTAAAGCAGTACTGTCAGCTAAAAACCAAGCTTCAACTGCTTTTACTGCAATAAAAATAAGATTAGTGTATTGAGTTCCTATTCTATCTTTTACCGCTTGTTGATTCGATTCACGCTCTAGGTCAGTTAAAATTATAATATGCGTTGGATTTTCTGATTCTAGCCGTTTAATTAAAGGTTCAATATTTTCGGGTAATAAGTTTCCACCACCTTTAGCGTCTAAAACAGGATGGCAAATAATTATTCCCTGTTGTTTTGCCCATGATTTAAAATTTTCTGATTCAATTAATATTTTTTCGGTATCTCCTTCCACAATAAAACCAATTGTTACCACGGCAAGCCCCCGTCAAACATATTCATTAACCACGCTTTATCTAAATTCAAATCACCTAAATCAGAAAATTCTTTAGCGGCATTTTTAAATTCGGTTTTACCGTCAATTTTATTCACTAACCATAATTCTTCTGGTTTTGAATAACGAACCACGGACTCACTATGTGTAGTGACAAAAATAGCGTGATTAGGATTAGCATTTTCACGCATTAAATTAATTAACTCAGCAATCGCTTTGGGATGAATTCCTCTTTCTGGTTCTTCAATTAAAGTCATACCTGCTTGTTTTGAACGACCTAAAACCGCAACCATAATGCAAAGTGCGTAAATTGTGCCATCTGAAATTAAATGTGCTGGAAAATTCGCTTTAATACCTGCTTCTTTAAATCGAATCATAGTTCGTGCATCTAATCGAGAACGCTCCGTTGAAATAGTTTCTAAACTGGGAACTAATAATTCCATCCATTCAATAATTTGCTCTCTGATTTCGTCATCTTTTTCTAATACCGATAACATCGTGGCAATATTATGTCCGTGTGAATTTAATTCAGTTGTATCAGCACTGGAACTATCGGGTTCTTTTGCACCTAATGGGTCAAAACGATAGACTCTAATATTATTAATGTATCGAAATACAGGTGAATCAGGTTGCATCCTTAAATAAGAAATATCGTTAGGCAAACGAGAATAATATCCACCATCCCCCCAAAAAGGAGGATAAATCTCTCCTTTTTTATTTCTCTGCCAAATATATTCATTCTTATCGACCCAATTTTTTTCTTCAAGCGTTGGCTGACCATCCATATTATAAATTTTCAAATCATAGAAAAAGTGAAAATCTTCATATTCAACACTTATTTCAGATGAAAATATTTTTTTCTTATTGCCACGATGTTTAAAACAATGAACATTTTCATAACCATTAAATTGCCGTAGTGCTTGTGTTGCGCCAAGCGTAACAACGGTGCTAATAAAATTTAACGCATCAAAAAAATTACTTTTCCCCGCGCCATTCGCCCCTGCAAAAACGCTGTAAGGAGTTAAATCATTTAATTCAATATCAGCAATACTTTTAAACCCTGATATTTTAATTTTATTAATTTTCATTTTGATGCTCGATTTGTGATTTTTACAACTACTGACAAATCTTCTATTTCAGGGAATTCTTCTTCCAAAGGAATCCAAGAAGCAAGTAAGCTTTTTAAACTGTTTTCTTGCTTATTATATTGATGCACTGCATTCACAGATGATTTATTAAGCAAATATTTCCATGAATCAAATAACGATTGCGGCATCATGACTACATTTTCAGCATCGTCTTGGGTAACTAATAAAATATCGTGGTCTTCAATAATTCGATGGCAAGTTTCGCTAAAATGGGTTTTAACATGATTAAAAGTATTTTGTTGCATGGCTGAAATACTCCAAAATTAAAAACTGTATTTTACTTCTAAATTGTAAATTAAACTGAATTGTTTTAATTTTCATTTAACAACAACCAATTCTCAATGTGCAATTGCGGAACACGCTTAAATTCAGCTACATTATCGGTTATTAAAATTGCATTTATTGCTAAAGCGTGAGCGGCAATTAACATATCATTACCACCAATTACTTGTCCTTGCTGTTCTAAAAAAGCTCTTAGCTTTCCATAATGAAAACGGTAGTGCTTCAAAAGAGTAGGAACGTCCAACGGCATGGATGCCGAAATCCAGAAACCACGGAAGGTAATTATTATAAATACATCCCTGTAACTGGATTCCAGCATCCCCGCTGGAATGACATCGTAGTATTTATCCTACTCTTTTGAGGCACTACCTTCTATACGGTAGTGCTTCAAAAGAGTAGGTTTTAACAAAACGCCATTTTAGCTGGAGTTCAAACCTAGGTTTGAACTCCGAAAGGTTTAATATTAACTAGCCTACTTTTTTGATGCACTACCGTTTAATCGATGATGCGCCAGCGGTTCATAACATAACAGTTTGCTATTCAATTTCAAATAATAAAACTGGCGCGTTAATTTATCTCTTTTAAGGCAACTAGGAAACTGGTGGTTATGGCGACTACGAATTCACCAAAACAACGTAACTTTTTGCGTAACTTTTTCGGTGTTGATTTTACTGGGGGTCGAGAAACACTACCCCTATATCTTTCAAAGAGTTGTCTTTATGTTTGGCAGGCTTCTTTATGCAAAAGTTACGCATTTAACAACCCCCTCACTGGTAACGGGAAAGTCGTTATTTTCTGAGTTTTTATCATTAGATGTCAGCGTAACTTTTTGCGTGACTTTTGCGTGACTTTTTTCACCGCCTAGCGTGACTTTTAGGCTAGTCATTTTGAGGATTCCAGTGTTCAAATTGAGTGCCGATAAGTAAAGATTGGTCATAACGTGGGAAATCATTAACAAAAGCATTAAGGGTGTTGTATTCAGTTTCTAGCCGTTCTATTTCACCGCGCCATGCTCTTCTATTGATAGCACAATGGTCACGATGCTTAAGATTATTCAAGCGGGTGTTAATAAATAACATGCGCTGATTACACAATTGATCGAGGAATCTCATACCGCGTGAATCGGCTTGATGTTTAGCCTCAGCGCACTGCGTTACCAACAGGCTCTGAATGGCATTAAGTAAGTACATGGCTTGCTGATAATTTGTGTCTATGCCGTCAAAACCGCTGTGCAATCGCTCCAATAAAGGCAAGCCTTGCTCGTTATCTTTCAACATTGACAAAATAGCGTTTAATTTCAAAGCCAGTTTATCGGCTTTTGCATAAGCTTCACTACGCATGGCGGCGGTGTCTGTGTTTATTATTCATAAAATCCCTAGTATTTAGAGCCAGTATCTGAGGGGTGGTGAATCGCCACCCCCTAGCTCAATGCTTGCGACCTGCAACAAAATCCTTGCACCTACGCGGTATCTCATCAAACGGTTTAAAGTGTTGAACAATACACCGCTCATTGATTAACTGACTACACTCATAACAATGCCGCCTATCATCATAAAACTGGCGCGTATCCATCACCTGCTCACTCTGTAACGCGGCAATAATTTCTGTTTTGTTTGCTCGTAAAAAGGCTTTTTGTGACTCGCTTAATTGTGAAAATGGCTCAATAAGCAAGTCATTACCGTCAACGCTAACTTTAAAACCTGCGTTTCTTATTTTGTCTAAGGCAAGGCTCATATTCTGCCGCTACTAACTATCTAGCATAATCTATTAAAATTTATGCTTTTATAGATTCACACCGTCAACACAGAAGCTGTGAAACAATCCACAGGCTCACACTGCTCGAATGCGCGTTTAAGGTCTGGCTGTAACGTGTCCCGACCGTATTTATTTAAATTTAAAGCTGCATTTAAATCTCTGTTTGCATTAAAACCACAATCGCAAACAAATATTCTATCAGCGAGTTTTAAATCATTTTTAATCTTGCCACAACAAGAACAGATTTTACTACTGGGATAAAACTGATTCGCAATAACAACTATACAGTTTCTTAGCTTCGCTTTATATTCAATCATCTGACGTAAATAACCTAAACCAGCATCGCTAATAGCACGACTGAGTTTTTTATTCTTAATCATGCCTTTAACGTTTAAATCTTCAATAGTAATGATATTGAAGTTTTTAGTTAAATAATCCGATAACTCATGTAATACAGCTTGACGTTGTTTTGCAATACGAAAGTGAAGTTTTTGTATTTTGAGCTTGGCTTTCGCTCTTTGATTTGAACATTTCACTTTTTTAGCAAAGTTTTTTTGCAACTTTGCCAATTTATTTAAACTACCTTTTAATTTTTGATTAGCGGTAAATATTTTACCTGTACTTAAAACGGCTAAATCTTTAATGCCAAAATCAACACCGACAGATTCTTGTCTATTATTATCATTTGGATTGTAATCATTTGTTTCAACAAGAATACTGGCGAAGTATTTACCCGCTCTTTTTGAAATGGTGACTTGTTTGGTTTGTCCTTGAAACCGTAACGTTTGCCGCATTTCAATTCGCGTTTTTAGTTTTTCAATTCTTAACTCACGTCCAATAACATCGAATTTTGCTGATTCGCGCAAAGCAAAACTATCGTTAATATCTTTCTTTTTAAAACGGGGAAATCCTGCGGTTTTTTTTAACTTAATACGTCTAAAAAAGTGTTTAAAAGCATTATCTAAATCGTCAATGGCATTACGCGTAATTCGACTCGATACTTCGTTATACCAATTAAATTCTTTGCGAATAATAGTAATATAGTGTTGATAAGCAGACGCTTTCGACCATTTATTTTCTGGTTTTGAAAAGTGTGCAAGTAATTGATTATAACAATGCCTTTTACAACCACAGGCTTTGTCCAAATACTCTTTTTGCTCAAGTGTTGGGCGTAATTCAATTTTATGAGCCAGTAACATATTGTTAAATACCCTGTTTTTAGATAAGTATAGATTAACATAGATAAGCATAGCTTTTTAAGCTCTGTTACTTACCCTGCTAATTTTAATATCAACGCGGCAATAATAGCTGTTTGTAAAACACCCACGCCAAACACTACGGTGACAATCCATCGCTGTAAATCGGTTTTCGTTTCGGCAATTTTTAAATCAATATCTTTTAGTTTTGATTCAAGCCTTAATTCTAATTCTATTAAATCCCTTTTAGGGGCGATATTATTCAATTCATAATCACGCCGCGCTTGCTCTAAGGTGGCATGAATTGTATTTTTTTGTAATTTAGTCATGACTTCGGATTGCTGTTCACTAAAACCAGCATTTTTTAATTCTTTAAAAAATTCGTGAGTATCAAAAGTTAATCTGGTCATGGTTTTATTTTGCTTCATTTAAATCAGGCAAGTTATTCACAATTGCTACCGTTTCAATACTTACCCTTTACCCAATCGAACGAATTACTTGCTAAGCAACTCAATATAAATCCTTAACTGTAACAGCTAATTTATAGCTAACTGCATCTTGTTTAAATACCTCAAAATGCTTTTCAGCATAAGCAATTTTCATATTTTCACTAACTCTGCGGTCTTGTGTATCCAATGACCCTTTAGTTTCACTCACAAAATAAAGTCGCTTATCATTGTCTAATATAATCGCCCAATCAGGAACATAATGACCTATAGGCGTTGGTATTTTAAAACCATGTGGTAGTTTAAAGAAAAATTTAATATTTTCTTCTGCTTCGCAAGCACGCGCAAATTTTCGTTCAATATCACTATCGACAGGATAATAATTAAACAGCGTTTTATCCTGTTTATCATCGGAAACTTTTAACAAGTTATCTAAATAAGTTTCTATTTCTGCATCACGCAATAAACTCATTTCATAAAACGAATTATTGATTTTTTGGTATTCAATGCCATCGACTAATAATTCATTCAAAGTATTACGGATAGCTAAGACGACTTTATCTAAAAATAACTGTGGATTAATCGCTAATTCGTCATAACGCTTAGATTGTTTTAATACTTCATAAACTGTATTTCTACTGACATTAACACGATTTTGAATATAAGCATAAACATCTGGAATAGGATAATATATATCCTCAACTTGTTTTCTAGCGGTATTTTTTAATGTGCCTTCAATACCTTCATTGCTGAACTGTAATGAAAATTTTCGGGATTCTAAAGACGGTCTTTTCGTTAAAGGAAAACTATTAAAATCCTGTAAATTTTTTGCAGTAGCTGTAATTAAATCTTCAGTTGAATAATTAACAGAATAACGGGTTTTATGTTTAATTTTTTCCCACAACTCAAACAATAATGGGTAGTTTTCTAGCGTTAATTCTTTTGATAATTTAACGGTATCTTTATTGCGCTTATTTTTAATTCTTCCTGAAAAATCAACGCTGGTTTCGCTTTCAATTTCATTCTGTAATGCTCTGGAGAAATCCTCATAACTTTCATTAGCAATCACGGTTAATACATTAACAGTCTTATCTTTAATTCTAATGCCATTAGCATTAACGGGTAAGCGTAGACCGCGCCCAATTTCTTGGCGTTTTTTTAATTCGCTTTTGGTTTCATTTAAGGTACATATTTGAAAGACATTAGGATTATCCCAACCTTCGCGTAAGGCACTGTGCGAAAAAATGAATTGCAAGGGTTCATCTAGGCTTAATAACCGCTCTTTTTCTTTCATAATTAGGCTATAAGTATCTTCATCGGCTTTAGTATTCTTTTCTTTAGAATCAATCCAGTGTTCTGTTTTAGTTTTACCAACAGTTTTTTTCTCACAGGAAAAATAACCGTTATGCACTTCATTGACTGAAAAGGGAATCAAGCCTTGATAGTCTTTTTTTTGTGCCGTTTTAATAAAAGCGGCTTCAAACCATAGAGCAAACTTGCCTTGTTGTGCATCGCTATCTAGGGTGTAGTCTTTATAATTGGCAACTCTGTCAATAAAAAATAACGACAATACTTTAATACCTAGCGGTTTTAATTTAGCGACTTTTTCAAAATGATTTTCAACAGTGCGTTCAATTTGAAATTTTAAAATAGCATCATTCAAACCGCCTTGTGTTTGACCTTCTTGTAGTATTAAGCCGCCTGAAAATTCTATTGTGTTTTGCTGTGCATTAATTGAATTTAAAATAAAGCCTTCTTTATACGCGTCTCTGCCATTGGATTTTTGAAATAAATCATTACCAATATCGAGTGTTAATTCTTTTGCATTAACGCCATTATTGTCATTGACATAAATAGAGACTTTAGCTTGTAATTTACGTTTGCCTAGCATTAGCTTTTTAAAAGCAATAAACACCGCGCTATTATTGTTCTCGCTAGTAATACCATCAATTTCAATTTGTTTAACTAAGCCTTTATCGTAAGCTTGCACTGGATTTAAACTATACAACAAGTTATACAAATGTTTATGCGTTGCACTATAACGTAAAGTGCATAATGGCTTAAGATTGGCAATTGCCACTTTTCTAATATCGGTTTCCATATTTTGCGGTTCATCAATAATCACAATAGGGCGTGAATGTTGAATATAATCAATGGGTTTAATACCTGTTTCGCGTATTGTATTAATAATATTTGAATCTTTAGCAAAACTATCAATATTAATCACTAACACTTGAATAGCATTAGAGGTGGCAAAATTGCGTAATGCAGAATGATTTTTACTGTCATACATGACAAAATTAACGGGGATATTATTATAAAGCTGTTGAAAATGGTCTTGTGTGATTTGCAAATTTTTAATGACACCTTCACGGATTGCCACACTAGGCACGACAATCACAAATTTTAAAAAACCATAGTGTTTATTGAGTTCATAAATAGTGCGTAAATACACATAAGTTTTACCTGTGCCTGTTTCCATTTCAATGCTAAAGTTCAAGGGAATATCGCCGCTTTTTTCTAGTTTATTTGAAATAGGCAACGCATTTTTTGTTTGAATAGTTTGGATATTGGCTAATATTGATTCAGGCGTTAATACCAAGTTATTAGCAATACCATTATCAGAAAAAGCCAATGAAGCGACTTCACTTTTAAATGACACTTCAAATAAACTTTTGGCTAAAGGTTGCCCTTCAAATACAGCAATCACGGTTTGTATTGCTTCTAATTGATAATCTTGGTGTCCGTCAAATTCTAATTTCACTTTATTACCTATCGTTGAATGGGTTGTGAACCGTTAAATTTTCAATCCAGTCAAAATCTTTAACATTTCTAGAAACAATCGTTAAGTTATTGTGTAATGCCGTTGCCGCAATAATAGCATCACCCAGTGACATGCTTCTTTGCTGTCGGATTAGAATTGCATGATTAATAATTTCTTTGCTGATGTTAATTAAATTAAATTCTGCAAAAAGTTGTTCAAATAATGTTTTTAAATCGCCAATTTTATGATAACCCAAGACTTCTAAACGGGTTATTTCTGAAACATACAAGGTTTCTTCTTGGAAAATAGTTTCCAGACACTCATATTTTTTATCGGCGTAATAAATAACGATATTACTATCTAATAAATACATTATTCTCTGTCCGCTAGTTTTTTATCCTGTCTTATTTCCTGTTGCCACTCTAAGGCATCACCGAATTGCTCTGCACTATTTTTACTTCTTAATTGCTCAAAAATAGCATTTCTTTGTTGTTTATGCGTTTTTTTGTGCTGTAAAAAATTAATAAAATCGATAACTTCTATTAATTCTATTTCATTAAGATTCTTGGCTTGTTTTTGGATTTGTTCATAATAATTTGTTGCTTCAATAATCATTTGTTAATCTCCAATAATTTGTCCACGAAAAGCACGAAAAATTTTTAGTGTCTTTCGTGCTTTTGGTGGACAAGATTAAATTATTTGTAATTCAATACCCGCATCTTTTAAAGCGAGTTGAAAGTTTGTTAATGCGGGGTCATTACCTTTGAATACTCGATTTAAACACACCACGCTTTTAGGTTTTAGTTTAAAAATAAATTCTTTTACGGCATCGTTATACGCATCAAAAAAGAATAAGACTTTGCCTGATTCTACGTTATACAATTCTTGCCCTGAAACTACGTTTATTTCAATATGTGCGGTTAAAGGAAACCCCGCTTTTAATAATAATTCAATCAGCATCGAATCGTTTTCGCTGCCTTCTTTTTCGCTGTCTTTGAATAATTCTAATTGGCTTAGTAATTCATCGGGGGTTATATCACCGCGCCATTGTTTAAAATTACTGGGGGCGAGTTTAAAACTATTAAACCCAAGTATTTGTTTTGGCGTTTCTGCGATTAAATCGGTTTGTTTATTGTTATCGCGCTGGGCTTGGATTTTTTCAATCACTTTGCTAATTCGGGCTTTGCAAATATCGGCAATGGTTTTATAACCTGCTTTATAGGCTTCGCTGTTTTCGTCTAATAATTCGGGTAATTGCACACAAATAAACTGGCGATTGCCACCGTCTTGTTCATTTAAGTCTAAGACGGCGTGGGCGGTTGTGCCTGAGCCTGCGAAAAAATCGAGGACAATGTCATTATTTGCAGTAATTGAAGAAATAAAATTTTGAATAAGACTAACTGGTTTTGGATAAGGAAAAACATTTTTCCCTAATAGTTCTTCTGCTTCTATTCCGCCAGAACTTTTTAAACTAATAATTGATTTTAAGAGCAAATCACTTACATCTTTTAAATATTTAATAAAACTTGGTTGTGTATTTTCGTCTTTTGCAAACCAGATACTGCCACTAATAACGCTTCCATCATCCAAAATCTGAATATTTTTATTATCCAAATAACCATCAAAAGTTTCTTTTGTCCACCTCCAGCCACGATTCGGAACTTTTACAGGTTTTTTAGTAATCGGATGCAAAACATCATATTTCTGTCCAATTGTTGTGCCGTTGGGCCAGCTTACGTTTATTTTTCCCCAAATTTCAAAATTTTTATCCAGTTCACAATATAATGTTATTCCTCGGTCGTAACCCTTTTTATTATAAAGTCGTTTTAATTCTTTTTCTGCCTCTGTTACTGCAAATCCTTTTTTCTTAAGAGATTTTACAAAAGAATAAACCTCATCAAGACCATCTTTTGGTAATTTAAAAATAGGTTTTGTTTCATTATTTTTTGCATATACAACGGTGTACTCATGAATATTGCCTATTCCTTTATCATTTTTTGGAATTCTTTTATTCCAAACAATACTTTCTATAAAATTCTCCGCCCCAAAAATCTCATCACATAATAATTTTAAATTTGCTTGTTCATTATCATCAATACTAATAAAAATAACCCCATCTTCACGCAATAAATTACGCGCTAAATATAAACGCGGGTACATCATGGATAACCAAACGGAATGAAACTGCCCACTTTCTTTGCTGTTCTTTTTCCAACAATCTTGTTTATTTAAAAAACCGTTTTCATCGGTAATGCCCGCGCGTTTTTTATAATCGTCTTGGCGTTCTGAATAATCATCGGGATACACAAAACTGTCATTGCCTGTATTATAAGGCGGGTCAATATATATCATTTTGATTTTGCCAAAATAAGACCGCTGTAAAATATGCAATACTTCTAGGTTTTCGCCTTCAATAAATAGATTGCCACTTTGCACCGAGTCCAAACTCGTGAGTTTGGATTCCAAAGGTATTAAAGTCGCGCTGGTGGCTTTTTGAATTTGGGCGCGTGCGTCTGATTTACCCGCCCAGCTTAATTCATAATGCTCTTTATTAAAACTAACCTCATCGCCTAATACAGCTCTTAACCGTTTAAAATCAATTTTGCCTTCTGTGAATACTTCGGGGAATAATTCGCGTAATTGCGCTAGTTTGTTGGCAAAAATATCAAGGCTTGTTTCTTCTATCATTAGATTCTCTAATTATTATCAGTTTATAAATATAAGGGTTTCATTTCAAACTAATATAAAGACTGCCAGTCTTTTTTATAGGTCATATTGAATTAAAAATACTATATAGTCATCAATGCCCTGTTACTTTTAATAGCAACACGGCAATAATCGCGGTTTGTAAAATACCCACGCCAAACACTACAGTGACAATCCACCGCTGTAAATCGGTTTTAGTTTCGGCAATCTTTAAATCAATATCTTTTATTTTTGATTCAAGCCTTAATTCCAATTCTCTTAAATCTCTTTTAGTAGCGATATTATCTAATTCATAATCATGCCGCGCTTGTTCTAAAGTGGCATGAACGGTATTTTTTTGTAATTTAGTAATCACTTCGGCTTGCTGTTCACTAAAACCAGCGTCTTTTAATTCTTTAAAAAATTCATGGGTATCAAAGGTTAATGTGGTCATGATTTAGCCTGTATTAGAAAGTCAATTAAACGCGCCCGTGTGATAATAAAATAATAGTGTGGTTTATCCAAGTAACACAACACAAAAGCTAAGCGATTCGTTCACCTTGAATAAAGTATTGATTGCTATAGGGTGGGTGAATCGCCCACCCATTAATTAAGCGGTTTTAGTACCACCAGTACCACCGTATTTTTTACATTGCAAAGCAAGTGGTGCTATTTTGCCTATGCCTTAATTAACTGGGCATAAATAGGTAAAAGACAGGGGGAATGTTGTTTTTTAAAAAATAGGTGGTACAGGTGGTATTACTTTAATCAGTAATTGATTTTATTAATGACCGTTTTATCACCGTTCGTAGTAATCAATAATTTAACAATTAGGCGGTTTTACTAAAGGGAATCACGACCGCGCCTGTTTTCAAACTATCAAGATAATCTGCCCACGCTTGCATCATTTTACGGCGTTCAGGTAAATGTTGGGCGCGGTTATAAGCGGCTTTGACCTTATTACGCTCAGCGTGTGACAGCTGTCGTTCTATCATGTCGGAATGATAGCCCTGCTCATGTAACAGTGTACTGGCAGTGGTTCTAAAACCATGCGCGGTGTGTTGACCTTGATAGCCCATACGCCTAATTGCCGCACTAATCGATTCACGGCTAATATGCTTCTCGCCATTTTTACCTTGATTGCTAGCAAAAACATATTGTTGATTGCCTGTAAGTGGGTAAATATCTTTGAGTAAGGCTATTGCTTGGGTACTGAGCGGAACTATATGCGCGTCTTTCATTTTCATTTTATCAGCGGCTATACGCCATTCCCCAACATCTAAATCAAACTCACTCCATTCTGCCATTGCAAGATTAGCAGGTCTGGCAAATAGCAAAGGCTGTAACTGTAGAGCGGTTCTGACCACAAAGTTCCCGCCATAAGCATCAATGTCTCTTAATAGTTGCCCTAAAGGTTTAGGCTCAGTAATAGCAGGAAAATGTCCCTTAACAGGTGATGGCAATGCGCCGCGTAAATCTTGGGTTACGTCTCTTTCGGCACGTCCTGTGGCAATGCCGTAACGAATGGCTTGCCCTATAAATTGCTTGGTTCGAGCGGCGGTTTCTATCGCGCCCCTTGCTGTAATGCGCCGTAGTGTGGTTAAAACTTCCACGGCGGATAAATCTTTTAGCGGTCTGTTACCTAGCCACGGATAAACGTCACGCTCAAAACATTCTTTAATGTGCTTATAGTGGCTTGCACTCCATTCACGCTGTTTTGTCATCAAGAAGTCTTCGGCAATCGCCTTAAAGGTGTTTTCGATACCTCCAGCTTTTTCTATTTTGCGTGTAATACTAGGGTCAATACCGTCTGCTATTTGCTTTTTTGCCGTATCTCGTTTGTCTCTAGCTTGCTTTAATGTTGTATCAGGATATACCCCCAACGCTAACACTTTCTCTTTACCTGCAAAACGGTACTTAAACCTAAAGTATTTTGCACCATTGGGTTTTATCAGTAAGTACAATCCTTTTTCATCAGTTAGCTTATAAGCTTTATCAGGCGTGGCTTTAGCGTTCTTAATGGTGGTATCTGATAGTGGCATGGGGGTATCTCTGCTTAACGTGAACGATGTACCCCCGTTTATACCCCCATGATACCCCGATTGTCAATGAACCTTGCTGTACTTCGTTGGACAATAAAAAACCCGCTAAGCCTTACAGCTTGCGGGTTTTTGAACGTCTTTAAACGTGATTGAATTCTAGTTTGGCGGAGAGAGAGGGGTTCGAACCCTCGATACGTTGCCGTATACACACTTTCCAGGCGTGCGCCTTCGACCACTCGGCCATCTCTCCACAAAGAACCCACTAGGATAAAGGAGTTTGCTGTTTGTTGCAATCGCTTTTATTTTAAAACAAGCAGGTGTTTTAAAATAAAAGCGATGATTTACCGATATTGTCTACAAGTAGTAGCGGCAAAGAAAAAATAAAACAGCTTCCATGACCCTCACCTGTGGATTCAACCCAAATATTGCCTTGGTGATGTTCGACTATGCGTTTACATAACGCCAGTCCCATGCCTGTACCTTCAAAGCGTTGTCGCGCTTGCAGACGACTAAAAAATTGAAATAAACGCCCAATTTGTTGCTGATCAATACCAATACCAAAATCACGCACCGCAACTTGCCAATTATTACCTATTATTGCGGCAGTAATTTCAATTAATGGTGAATGCTGGGGTTCGCGGTATTTAATGGCGTTATTTAATAAATTAAGAAATAAACGCACTAATTCATCATGGCTGGCAAAAATAGTCGGCCAATCACCTGTGATTTGTAATATTATTTTAGATTCTTCAAGTGCTATTTTAAGAAAATCAATAGCTTCATTTAAAGTATCTCGACTGGCTAGCCACGTTTTATTATCGGTTTTTCGTCCTATGCGTGAATACTCTAATAAAGATTTAATCATAGCATCCATGCGCTTTGCACCCTCTAAAGCAAAGGCTAAATTCTCACTGTTTTCAGCACTTAAATTATTAGCAATAGCGCGTTGTAATAATTGTAAATGACCGCTAATTGAACGTAAGGGTTGGCGCATATCATGCGATACGCTATAGGCAAATTGTTCTAAATCAGTATTGGATTGATTTAACGCATTTTCCATACGTTTGCGTTCGCTAATATTAATTAATACACAATGGGTGCAAACAAATTTACCTTGAGTATCATATTGAACTCGCCCTTCTAATAAAACAGTAATGATTTCACCATCAGCGCGGACTAACTCTAATTCGCCGTAGCTTTGCCCTTTGAGCATAAAATAAGTAAAGTTCTTTTCAAATTTATCACGCGTCTGCTGTGACCAAAAAAGACCAAAGTTATAACCTATTAATTGCTCTCGTGTATAGCCCAGTAATTGGCAGAGCGGATTATTAACATCGAGAAAACAACCCTTATTATCTAATGCTTGATAAGCAATAGGCGTATTGGCAAATAATTCACGAAATCGATTTTCACTTTGGCGTAAACGTTCTTCATTACCTTTACGCTGGGTAATATCTAAAATCATGGCAATTAAATATTCGACCTGTCCTTGATTATTACGCACACAATTAACGGCAACATGCCCGTCAATTAAATGACCGTCTTTATGAATATAACGTTTTTCGAGTTCAAAACTATCGATTTCACCGTCAATGGTTTTCATCCAATAATATTGGCTTTCAGCAATATCGTCAGGATGGGTAATTTTGCCCCAATCTAAAATCCGCATTTCAGTTGTGCTATAGCCCAACATGTCACAAAAGCGTTGGTTGACGTGAATAATGCTTTTATCAGGTTTTGCAGTAAGCATTCCTAACAAGGGTTGTTCAAAATAATGAAGTAACTCTTTGTTTAATAAATGTAACGCCTGTTCTGCTTGTTTACGATCGCTGATGTCATAAAGAATTATCAGATGCGTGCCAGCAAAGGATTTACCTAAATCAGCGGCACTGACCATCACGGTTTTATGGTTACCGTTTTTGCAACAAATCACTAATTCTAATGGCTCAAAGGCAGTGCCTTGTTGTTGCGCTTTGTTTAAATGCGCTTGCCAAGTGTCTTTGACCCATTGACGATAATCAGGATCGGGATAGGCGCGTGGCCACCATTCTGAAAGAATCGGAATATCGCTTAAGGTATAGCCAAAGGTATTGATAAAAGCAGAATTTAATAAGACGATTTGTTGCTCAGCATTATTGAGTGCGTAAGGCACAGGTGAAGCTTCTATCATGGCGCGAAATTGGGCTTCACTGCGTTGCAAGGCTTCTTCGGTTTGCTTGCGCTGGGTAATGTCGTCATAAATGGCGACAATTTCACCCGTGGGTAATTTGTAGACATAATTTTCGCGCCAGCCAGTCACACGTCCATCATCATAAAAAGCTAAAGGAAAGTGTTCATCAATCCCGCTAATCCAAACGCGGCGAAACACGGCTAATAAACCAAATGTTTCAACCGCAGGAAATGCCGTTTTAACATTTTTGCCCAATATTTGTTCACGCGTTATGCCTTCAATGCGTTCAGCGGCGCGATTAAAGCCTGTAAAAAAGAATTCCATGCCGTCGGCTGAGGCTTCATAAATGGCTACACCACTGCTCATATTTTCAAATAAGGCGTTTAGACGTTGTTCACTTTTTTGGCGTTGTTGTTCGTGACGCAATATCTGCCAATTTTTTTCAAAAAGATCATCGCTTTGTACTTTGATTTGATGTGAAAAAGCTTGTAGGCGTTGCACCATACGGTTTTGTTCTTTGATAAATAAATGAAAAGCACTAACAACCAGCACTGATACGCATAAGGAGGCGATAAAACCTGTGAGCAGATAATCATAAGTAATTTGCCCTTTTAACAGTAATTCCATACCACAGACTAATAACTCAGTAGTGATGATTGAAAATATTACGCTAAATAACCATAGCTTACGGCTACTTAGCCTTAGAATGCGATGAGAAACGGACATAAACTAAAACGTCAATCTTGTAAGCGTGTCAGCCACGGCTCTTTTACTGCGGGGTCAATATGAAACGCCAGTGCTTCAGGTTTGTGTAATAAACCTGTTTCACCCGAGGCATTAGGATTGAGTTGCCGTTTTTGAATAAAATCCGCCATGCGTCGTGTGTTATAAATCACTAAAACCCGATGTTGCTTATTGCTAGGATAAATTTGATAGGCAATATTATTTTCAGTAAAAGCAGGATTACGCGCCAATAAACCCTCTAAAACCCTCTCATCGTCTTTTGCTAATTGCCGCAAAATGGAATGCTTATGGGTGCGAATTAAACGCTTAAAATATTCCAGCAAACAATTTGCGAGTTGATGGCGTTGCAAAGCACGAATGCCATCATCATCAAACGCAAAACTTTCTGCGACCAAGTAATGCCGATTGCGTTCACCATCGTTGGCAAATAAAGACAATTTTTCCAAGGCATCGTGTTGTAGAGCAGTAAGAAATGAATTCGGTGCGCGAATATGTTTATCAACCGTGACCACCCAAGGCAGAGCGCGTTGGGTTTGTTGATAACGGGCTTTAACACTACTAACCACTGCTGAGCGGGGCAATTCATCATCGCGTCCTTGAGGTTTGACTAAAAACGCATCCACGGCGGTGATTTGGGTATGAAACCCCGCCGTTTTAAATTGTTTGATAATAGTGGCATAACGCGGTTGATAAGGTATCCCTGTGCCATCGTACAAAATATTAAAGCCCTGCGTTTTTGCCTGTTCGGCAATCAAACTACGCAAACGATTAGCAAACGGTTCAACAAAGACATAATCATCACTATGATGATTAGCGGCTGTTAATACTTGATATAACTCACTGACTTTTCTAAATTCATCCAATGAAGCGATGACATAATTCTCATCACAATGGGCTTTAGCAATTTCTTCTACCGCAGTTTTACCACTGCCCGCGCCACCCATACACATAAATAATTGCGGATTGGTAACACTGGTTTTATCTGCAAAAATCCGCTGTTTGGCTAATTCTAATTTTTGGGTAATTTTATTTAAACGTTGGTATGCAATTTCCACCCCGCGTGTTAAACGCTGATCACCTTGAGCCTCATTAAGTAAGGTTGCTTTTAAGGTTTCATTATTGGCTAAATCAAAAATAACAGCATTATTATGTGTACATTGTTTAATTAATTCTAATAATTCAGTATGCGCAGGGGCGCGTAGACCTGTCAAAATATTAACGTCTAAACAAAATAAAGGTGCGCATCCATTTTCACCATAATCAATACCATCAATTTCGGTTTTATCAATGCGTAAACTGTCAGTATTAGCTAAATAACCTTGCTCTGCATAATAATGTGGATAATCAGCTAAATGCCGTCCAACAATAAACTGCTCATATTCAAGACTATTAAATTGTTGTTGCACTGTTTTTAAAGAAACTAAACCGCCATTTACCATAACTAAACATTCAATACCCTCGGCGGTAATATGTGATAAAAAAGGAATACCTGCAACAAAGCGTTTATTCTCTGCCCATTTACCATAATCATTAGGATTATTTTTTAAACATTTATTGGCATTTGGATTTAAAGCATGTTCAAACGCTAAGGTAATGTGTTCAATTGGACTATTTATATCATGCAATGCAATGGCATCCTGTTGTTCAATACGACGAAAATCAATACCTTGTTCATAAACCGCTTTAAATGCGGGTAAATTAGCTAAGGCAATCATAAATAAATCTAAAGTCATACGATTGCCATAAGAAAAAGGACGTACTAAACGCATTTTTTGATAAAACACACTTAAGCGCGTGGCGATATTATCGTTTTGAATCACAAAACCATTATTATCAAATAAGGCAGTATCTTTATTATCATCATTATTACCATTTAATACTAATGCCTCTATGGTTTCACGAAAGGCTTTGCGATTATCAGGATTCGTCATCGTTCCCGGTCTATGATCGATGGTGGCTTGCTCTTTCCAATCATGAAATAATTCTCGGTGAATACGCGAAAACAGCCCCGTCAAATAGGTGACACGTTGCGCTTGATCGTGCGACACGGTATCTTCGGCTTCTTGTTGTAATTTAGCTAATAACTTCATACCTTGTGCAATCGCTAAGGCAGTGCGCAGTTTTTTCAGTTGCGTATAACTGTCAATGTGTAGAGTTTTATTATTATTCATTGTGTTATCTACAAGTTAAGTGATGTAATTTATCACTATTCTATAGTTATTTTAGGCTGTTTGTACAATATCGATGCGCAATTTTAATAAAATCGACATTAACTTTATTATTGCTGGGTAAAAGAGGTATTTCTATTTGATGATTGATTAATAATTTATTTCTATAAAACACTACGCATAATAACTATAAATTTTTAGATAGTGATAAAGAGTAAGTGATAATATTGCTGTACATGATAAAAAAATAACTCGTTGAAAAAATGCGAAAATACTGATTTTTTTGCGAAGAAGAAACAGTATGTTGTTCTTTTGTACAAAGTATAGAAAAACATAGTAATCTATAGAAAAGTATACCGTTAAACACGATGTTTTTATCAAAAAAACAGTTTGATAAAATCAATATTCTATATAGAATCCACTCACCTCTTATATTAAGAGGGAGCATTGAGAGTTAGCAATGCGTTTGCGAACGCAGAGCGAATATAAGACTCTTTAGGTTTTTCCTAAAAGCAGTTTGTGTTGAAGCGTTTAGATGAACATAGTTAATACTTTTCTATGGAATTCATAACTATGCACCTAATCAACGAGCTATTTAAGATGATAAACCAATCATTTCATTGGAACAAGGCAGAAATGAATTGTTTTAGCGGAATGATAATAGCTTTAATAAATATAAAAACTGTGAACTTAACAAAGTTATCGATAGCTTTTCAAAGTCAAGTTAAACAGGAAACATGTTACAGACGTATTTAAGGTTTTATTAATGATTATTCGATTGATTTTGATACAGTCGCTTGGTTTATTATGAGGTTATTTAATTTTCTAAATAATGATTATTATTTTGGTACTTGATAAAACCAATTGGAAATGGAGTAAAAAGGGTAGTGCCTCAAAAAAGTAGGATTAAATACTACGATGTCATTCCAGCAGAGATGCTGGAATCCAGTGACAGGGATGTATTTATAACAATTACCATCCGTGGTTTCTGGATTTCGGCATCCCTGCCGAAAAGATGACGTTCCTACTCTTTTGCAGCACTACTGTCTTTTCTATAAGCTTTCACATTCTAAACAATTGCTTTAGCAATTTTTCTCACTAAGCACTATCCTTAAGGACTTTTGACCGCGAAACGCTATCAATTCGCTGTCAGCTTTATTCCATTTGCCAATAAGGTCGTTGTATGAGTGAAGAAATATTAATTAATGTTACCCCACCAGAAACCCGCGTGGCTCTCATTGAAAATGGTGTGTTGCAAGAAGTGGTCATCGAACGCAGTAAAGACAGAGGTTTGGTGGGCAATATCTACAAAGGTGAAGTCTGTCGAGTTCTACCCGGAATGCAAGCCGCGTTTGTCGATATTGGTTTGTCTCGCGCCGCTTTTTTGCATTTGTCTGATTTACCCAGCCTAGAACTTGAGCAAAAAGGCTCAGAAAATATCGAACATTATCTGCGCGAAGGACAGCACATCATCGTACAGGTGGTCAAAGACCCGCTGGGAACAAAAGGCGCACGACTGACCACTGACATCTCCATTCCCTCGCGTTTTCAAGTCTACATGCCTTATTCGACCGCAGTCGGGGTATCGCAACGCATTGAATGTGAAAGCGAGCGGGTGCGCCTACGCGCTTGTGTGGAAAGCTTTAGACAAGAACATCAATGCGGTGGTTTTATTGCTAGAACAGCCGCTGAATGTGTCGATGAAGAGATATTAATTGCTGATATGCAGTTTTTATTAAAACTGTGGGAATCCATTAATGAAAAAATCGCCGATGCCCCTGCTAAATCCTTTATTCATAAAGACCTGCCTTTAAGTATTAGAACCCTGCGCGATTTATATAAAGAAGGTATTGATAGAATTCGCGTGGATTCAAAAGAAACTTATCATAAATTATTAGAATTCGCCCAAGAATTTGTTCCTGAAATAGTATCAGTGATTGAGCATTACACAGGTGAATGTCCTGTATTTGATATTTATAATGTGGAAGATGAAATTCGTAAAGCTTTAGAACGCAAAGTTAAATTAAAATCAGGTGGCCATTTAATATTTGATCAAACCGAAGCCATGACCACCGTTGATGTTAATACGGGTGGTTATGTGGGCGGTCGTAATTTAGAAGAAACTATTTTTAAAACCAATTTAGAAGCCACGCAAACCATTGCACGGCAATTACGTTTGCGTAATTTAGGTGGGATTATTATTATCGATTTCATCGATATGAAAAATGAGGAACATAAAAAACAAGTATTACAGGCTTTAGAGCGTAATTTAGAAAAAGACAGAGCCAAAACTAAAATAACCGAAGTATCAACTTTGGGTTTAGTGGAAATGACTCGAAAACGCACTAGAGAAAGTTTAGAACATATTTTATGTGAACCGTGTAGTGCTTGTGGTGGACGGGGCGTATTAAAAACTGCTGAATCGATGTGTTTAGAGATATTTAGAGAAATTATTCGAGAAGTGCGTTTATATAATGTACAAACTTTATTAGTTTTGGCTTCAAATGAAGTAGTGGAAATGTTATTAGATGAAGAAGCGGATATGTTAGCTGAATTAGAATTGTTTTTAGGGGTGCAAATAAAATTCCGTGCCGAAGCGCAATATAATCAAGAACAATACGATGTGGTATTATTATAAAAATAATATAACTAACTCGCTTATGAATTAGAATTTTCTATGCTTAATAGAATTATAAAATAAAATCCTGTAAATCTTGAAATTCTGTAAATCCTGATTCAGACAATATACAAAATACTTTTTAATTGAAAAA
This sequence comes from Methylococcaceae bacterium, assembly GCA_049296695.1. GTDB lineage: Bacteria > Pseudomonadota > Gammaproteobacteria > Methylococcales > Methylomonadaceae > UBA10906. The sequence goes on along the minus strand of JBAQSX010000159.1, from coordinate 27,434 downwards.
CGCCATTATTACTAAGTTAATAGCGGTCATTTTTAAAATCCTAGCTGTCAGTATAGACATTATTTTTTAATTTTATTTAACTGATAACTCACTTTAATTTTCAACAGTAACTTAATAATAGATAAGCGAGTTTTTACTATTTTTACCGTTATTTCTTGGCAGTATCCATAAATTAAGTTCGCTTTTTAGAGGGCTTGCCGTAGATTTATGCTTGAAATGCACTACTATTATCGCCACACTGTGCGTTTAAACTGTTTTTAATGTTAAAACTTCATGTCTGATTTGCATCCATTTAATGATAACGACGATGATTTAGCGGTCAAAGACGCTAAACCACAGCTTAAAAGACCGCCTTTATACAGGGTGATTTTGTTGAACGATGACTTTACACCGATGGATTTTGTAGTCGAAATTTTGATGGATTTTTTTGCGATGTCGGAAGAACAAGCCACGCAAGTGATGCTACAAATTCATACCCAAGGCAAAGGCGTTTGTGGAACGTATTCCAAAGATGTGGCAGAAACTAAGGTGTATTTAGTCAATGAATATTCACGCGAGCATCAACATCCCTTGTTGTGCGCGATGGAAGAAGTGTAATGAGGAGTCACTATGTTAAGTAAAGAACTGGAAATAACCTTAAATACTGCTTTTAAAAATGCGCGTGATAAGCGGCATGAATTTATTACCGTAGAGCATTTATTATTGGCGTTATTAGATAATACCGCCGCTGAAACTATTATGAAAGCCTGTGGCGGTAATATTAAAGCTTTGCGTGGACAATTAACGCAATTCATTGATGAAACTATTTCTTATATTCCACAAGGTATTCAACGTGAAACCCAACCGACATTGGGTTTTCAACGGGTATTACAACGCGCGGTATTTCATGTACAAGCCTCCGATAAAAAAGAAGTCACGGGCGCGAATTTATTAGTGGCTTTATTTAGCGAACAAGATTCTCATGCGGTTTATTTATTAAATAAACAAGATATATCACGTTTAGATGTGGTTAATTATTTAGCGCACGGTATTTCTAAAGGCGACAGCGAAGACGCTCATGAAGAACGCGCAGGTGAGTCAGGTGGCGTGGAAAATGAATCGGGTAGTCCCTTAGATAAATATGCCACTAATTTAAATGAAGAAGCCTTGCAAGGCAGAATAGACCCGTTAATTGGCAGAGAATTAGAAATAGAACGCACTATTCAAACCTTATGTCGTCGCCGTAAAAATAATCCTTTATTAGTGGGTGAAGCAGGCGTGGGTAAAACCGCAATTGCCGAAGGACTTGCTAAACGTATTGTTGAGTCTCAAGTTCCCGATATATTAAAAGATAGTACCATTTATTCTTTAGATTTAGGCGCGTTAGTGGCGGGTACTAAATATCGCGGTGATTTTGAAAAACGTTTAAAAGCCTTACTCACGCAATTAAAAAAAGAACCTGATTCCATATTATTTATTGACGAGATTCATACCATTATTGGTGCGGGTTCGGCATCAGGCGGAGTAATGGATGCGTCTAATTTATTAAAACCCGCTTTAGCCGCTGGTCAATTACGTTGTATTGGTTCGACTACTTATCAAGAATATCGCGGCGTATTTGAAAAAGACCATGCCTTAGCACGGCGTTTTCAAAAAATTGATATTCCAGAGCCTAGTGTCGAAGAAACTATTTTAATATTAAAAGGGCTAAAAAGTCGTTTTGAAGAACACCATGATGTTAGTTATTCAGCTGAGGCTCTGCGTGTTGCCGCTGAATTATCGGATAGATATATTACTGATAGACATTTGCCCGATAAAGCTATTGATGTAATTGATGAGGCGGGTGCAAAACAGCGTATGACGGTTGAATCAGAACGCAAAATGATTATTGACGTGGCTGAAATAGAAGATATTGTTTCTAAAATTGCCCGAATACCTGCTAAATCAGTTTCATCAAATGATATTGATAAGCTCAGTAATTTAGAAAAGAATTTAAAAATGCTAGTCTTTGGACAAGATGAGGCAATTACTGCTTTAGCCTCAGCCATTAAATTATCCAGAGCAGGTTTGCGCGATGCCCAAAAAACTATTGGCGCGTTTTTATTTGCAGGCCCTACGGGTGTGGGTAAAACCGAAGTTACGCGCCAATTAGCCAAAGTATTAGGCGTTGAATTAATTCGTTTTGATATGTCTGAATATATGGAACGTCATACCGTTTCACGTTTAATTGGCGCGCCTCCGGGTTATGTCGGATTTGATCAAGGCGGATTATTAACCGAACAAATTAATAAACATCCTCACGCGGTTTTATTATTAGATGAATTAGAAAAAGCCCATCCTGATGTGTTTAATTTATTATTACAAGTCATGGATCACGGCACATTAACCGATAATAATGGACGTAAAGCTGATTTTAGAAATATTATTTTAGTAATGACCACCAATGCAGGCGCGGAAGAAGGTAGTAGGGCTTCTATTGGTTTTACTAAACAAGACCACGCTAGTGATAGTATGCGCGTCATTGAAAAAGGTTTTTCACCTGAATTTCGTAATCGCTTAGATGCGGTTATTCAATTTAAACCTTTAGATATTGCTATTGTCGGACACGTTGTTAATAAATTTATTTTTGAATTAGAAGCCTTATTAGCCGATAAAGGCGTGACTTTAAGCTTAGATGCTGAAGCGCGTTTATGGTTAGCGGAAAATGGTTGTGACGCGAAAATGGGCGCGAGACCGATGGCGCGTTTAATTCAAGAACATATTAAAAAGCCGCTCGCTAATGAATTATTATTTGGTCGTTTAGCGGGTGGCGGTCATGTACGCATTTATATGGAAAATAATGAATTAGCTTTTGCGATTGAGAGTAAAGAATTAACTGTTTCTGAGCTTAGTTAAATATTCAAACGCGTTTAAATAAAAAAAGCCTGTTAGATTTTAAAATCTAACAGGCTTTTTTTAGGACTTTTATTTTTATTAGGCAACGATTTTATTTTCCAGTAGTTCAATAATCTTATTTAAATCATTAATTTTTTGAGTTAATAACTCAATTTCTTTGCATTGATGCTGATTAATCAATAATTGTTTTTCTAATTCAGCTTTAATAGTATTTATTTCTGATAAACTTGAATTTGCTGTTTGATTACATTTATTATTTTCACACGCTAAATTTACTACACTACCGTTACTCAATCCAATAATATCCGCTAAAGTAATTTCAAATAATTCTGCTAATTGATGTAAGCGCGATAATTTAATATCGGTTGCACCGCGTTCAATATCACCATAACCGTTATTGGACATTTGTAATTTTGCCGCCACTTCTTCTTGAGTTAAATCTTTTGCTTGCCGAATTTGTTTAATCTTTTCATTAACCGACATTTTATAGACTCCTAACGACAAAACGCATAGTTTAACTTAATGGTTAAAATAGGTTAAGCCGTTTATAATTTAACTGCTTTTATAAGCGATTAACCCTTCCCAAACAATCACGAGGTAATAACATGGCAATTAAAGTAGGAACAACTGGCAACGATACACTCACAGGTACAGCGGCGCGTGACATGCTTTACGGCTTAGCGGGTAATGATACGTTATTTGGTGGTGGCGGTAACGATACTTTGTCGGGTGGCGATGGTAACGATGTGTTAGAAGGTGGTGCGGGTGCTGATAAATTACACGGCGGTGCGGGTAATGACACGCTTATCGGCGGTTTAGGTTTTGATGATTTAACAGGTGGTGCGGGTAATGATACGTTTAAATATCTTTCTTTAGCTGACTTTAGTGAATCTGGGAAAGATGAATTGCTTAACGATTTTACTAAAGGCGATAAAATAGACTTGAAAGGCATTGATGCAAATATTAATAAAGCGGGCGACCAAGCCTTTGTCTTTACTGGTAACTGGACGGGTAAGGCGGGACAATTGGTTTTTTACGATGGTTACGATGTTTATGATGGTGATTATTCTTATCATGTTTCTGCTGTGTTACAAGGGGATGTCGATGGTGATTCATATCCTGATTTCACTATTTATCTTCCAGATGGTCTTGCTTTAACTACAAAAGACTTTGTCTTATAAATTAGTATCAATGATATTTATAAAACATCATTAATAATCCACAATAAAAAGCCTAAGTTTTATTTAATGAAACTTAGGCTTTTTAGTCTTTTTTATAAACAATTAATAATTAGTTACATTAAACTTGTTGCAATGACAACAAACAAATTAATTTTCAAGAGTTGGAGTCCAAAACATGTTTTTGACTCCATTGTTTATAATTTTAATTACCGTATCGTCGTAACAACTCTATAGAATAACATTCCATAAAATCGCACGGAAATAACCTTGTTTTTTACAATTATCGGGTAGAGAATCCAATAAAGCTTGAGCATTTTATTTAATACATTGCCCAATATGAATGCTAATAATTTATCGATTGAATTTATCTAAGGTAAACCATAGCCATAATTTATTTCTTATTAGATATAAATGACCTTATTATTACATTCAACTTACAGTAAATCCAAACTAGAATAGTTACTATTAAAACTGGAGTGCAGGCTTTGCCTGCAAGTGCAAGCAAAACTTGCACTCCTATTGATTACAAAATAAGAGTAACTAATGGAATTTAGCAATACTGTATACCAAAACGTTTTGTTTTCGATTCCAATACACTATTTCATCGTGTTGATTCACAGCGTTTGGATAGTCCTAAAATGCGCGCTATTCCAGCGAATCCTGACAGGTTTTATAACCTGAATTGATGATAAAAAACGATGCGCGTCATGATTTTTAAGTGATTCAAGTTGACTTCTTTGCCAAGCTTCTATAAACCGTTGATATAGCCATCTATATCACAGAATTATTAGTGGCAAGCCTTTGAAAATAGCAGATTTGAGCTACCCTTGCATCTCAGCTTTTACGCGAGTTACCACGCTTCTGTTATCCCAAACGCAGGTTAAGCATCACGGTGTTTTAAGCAAGCGTGTACTTTTACAATAAAGCCATGAAACATAATCACTTAAAGCTTTAAAGCATCTCTTTAAAAATTAACTACACTGCAATCTATTGGCTAGTGTATTATTTAGATAATAGTGCTAATTTAAACACTATTATTAATCATCAATTAAACTGGATTTAATCCAGTATTACTGTTTTAATTCATCATAGGAACATTACCATGATTCATTTAGTAGAAGGCGATATTTTATTAAGCGATGCCCAAGCCATTGTGCAGGGCGTGTGTGCTAATGATGCAATGGACAAAGGTTTAGCTTTAGCTCTGCATGAACGTTATCCTGCTATGCACAAAGATTTTCATCATTGGTGTCATCAGCAGCATCCCCAAGCAGGTGAAGCGTGGTTGTGGAGTGGCGTGCAAGGGATACGCATTATTAATTTATTAACCCAAGAAGGTGATGCTAATCATGACCATCGTCATGGTTTAGCCACAACCACCACGGTAAATCATGCTTTGCGTGCTTTGGTTAAAATTATTGAAAAAGAAAAATTAACTTCAATTGCTTTGCCGCGATTAGCCACAGGTGCTGGTGGTTTAGATTGGGCAGAAGTATTCCCTTTACTTGAAAACCATTTAGGTGATTTAGATATTCCTGTTTATATTTATACGGTTTATCATGCCAATCAAACCGCAATAGCGCATCAAGTTTAAAAAATAATGAGGTTAAGTATTTAGTTTCATTAACGATTTAATTTCACAACTACTTTGATAGATAAGTATTATAGTGATTCAATTTTATGTTGATGATTGTGAGTTATACGACTGCTAGTCCTTAAAGAAACTGTGTTAAAAGTCAAGGCTATTTAACGTAGTTTATATTCGACTTGCAATCTTTTTTAGTAACGGAATACAAATAACCAATAACTTTCTCATGCAAACGGTAATGGCTATAATTTAGCCTTACCGTTTTTAATTGATTTATGGTAAATGGTTTTTATAATATGCTTAGATTGTGTTGCACTTAAAGTCGCTATATATAAAACAGTGCCGTCCACCCAATATAGTTCTGCGCACCACTGTCTTTTGCATAAAGAGCTAATCCTCATACGCGTTTATTTCTTTCAGATAACTTTCCTAATTCAGGTAATTGCGATAATAGTATTAATGCAGTGACTTCCCAATGCCTTTAATAGTTATTAAACGTGCGTTACTTTTTTAAAAAATCATCATCCATCTTCAATAAACTGTTTTAGTTTTTGTTCAATCGCGTTTATTTCAACATCTAAATACCCAAGCATTCTGATGGACTCGCCATTGCATTAATAATAGCGACTTCTATTTATATTAACCCTAAGGGCAAATATGATTTGCCCCTACATTGATAAACGCTACCCAATTTTAGATAGCACTTAAATAATTTTGGAAAACCTGTAGGTGAGAAAATCTTGATTTTTTTCTTTGTAATTTAGTTTGTTTAATAGTTGATTTTTTAACTACTTATTTAAGGTTAAAAACCTAGTTAGCTATAGATAAACATGCTATAGCCCCAGTAGGCAATGTTCCAATTGTGGTAAAGCTGGTAAACTGCGCGTTTTACCTCCATAACTTTTCTAAACACCATGAAAAAAATTCTTATCTCTGACAAATTAGCCGAGGCGGGCATTAACTATTTGAATGAACAAGAGGGCATTCAAATTCATATTCAAACAGGTCTTAAAGAAGACGGCTTATGTGAAATCATCGGCGATTATGACGCGCTATTGATTCGTAGTGATACCCAAGTCACCGAAAAAGTATTGAAAGCGGCAACGCGCTTAAAGTTAATCGGTAGAGCGGGTATTGGCGTAGATAACGTTGACATCCCAATGGCAACTGAAATGGGCGTGATTGTGATGAACACCCCCGACGCAAATGCTACGACTACCGCCGAACTTGCCATTGCCCATTTAATGTCGCTGAGCCGTCATTTACCGCAAGCGGATAAATCGATTCGTGAAGGTAAATGGGAACGCGCTAAATTAATGGGTTCAGAAGTTGCCCATAAAACTTTGGCGATTTTAGGTTTTGGCACCATCGGTCGTATCGTATCGCAACGCGGTTTGGGCTTAAAAATGCGCGTGATTGCGTATGACCCGTTTGTCGCGCCAGAAATTTTTGCCGATTATGGTGTTGAAGCGGTTGATTTAGATACTTTAGTGAGCAAAGCCGATTATTTAACTCTGCATTGCCCGTTAATTGAAAAAACTCAAAATATCATCAATGCGCGTCAATTAGGCTTGATGAAAAAATCAGCGATGATTATTAACTGCGCACGCGGTGGTTTGATTGATGAAACTGCTTTATATGAAGCCTTAAAAGAAGGTCGTTTAGCAGGTGCGGCATTAGACGTTTATGAAAACGAGCCACCTAAAGATTCACCTTTATTAGAACTGAATAACATCGTATTCACCCCACACTTAGGCGCGTCTACCTCTGAAGCGCAAGTGGCCGTGAGCGTGGAAATTGCCCGTCAAGCGGTAATGTTCTTGCAAACAGGCGAAGCGGTTAATGCCTTGAACTTGCCAAGATTGTCTGCTGAAGATTTGAAAAAATCCTCTGAATACATGAATTTAGCCACTACTTTGGGCAAAATTTTAGCGGGCTTGTCTACTCAGCCTTTAACTAAAATTGAAGTGGCTTTATTTGGTAGAGCCGCAGAAGTGGCAGTCAGACCGATTTCAGTCGCGGCTTTGGTAGGCGTGTTAAGCGGTCAAGTGACTACCCCAGTCAATCGCGTCAATGCTGAAAACATTGCTAAACGTCAAGGCTTGGCTTTAGTGGAATCAGTCTCACAAGAATCACAAGATTATGTGTCTTTAATTAAAATTACAGGACACAGCGCGGGTCAAACTATTACCTTATCAGGCGCGTTATTAGGTGGCAGACAACCGCGTTTAGTGTGCATTAATCATTTTGATATTGAAGTTGTCCCCGAAGGCACTTTAGTAGTGACGCGTCATGATGACCGCCCCGGTGTAATTTCTGCCATTAGTACCGTGTTGGGCAATGCCAACATTAACATCACGCGTATGCAGGTCAGTACCGCTGATGATGAATTGCAAGCAATGGCGGTGATTAGTGTGTCACAACCTATTAACGCGGCATTGCTAGAACAACTCAATGCGATTCCAGCGGTGCATTACACCAGCCAAATCAATTTATAATCCTGTATTGCAAACCTGTCAGGTTTTTAAAACCTGACAGGTTTTAACCCTAGCAAAATCCCCCCTCTTATGAATTTTGAGCTTATCTGCTTTGATTGCGACAGCACGCTTAGCAAAATAGAAGGCATAGACGAACTTGCCAAAAAAGCAGGCATGGGCGCGGTAATGGCAAAACTCACCGATGCCGCTATGAATGGCGAAGTGTCACTTGAAGCCGTTTATGAAAAGCGTTTATCGCTGATTCGCCCTGAAAAAACCGATATTGATTGGGTGGCGCAGTTATACATTGAGCAAATTGTCGATGGCGTTACTGAAACCTTTGCCCAGTTATTAGCACGAGGCAAAGACGTGCATATTATTAGCGGCGGACTATTACCCGCGATTCTGCCCTTAGCGCGATTATTAGGGCTGAGTGATGATAAGGTTCACGCGGTTGATATTTATTTTAATGACGATGGTAGTTATCGTGATTTTGACCAAGATTGTCCTTTAGCCAAAACAGGCGGCAAAGCCCAAGTTTGTCAGCAACTGGCTCAGTCAGGACAGAGCTTAGTGATGATAGGTGATGGCAAAACTGACATGGAAGCGAAGCAAGCTGGCGCGTATGTTATTGGCTTTGGTGGCGTGGCTGACCGTGCTATTGTGCGCGAATTGGCTGACGTGTATGTGGCTGAGGCTAATTTAACGGCAGTATTGACACACCTTTAAAATTAAGTGTGAGCAACAGCACATGACCAAAAAAATCATTAAAACAGCGGCAAAGAATGAAAACTAGGATAGCGTTTAGCCATAAACTCAATCAAGGAAAATACAGCGCGTTGCTTGAACAAGCAAAGCGTTTAGGTGTGATTCGCTCGGAAGTTTGGCAACGTTTTGGGTCGATTAAAGGCGTAGGTTTGCGTGATAGAAGCATTAGAGACGCGTGGATTCGAGAAGGTCGGCAGTTCAATGTGCCAGCCAATGCGTGGAAACAAACACTTAGCGATGCTATTGGTGACATCAAAGCCAATCGCGAAGCGGCAAAAATAAAAGTAAAACAAGCCATTAGGCGCAAAACGAAAGAAAGTAGCGAACAAAAACGTTTTTACACCTTGTTGAAATCTGACAAATGGAAAGAAGATAATTATTTGAGTCGTATCATGCGTCACGCTTGCCGTCGTGGACATAATCACACCCACAATCAAATCAATGTTCATTCCGATGATTACACCGTTTTTACCTTAAAAAACAAACTATGGTTAAAAATTCCCAGCTTAGTTAAAGGCAAACGCATTGCGATTCCATTAAGCACAACTGTTGCACCTAAAGGTAATCTGAGAATCATTTTAAGAAACGACAAAGTGGAAGTGCATTATGCCGTCCCTGTCATTAAAAGCAACGATTGCGGTTCGCAAATTATTGGCGTTGATAAAGGCTTTACCGAAGCCTTAACCGATTCTGACGGTGTGCATCACGGCACAAACTTAGGCGAGGTTTTGAGCAAAGAATCCGACCGTAAAAAGTTGAAATATCAACGCCGTTATAAACTACAAGCGATTGCCAAGAAAAAACCGTGGGTTAAAAAACATAATCTAGGGCGTAAAAAGCTCGATAAACAATTGGTTAAGCATCAATCAGCAGTAAGAACTATCGTTCACGAAGCAGTGAATAAAGTGATTGATAAATCAGCGGTGATTGTTTGCGAAGATTTAACTGCGCCGATTTCGAGCAAAAAGTTTAGTAAAGATGTGTCACGCCGTTTGTCTTTATGGACAAAAGGGGTGATTGCACAAGCGATTGAAAGCATATCTCACCGTAGAAGTTCTACGGTCATTTATGTCAATGCGGCATATACCTCACAAATGGATTCACGCAACGGGACGCTTTCGGGCAAACGGTGCGGGGATTTGTTTTACTGTGAAGACGGGGTGGTATTGCAAGCCGATGTAAATGCCGCACGAAACGTATTAGCGAGATACCAAGACCCTGAGATAGGTCTATGGACACCTTACCAACAGGTAAAGTCTATCTTGCTAAAGCGGACTGAATGCCTACGGTTGAGACTGCCCAACCAAGACTCTAGTTGCAAGCCTCATCGCTTATCAACAGAGAGCGAATTACCACTTGCGTACATTTAGATACGTTTTTTGCAGTAGCGAATTACCAAATACACACATTTAAATATATTTTTTGGAGCAGACAGAGAATGGCTGGACACAGTAAATGGGCAAATATTAAACACCGTAAAGCAGGACAAGATGCGCAACGGGCAAAAATCTTCACCAAAGTGCTACGCGAAATTACCGTAGCCGTAAAAACCAGCGGCCCTGACGCGGCGAGTAATCCCGCTTTGCGCACCGCTGTGGATAAAGCCTTAGGCGCGAATATGCGTAGAGATACCATCGATAACGCCATCAAAAAAGCCTCTGGTGCGTTAGAAGGGGTCAACTATGAAAACGTGCGCTATGAAGGCTATGGCCCGGGCGGCACAGCGGTGATGGTGGATTGTTTAACCGATAACCGTAATCGCACCGTGGGCGAAGTGCGCCACGCGTTCACCAAAGCAGGTGGCAACTTAGGCACTGACGGCTCAGTAGGCTATTTATTCAGCAAACTAGGGATTTTAAGTTACTCTGCTGAAACCGATGAAGATGCCTTAACCGAAGCGGCATTAGAAGCTGGCGCGGATGATGTCATCAGCAATGACGATGGTTCATTAGATGTAATTACCACGCCTGAAAATTATTTAGTCGCAAAAGACGCATTAATCGCCGCAGGTTTTAGCCCTGAAAATTCTGAAATTACCATGCAGGCAAGCACTCAAGTGGATTTAGATGCTGAAACCGCAGAGAAAATGCTCAAATTACTGGAGCGTTTGGAAGATTTAGATGACGTGCAGAACGTTTATTCTAATGCCGATATTAGCGATGAAATCATGGAAGGTTTAGATTAGTTATTTATAAGGGCGATTGATTCGCCCTTTTTAATTTAAAGAGGTGGATAATGAAATTAATTATAGTATTAATGCTTGGCTTTATTTTTATTACGCCCTCTGCTAAGGCAGAGATTAATCTACAGCAACGCGCCGCCTTAATTAGTAGTAGTGATTGGATTATAAAACAGGCTTTTATTAATAAAAAAAGTGGTTTGCAAGTACAAGATACAGGAATAGTGACTCGTTTATTAAGTGATGATTTAATCGGCGGTCGGCATCAACGGTTTATTTTGCGTTTAACTAGCGGACAAACCTTATTAATTGCCCATAATATCGATATAGCCCCGCGTCTTATTGGTTTAAAAGTAAATGATACAGTAAGTTTTTATGGGCAATATGAATGGAATAGTCAAGGTGGATTAGTACATTGGACGCATCGTGACCCTAGTCGCAAACATATTACTGGCTGGTTAAAATATAAGGGTAAAACTTATCAATAAAACAGTGGATTATTATTTTACTGTGGTTATATATAACAGTTACTTTACTTCAAAATAATACATTTAAAAAAATGAATAAAAAACCACGCTATATTTCTCAAAATGAATTATTACAAGTATTTAGTGACTTAAAAAATCATAATGATGGGGGTATGTGTTTTTTACTAGGTGCAGGGGCTTCTGTTAATTCTGGAATTCCTAGTGGTAGTGAATTAGCTAGAGAATGGTATAACGACTTAAAAAACATTCTTTTGATAGATGATTTAAGTATATGGCAACAAGAAATAGGTTTTGACGAAGAAAGAATTGCAGAGTTTTATCCTCAAATCTATGAAAAACGTTTTAATCATCCAGCCACAGGTTTTTATTATTTACAAAAACGGATGAATACAGCAAAACCGAGTATAGGTTATGCTGTATTAGCACATATTCTGGCGGAAACAAATTATAAATTTGTAGTTACTACTAATTTTGATTATATGATTGAAGATGCGATTCGTTTTTATACCAATGAGCGTCCTTTAATATGTGGTCATGAATCTTTGGCTGAATATATTGATGCTCACAGCATACGCCCAACTATTATTAAAGTTCATCGTGATTTATTGCTAAAACCGTTTAATAATAGTGAAAATACTGACAAACTAGATGAATCTTTAAAAAAGACGCTTGAACCTATTTTACAGCATTGTCATTTAGTAGTTATTGGTTATGGTGGTAATGACAATAGCGTAATGAATTTTTTAAAAGATGCTAACTACCGAAAAGGAGTTTATTGGTGTTATCGTGATGGCGATATTATTAATAATAAAATTTCAAATTCCCTAAATAATAACGATGATTATTTGGTAAAAATAGATAGCTTTGATGAGTTTATGCTGGCACTGAGTAATAAAATATTAACTTCAAATTTTTTTAACCTTTTTGAAATAGATGAGGAAAACTTACAAGACAACAAATTCATTAAAAATATTTTAATTGAAATAGAATCTTGTAAAAATCAACTTAAATTTTTAGCAGAAAAAGGCAAGATTAATCATAGTAATGACAAAAATACTCATGAAGCCTTATTAAAGCTATTTGGATTAAATAATAAAGAAGAAGCTAATTTGGAAAAAATCAAGTTTAAAATAAATCAAGAACAATCTGTATATTTAAAGCAAAGCCTTTATGAAAAAAGTTTAGAACTATTGCCTAATAATTTCGAGTTAATATGTGATTATGCAGAGTTTTTAAATGAAATTCGCAATTATGAATTAGCTTCAAAATATTATATCAAAGCATTAAAAATAGATTCAAATAATTTTAATATAAATAAAAATTATGCTTTATTTTTACATCTTTACAATAATAATTATGAACTAGCAGATAAATATTATCGTATAGCATTAGGTATTAATGATAGCGACAATGAAATGAACTGTCGTTATGCTGGACTTTTATTAATTCTAGGTAAAAAAGAAGAGGCTCTTAATTTTTTAGAAAAGGTTATGCTAACAAATGAAAAGAACTTATTATTACTATGCTGGATTTATCGTTTAGCATATTTTCCAGAATGGCAAGCTGAATCAAGAAAACAAATTGATAATTTATTAGAGCAAGGAGCTAATTTCGCTTTTCAGGGCATAATTGCACATGTTGCACAAAATGATATTAAAAAAGAACTAGGAAAAATCCAGTTTAGACTTATGAAAAACATGATGTCTTAATTTATTTAGTTATTATTTGAATTGGAAGTCAGATTCAGGCAAAGCCTGACCTCCAATTTAACTTTACACCGAAATTTCAGCTTTAATCGCTTCATGCGCTTGATAATTCACTAATTCAAAATCGTCAAATTGATAATCAAATAATGAATCAGCTTTGCGTTTAATGAGTAATTGTGGCAAAGCAAATGGCTCACGGCTTAATTGTAATTGTGCTTGCTCTAAATGATTAGCATATAAATGCACATCACCACCCGTCCAAATAAAATCACCTACTGTTAAATCACATTGTTGCGCTAATAAATGCGTTAATAAAGCGTAACTGGCAATATTGAATGGCAGACCTAAAAAAGTATCACAACTACGTTGATATAATTGACACGATAACTGCCCATTACTCACATAGAATTGAAATAAAGCATGACAAGGCGCGAGTGCCATTTTACCTTGCGCCACATTAGCTTGAGGGCTAATGGATTCATCGGGTAAATCAGCGACATTCCACGCTGAAACTATCATGCGCCGACTATTAGGATTGGTTTTTAATTGATTAATTAATACTTGCAACTGGTCAATATAACGCCCATCAGGGGTTGCCCAAGAACGCCATTGCGCGCCATAAACTGCGCCTAAATCGCCATTATTATCTGCCCATTCATTCCAAATACTGACATTGTGTTGTTTTAAATAAGCGATATTGGTATCGCCTTTTAAAAACCATAATAATTCATGAATAATCGATTTTAAATGCACCCGTTTAGTAGTAACTAATGGAAAACCGTTTTGTAAGTTGAATCGTAATTGATGCCCAAATAATGATAATGTCCCCGTCCCTGTTCTATCACCTTTAACGTGACCTTCATTAATAATTTTATTCAATAACTCTAAATAAACTTTCATAATGCTTTGTTCCGATTTGCAAAATACACCATTAAGCTGCCAATAATAATCATTGGTGTGGATAATATTTGTCCCATTGTCAGCCAATCTAAGGCAATAAAACCTAAATGCGCGTCTGGCATTCTAAAAAATTCAACAGAGAATCGAAAACAACCGTATAAACCCACCGCCAATCCTGTCATGGTCATAGTAGGGCGCGGTTTATTAGAATAAATCCACAGAATAATAAATAATATAACGCCTTCTAAAAAGGCTTCATATAATTGCGAAGGATGACGGGCAATATCACCGCCATTGGGAAATATCATCGCCCAAGGTACGTCAGTGGGTCTGCCCCATAATTCGGAATTAATAAAATTACCAATGCGTCCTAACCCTAAACCAATAGGGGCAAGTGGCGCGATAATATCGGTCAGTTGTAGCATGGTGCAGTTTTGTTTTTTGCCAAATAAATACATGGCAATAAATACCCCTAACATGCCGCCATGAAAAGACATACCGCCTTGCCAGATTTTAAATAATACGATGGGGTTATTGATAAATTCAGCAAAGTTATAAAATAATATATAACCAATGCGACCACCTAAAATGACACCGATTGCCCCCCATGTGACTAAATCTTCAATCGCCTCGGGTTTTATTGGCGACCACGTTTGTTTGGCGCGATATTGTCCTAATAAATATACGGCAACAAAACCAAATAAATACATAAGACCGTACCAATGAACTTTAATAGGGCCTAAAGCAATAGCAACAGGGTCAATTTGTGGATAAGTCAGCATGATTTAACTCGTATAGTTAAGTTTAATTGAAGGGTGATATTGTATTGGACGTTATGCAAAAGATTAATTTTTCCACGAAAAACACAAAAAGCACGAAAAATAAAAATGCTATTTAATTTTAAAAAACAAGCCTAGATGCTAATGATTTATTTTTAGTGTCTTTTGTGCTTTTCGTGGACATACTAGCGGTTTGCGTAATTTTAGTTATTAATAAATGTTGTTGTTTTCAAAAACTAGCAACACTGTGATGTTAAAATAATCTTCAATAATTTAAGAAAACAGTATTTTTAATTAATTTGTCACTTATGAAACCTTTTACAGGCAGTTACCAACTCGACGATGTGCAGTTTTTATTAACGCCTTTGGCTATTCCAAACACGCCAATTGCACAAAAAGAAGCCTTAATTCAATCAGGCAAACAGCATTATTCACAATTATTAAGTCACGAATCCGCGCCTACAGCCGAGTATCTTGCCTTATTTCACCGCGCTATGGCACTCAATCAACAACGCGTGGCAGAGCATATTATCAACTTAGCGGGGCAAATTAATCAGGCAAAAACAGGTGAGTTGACTTTAGTGTCACTGGCTAGAGCAGGAACACCTATCGGGGTGTTGCTCAAACATGTTTTGCAAACTTATTTTCAACGCAAGCTCGCGCATTATTCTATTTCAATTTTGCGTGATGTGGGCGTAGATGCCAATGCCTTGCGTTATATTATCAAGGCTCACGCGCCAGAATCTATTGTATTTGTTGATGGTTGGACGGCAAAAGGCGTAATCGCTAAGCAACTGAGTACCAGTTTGCAGGAATTTTCTAAAACTGACGGCATTCATATCGAGCCTGATTTGGCAGTATTGAGCGATTTATGCGGTGCGGCGCGTTTTAGCGCGTCTTATGAGGATTATTTAATTCCTTCTAGTTTATTAAACGCCACCGTGTCGGGTTTGATTAGTCGAACCGTCTATAACGACCAGCTCAGCGCGCCCGATGACTTTCATGGTTGTTTGTATTATCAAGAGTTTGCCCAGCACGATTTATCAGCGTATTTTATTGAGACGCTATTAAAAACCATTGATACACTATGGCAAAATTGCCCTACTAACGGCTTAGGTGATGTTTCTAAACGTGAACATTATCAAATCATTGCACAAAATTTTATTGCGCAATTAAGTCAACACTATGGCGTTACTCATGCTAATTATATTAAATTGGGTATCGGTGAGGCGACCCGCGTGTTATTGCGCCGTGAAGCACGTTGTTTATTATTGCGTGATGAACATGCCGAGGCGACCGCGCATTTACGCTTTTTGGCGAATAGTAAAGCCATACCCATAGCCCTAATTCCCAACAGCCCTTATCAAGCAGTCGCCCTTATTCAAGAGATAACACTATGATGAACAAAGACTTTTCTGCATGGCATTTAGGCGCACCTTTGTATATGCCCGCGCATAGACGCGATTTAATGGAAATTGCCAATGGCGACAAATTACAGGCGTTGCGCTCAATGATTTTTTGTACCGAAGATGCCATTGCCAAAACCGAATTAAACAGTAGCTTGCGGCATTTAGGTTTGTGTTTGCAAGGCTTTAGAGACACGCCTGAGCGGTTTCGTTTTATTCGAGCGCGTAATCCTAACACTTTAGGGCGGCTATTAAATTTGCCTGACATTGAAAAAATCGATGGTTTTGTCTTACCTAAATTTAATGCGACTAATTTCAATGCCTATTTTGACCAATTGCGTGGCACGGAATTTAAAGTTATGCCCACCTTAGAAACGCGAGATGTGTTTGATGTGAGCGCGATGCGCGATTTGCAACAAGCACTCTCACAAGAAGATAATTTTAAACACGTTTTAATGCTACGCATTGGCGGTAATGATTTAATGAACTTACTAGGGATTCGCAGACCTCGCGCTTTGACTTTGTACGATACGCCATTAGGTTTAGTTATCTCACAACTGACAACCGTATTTAAACCCTATGGTTTTAGCTTGTCTGCCCCTGTGTTTGAATATTTGGACGATATAAAAACCCTGCAAAAAGAAATTGCCTTAGATATAGCCCACGGACTCACAGGTAAAACTGCCATACATCCTCAGCAAATTAGCTTAATCGAGGCTTGTTTTGCCGTTGATAATCATGATTATGAAATGGCCGTTAAATTATGTGATGCCAATTCACCTGCGGTATTTAAAATGCACAATGCCATGTGTGAAGTGGCAACTCATCAGCAATGGGCCAAGAGTATCTTAAATCGTAAAGCTTGTTATGGTGTTAAAATGACAGCGGCACATCATGATTATGCTGAATTATCGTTTTAAAACCCTTACGCATCTAAATAGTTTTAAACACATTTAGATTTTATTTAGTCTTTAAAATATGGAGAACCACCATGAGTTTTAGTAATTTTTTAAATCAAGTAAAAAGCAAAGCCAGTGAATTAAAAACCGATGTTTTGAAATATAAAAACAAAGACTTTTTAAATGCGGCAATGGCAGGCTCGGCATTAATTGCAATGGCAGATGGTTCTATTTCTGCTGAAGAAAAACAAAAAATGATTAAATTCATTGAAAATAATGACGCGCTTTCGGTATTTACTACCAGCGATGTAATTAAATCTTTTCAAGAATCTGTTAGTCAAATCGAATTTGATAAAGATATAGGTGAAGCAAAAGCCTATGCGGCACTGGCAAAAATGAAATCTAATGAAGAAGCGGCGCGTTTATTATTACGCATGATTATTGCCATTGCTAGCTCTGATGGTAATTTTGATGCTGACGAAAAACAAATTGCCGTGCGCATTGCTAGAGAACTCGGCTTAAATCCCAATGAATTTGAATTAGTTTAATTGGTCACTAATAGGGGTGAGTTTATTATTGATATATAAAGATAAATAAATTCACTCCTAGTTTTTACTTTATTAAACATTAGAAAAGCTCTTATCTAAAATAGCTTGTTGATAGTATTTAACTAAATTAATATTCCAATCTTCGGGTCTGACCATATTTTTAATGGTGTAAAGTTTCTCGTGTCTATCAAAGGGATTTTTTGCCAAATCTAATATTTTTTCGTGCATGACAAAATTTTGCTCTTCATCGAGAATAATAATCACTTTAGGTTTTAACTTAAATTGTGGATTAACTTCTACCACAATAGCAATTGCACCATTCATTAATTGTACCGCCGAGCCGGGGGGATAAACGCCTAAACTTTCAATAAATTTAGTGACTAAAGTCGAATCAACATGCTTACCCGCACAATTAATTAATAAATTAATCACATCTAAATGGGTGCGCGCTTTATAACGGGGTTGATTACTGGTTAATGAATCGTAAATATCGGCAATGGCAATCATTTTACTAAACTCCGATATTTCACTGCGTTTTAATTTTTGTGGATAACCTTTGCCATCTAAACGCTCATGATGGGTTAATGCGACATTCATCGCACTGGTGGTAATACCTTCGGTGGATTTTAATATTTCATAACCCAGTGTAGTATGGGTGCGTAATATGGTATTTTCTTCTTCGGTTAAAGGCGTTGCTTTATTAAGAATAGCCGATGGAATTTTGACTTTACCTATATCCATCATCATGGCGCATAAGCCTAAATTATTAAGCGTAATTTCAGGCAGATTTAAATGCCGACCTAATGCTACTGATAAAATACAAACATTTAAACAATGCTGGGCGGTATATTCATCTTTATCTTTTAATTGTGTCAACCACATTAATGCGTCTGGAAAATGTAAGACACTACTGACACATTCTGCTACTGATTGTTTGACTGATAATATATCGATTGAGTCACCACTAGCGGCTTTTTGCATAAATTCTGCAATGACAATACCTGAGGCAGAATAGATTTTTTCAGCACGCAAAATTTCGCCTTCAAAAAAACCTGATTTTTTAGGCGGTGGTAATGCGGCATTAGCTAAAACATTAGCTTCTAAATCAGTGTCGGCTTCATTAAAAACCGCAGGGCTATCGTTTTTACTTTGTTCTTTGTCGATATAAACGTAACGGCAGATTTTTTGAAGGGTTTTTATTTCTTTTTCAGTTTTTAATTCTAAACCTTGAAATAAAAACGGTGTTTCTTCCCAAGGTCTATCTAATTCGATGACATACATCCCTAAAACTAATTCTTCTACGGGTGTTTGTACGCGCGTTAAATTAGATAATTCATCTTTTGGTTTTTTTGGGGCATTATTCGCTTCGTTTAACGACTCTGAAGTAGCTTTAGCTACGACTGTTTTTTTTATGGGCGTTTTAGTTTTTACTGTTTTACTTACGAATATAGGACTAAACAGCAGACGTTTTATTTTAAGTGCGATAGAGTGAAGAAATTTTTGCATACAGTCTCCTGAATAATTGATAGTCGTTGAATTAACAAAAGTATGAAAGGATAGTGAGCATTCGTTAATAAAAACGATTCTGAGGCGTAGTGCGTTTAATAATAAGGGCGATAACTGAGTGGATAGTTAAATAGTATTGTTATGCGTTATTGCAAGTCAACATTGGCAACTGTTGCAAAATACCGTGGAGCGATTGGCTAAACGTATTTCAGTAAGGGCTTGTGAGCAATGCACACAAGCTTGCCCTGCTCTGCCATAAACGCGTAATTGTTGCTGAAAATATCCCGGTATACCAGCTTCATTGACAAAGTCGCGTAAAGTTGTGCCGCCACGTTCAATTGCCTGTTGCAAAATAGTTTTAATGCACTCAGCAAGGCGTTGATAAGCAAGTAGTTCAATGCTACCTGCGGCTTTAGTAGGCAAAATACCTGCCATAAATAAGGCTTCATTTGCATAAATATTGCCCACACCCACCACTATATGACTGTTCATAATGAATAATTTCACCGCTACACTGCGTTTACGCGATAGCTTGTATAAATATTCACCGTTAAAATCAGTAAACAACGGTTCTATGCCTAAGTTTTTTAATAAAGGATGTAGTGCTGACGATTGGGTCGTCCATAATACTGCACCAAATCGACGGGTATCGTTAAAACGCAATACGCTATTATTAGCAAAAGTAAAATCGACATGATCATGTTTGCCAGCGTCTTGGCTTGTTGACATAATCCGTAAATTACCCGACATCCCTAAATGAATTATCAGTGTGCCTTTATCGCTGTTAAGCAGTAAATATTTGCCACGTCTAGTGACAGTTTGTATCTGTACATCGATTAAGTCTATAGCTAGTGAATCAGGGATGCGCCAGCGCAATTGGGGCTGACGCACAATGACGTGTTTAATGGATTGCCCTTCAATATGGGGTGCGATGCCACGGCAAGTGGTTTCTACTTCGGGTAATTCAGGCATAATGGTTCCTCGGTAATACAATGAAAGACATTCACAACAGTGTACCGCTTTGGCACACTGGCAATAACCTAGTAATAGAGTACACTATAACCTTCAAGAGATAGTTTCAAACCATGACAGCAACTGACAACGTACATTTACACGAAATTCATAAATTTGGCTCAATGGCAGAACGCTGGTGGGATGAGCTGGGTGAATTTAAAACCCTACATGCGGTCAATCCGCTACGCCTTAGCTTTATTCAAACTTATACCACATTGCAAGGGCAACGCGTGCTTGATGTCGGTTGTGGCGGCGGTATTTTAACCGAAGGTTTAGCAAAAGCGGGTGCTGAGGCTTTAGGTATTGATTTAAGCACTGATTTAATTGATGTTGCTGAACTGCATGGTTTAGAAACGGGGGTTAACGCGCATTATCAAACCATTAGCGTTGAAACCTTAGCTAACCAGCAACCCGCCAGTTTTGATCATGTCACCTGTATGGAAATGCTCGAACATGTACCCAATCCACACTCGATTATTGCCGCTTGTGCTAAGTTAGTAAAGCCTAATGGTATGGTGTTTTTTTCTACGCTAAATCGCCATCCTAAAGCTTATTTATTAGCCATTATTGCCGCTGAATATATGTTACAAATGCTACCCAAAGGAACACATGATTTTAAAACTTTTATTAAGCCTTCAGAGTTATGTCAATCGACTCGCGCCGTGGGTTTAGAACTACAAGGTATGACGGGCATTGAATACAACCCATTCAATAAACAATTTAGTTTGGGTAAAGACATTGAAGTCAATTATATTGCGGCTTTTAAACGCGTTGAGTAAATACTTATGATTCCCCAACCCCTACACTGCGTGCTGTTTGATTTAGATGGCACCTTATTAGATACCGCCCCCGATTTAATTGCTTGTTTGCAAGAAGCTTTGCAACATCATGGCTACGCGCCTGTGAGTGAAGCTGCACTAAGACCATTTATTTCTTTTGGTGCGCAAGCCATGATTGCTCATAGTGTCGCCAGCACGGTGAGTACAGAGCGACAAGCAGACATTTTGCATACTATGCTAGCTTTGTATGAAGTCAACATCTTAAGGCATACCGCTTTTTTTGCGGGTATTGAACGCATCCTTGATTTTATTGAAGATAACAATCTACCGTGGGGTATTGTTACCAATAAACGCGAACGTTTTACCCAACCTTTATTAACAGCTTTAAATTTACATACCCGTGTAGCTTGTGTAATTAGTGGTGACAGCACTACTAATCCTAAACCTCACGCTGAACCGATGTTATTGGCTTGTGAACGAGTTGGCGTAAAACCACAACATTGCGTCTATATCGGTGATGCCGCACATGACATCATTGCGGGCAAACAAGCAGGTATGCAAACTTTAGCGGCTCTTTATGGCTATTTAAAAGTGACCGATAAACCCGAAAACTGGGGCGCGGATGCTTTGATTAGTTCGCCAAATCATTTGCTAGATTGGTTGCAAGACCGTTTAGCTTAAAGCCTTTAAGACATTATGCTATTAAAAAATAAAGTGATTTTAATTACTGGCGCGGGAGGTGGTTTAGGTAGCACTGCCGCGCTCAGTTTAGCCCGTCACGGCGCGACTATTATTTTGCTGGATAAAAAAATCGCTAAATTAGAAAAAATTTACGATGCCATTATCACAGCTCACGCGCCCGCACCGATTTTATATCCCTTTGATTTAGCAGGGGCGAGTGAAAACGACTATAGCGAACTCGCTCAGCGCATTGAAGCCAAATACGGTGCGTTACACGGCTTATTACATTCAGCAGTGGAATTAAGTGCATTTACACCGATTGCCTTAACTGAAACCAAAGAATGGGGACATACGCTTAACGTTAATTTAAACGCCCCGTTTTTATTAACTCGCATCTTATTACCGCTATTACAAAAAAGCGACCATGCCTCGATTGTATTCACTTCTGATTCATCGGCAAGTAAAGCGCCCGCTTATAGCAGTGCTTATGGCGTATCTAAAATTGCCTTAGAAGGCTTTGCCCATATTTTGGCAAAAGAAGTTGAAGGCAACGGACAACTACGGGTTAATGTTTTACTACCCGGCCCTGTGGACTCGCCTTTAAGACGCTTTGCTTATCCTGCTGAAGATAAAAGCAGACTACCTAGCATGGACAGCTTAGCACCGCTTTATTTGTATTTATTTAGCTCACAAAGTCTTGGCGTAAATGGACAAACCCTAGACGCAAGAACGTTTCAACTTTAGGCATTACACTCATGGCAACAGCACAAGAAAGCGTGGTCTTAAACCGCGATGTTAATATCATCACCATACCCGATGGCGCGGCGGGGGTATTGCGTCAAGGTGAAATAGTCACTATTCATCAAGCCTTAGGCAATAACTACACCATTATCACCAGCTATGGTCACATGGTGCGCGTGGCAGGGGTTGATGCCGATGCCCTCGGTAAAGAAGTGCAACAATTGTCCGACAGTCATAGCGAAAGCAGTTTAGAAGACGTAGAAAAAGATTGTTGGGAAGTGATGCGTACTGTCTATGACCCTGAAATTCCTGTCAATATTGTCGATTTAGGCTTGGTTTATAACTGCCGCGTCAATCCTTCAGCCACGCATTTTGATAGTTATGAAGTTTTTATTGAAATGACCTTAACTGCACCCGGTTGCGGCATGGGCCCTGTGATTCAAGGCGATGTTGAACGCGGTATTCGCGCCTTGCCTTGCGTTGATAAAGTGATGGTGGACGTAGTTCTCGATCCGCCGTGGTCACGCGAAATGATGTCTGAAGTGGCAAAAGTACAATTGAATTTGTGGTAACTTGAGTAACTTAAAAGAGCTATTTGTTTTAAAAATAAATAGCTCTTTTAATAAAATTTATTGATACAAAATAACTGCCCAATAAAAAAAGCCATTTTGATTAAATAGCCCCGCTATTAAATTTAAACGTTCGGATTTTTACTGCGTTTTTCTGCAATACCCCCGCCTTTTCTAAACAAAACTAATTGCTCACGCTGTTAAATTCACACAACCTAAAGCATCGTTTCTTAGTTTATTCCCATTGAATTATCCTTAATTATTGTATACTGTAAAAATCAGTATTTTTGCATTATTAGCCGTTATTTTTTATCCTATACAAAATTAATTTACTTAATCGAGAATTATCATGTTTGAAGATTTACGCGACCTCTATCAAGAGGTTATTTTTGACCATAATCGTAACCCCCGCAATTTTAGAATTATCGAAGATGCCGACAGAAAAGTTGAAGGTTTTAATCCTTTATGCGGCGATAGATTAACCCTTTATTTAAAAATGAATGGCGATATAATTACCGATGCCAGTTTTCAAGGTTCGGGTTGTGCTATATCGACTGCCTCAGTATCACTGATGACTGAGATTATTAAAGGTAAAACCCAAACTGAAGCCAATCAGTTATTTACGGTATTTCATGAAATGACTACAGGTAAAACTGAGGATATTCAATTAGAAGCGGTCGGAAAACTTGCGGTATTAGCAGGTGTGCGTGAATATCCTGCGCGGGTTAAATGTGCAACTTTAGCGTGGCATACTTTAGATGCGGCGTTAAAAAATGAGGCGCAATCGATTTCTACTGAATAAAGCATTTTGACGGTGTAAAATAGTTTTAGCTGTTTTATTCCAATTATTAGTGCAATGCACTGGATAATGAATTTAATCAAGGCGGCTTTTTAGTCGCCTTTATTTTTAGGGGAATTTTGTGTATAACTTAACTTTGCAACTTGATGATGAATTAATAGCGCAACTTGAATTTTGTGCCAAAGCAGAAAATAAATCCATGCCGCAATTAATTACTGATTATTTAAAAGAATTAGCAGAGCAGAAACAAAATAATAGTATTCCACAAACAACGCAATCCTTAATTGGTATTTTAAATAATCAAAATTGCTCTGAAATAGAATATAAACAGTATTTGCAGGATAAATATTTGTGAAAACTTTATTTGATACCAATGTTGTACTGATTTTATTACTAATTAAGAGATAATAAAATGTCAAAATTAAAAGAAGAACGTGCTAGAAAGAAAGCTGAAAAAATAAATAAAAAATCAGTGCATAATCATAACTCACTGGATTTAGATTTTCAAAAACAAATTGATGATAAACAGTTTGATATTGCCATCAACAGTCTTAATATTCTTTTTAAAGGCAGTTCTTATCATGATTATTATTTTAGTCTCGCTCAATGTTATTTTGGAAAAGAAAACTATGAGTTGGCAATTATTAATTATGAGAAATCAATAGAATTATTAGAATCATCAATTATTGAATGTGGTGATTGGAAATTTATCTATGTAGAGGGAAAGGCGACTACACACCCAGTTGCTATTAAGGCAAATATCTATTGTCATATTGCTATCTGTTATGAAAAAATAGAAAACTATGAACAGGCAATAGTTAATTATACAAAAGCAATTAATACCATTCCTCAATATCTTGATGCTTATCTTAATCGTGGTAATTGTTATGCCAAACAAGGAAGTCTTGATTTAGCAATAAATGATTATGATAAAATAATTGAATTAAACCCTAATAATATAAAAGCCTATGCTAATTTAGGTTTCATGCTCTTTGCAAAAAATAACTATCAACAATCATTAGATAATTTCAATAAAGCTATATTTTCTGAAAAATTAAGTATTAATGATAGAAAAAATTGTTGTATATCAGCAAGTCACGTCTGTGCCACAATAAATAAATATGATGAAGCGATAAATTATATTGAAATAGCGTTTGAATATGCTGATTTAGATGAACAAAGACACAAAAAAATTTACTTAAATAATATAATCTATCAAGAACAATTAAAAAAAACTAACGATGCTCTTCAATTACAAATACAACAAACCGAAAAAGCACAAAAGGCGATTCGTGAAAAAGAAAAAGAAATGATTTCTTTCTTTACACACACTATGCGTAATGCCCTAGCTACCGCACCTGAATCATTACGCCAAGCCATTCGCTTATTAGGCAGTGATGATTATGAAAAAAATCAAAAACATTATGAAGCCATTAATGAAATTACAGGCTTATTTTCAACCATTAGTTTAACCGATTGTTTAATTGATACCTTTAAACAATCCATTTACGACACCCAAGAATTTAAACTCGCATGGCAAAACGATAATACAGGTGATGCAAGCCCCGAATGGTTTATTGCCGCCGCATTGCGGCAATCATTAAATCGTATTATTTTTATCGAAGATACGACAGGATTACGCAAACTTATAAATAATCAAGGCGAATTAATTAAACCAATTCGTAAAGCCTTTATTGAACACGTTTTACCTTTAGACATAAATCAACACGATATAGAAAAATTTTATCATTGGCTTCAATCTATGAATGCACTTGAAGTGACTGTCGAAAAAAGTAACGTAAAATTTGGTGCGAATAAAATTAAATTCTCGCTAATGTTTGCCATTAGCTCCGAATTAATCCTTAATGCCTTAAAATACTGGAATGGCACAGGAAAAATTCAAGTTCGTTGGTTTATAGAAGCAGAATTTTATATTTTTAGCGTGAGTAATAGTTGTAAAGCCAATGCGAGTAGTCAATTAGCAGGTACGCATAAAGGACTGGCTTTTATTAATCGACTTGTTGAATTATTAGGCGAGCAAGCTCAATTTAATTGCAATGCAAATGAACAACAGTTTAATGCAGAATTAAAACTCCACAAAACCTTATTAGAAGGCTAATAACATGAATATACTTTGGATTGAAGATTTTGGTAGTCTACCTGCGGGAAGAAATATTTTAAATCAACTGTTTGGTAATTTATTAAGTTTTGATAATTGGGATAATGATGTATTAAGTTTAATTACTAAACCAACAGATTTAAATGAATTTTGCACACAACAAAAAAGCTTACATACGATTTATTTATGCCGAAATTATTTTGATTATGCAGAGTTTAAACAACAACACAACATTATTAATGAAATTGATGTCATGATTCTCGATATTCGTTTAGATGATGGTAATCATGTTGATTTTAGTTTGCCAATACCAGAGCCTTACGAAGATAAAACCGTGTTTCATGAAAATGGCGGCTTTTATATTTTTAATGATTTAGTTCATTTAGGCGTATCGGCTGAAAAAATATGTTTTATGACAGGCGAAGATAGTACCTTTGGTGAATTTCAAAAGAAATGTGTTGAAATTTATATGCCTAAAGTGAACTGTTTTGTAAAAAAACCTGATAATACTGATTATGAAAAACTAAGAGTATGGCTTGGTAATCAAGCATCGGCTTATAGTAACTTACGCCGTGGCATTATTGAAGGGTGTCGTTATTTAAAAACCTTGTCCGATGATAAATTACAATTTAATCAATTCATCGAAACTAAAAAGAAAAGAATTAATAGCAGTGATGCTAGCGATTATTTAAACATTCTCGAAAACTTTTTACCCCTGCGAGAACCCGATGATAAAGCCGCTTTATATAAACTCTTTATCAGAACTCTAGCGCATGAATGGGAAGCGGCAACACCAAAGGCTTTAAAAGATTCAAAAGTATTTTTAGCTTTTTCGTGGATTATGAAAATGACGCGCAATTGGTCGGCACATGGTTCTACTTTTGCAAATCTTACAGAGCAAGATGTGGC
This sequence comes from Methylococcaceae bacterium, assembly GCA_049296695.1. Classification (GTDB taxonomy): domain Bacteria; phylum Pseudomonadota; class Gammaproteobacteria; order Methylococcales; family Methylomonadaceae; genus UBA10906. The sequence goes on along the minus strand of JBAQSX010000159.1, from coordinate 524 downwards.
TTATTTATTCATGATTAATATGCGAGCCATGTTTGATTTAAGCAATACGGTATTAGCTTATGAGCAACAATTATTCAATTTGTTTAAAAATCTGCTTGAAATTGAAGAATTAAAAAATAAAATTGGCACTAATGCAAATACGCGCACCATTCCACTAGAACAAGAATATGCCGCTACCCTTAAAAAGGGTGATGACACAGAAGCGGTTAGTTTTCATTATGTATTAAATCAACTTAAATCTAGCCAAGTCAATCCTAGTTTTTTTATTAAAGGGCTATATCAAACCTTTTGGTTTTTAAGCTCAAGCGGTAGCGTTAAGGCGCAACAAAATCCATTAACTATTCATTATCAATTTAATTATTTTGATTATCAAAAAGACAATAATGATGCTTTTGTCTTTCAATTAGCCCGTCATATTTATCCCCGTAGTTTCACCAATTAGTCAAACATAACACCACCACCATGATAGACATTTCACAACGCATTGCCCAAGAATTAAATGCCAAACCCGCGCAAGTCAACGC
>JBAQSX010000158.1:0-3013 GCA_049296695.1 Methylococcaceae bacterium | reverse complement strand
GTTCAACTTCATTTAAACGTTGCTCATCACTAGCCAATACTTTAAAGCTTGCCAGTAACAATAAAAGCGTTAATAAGTATTTCATAGTGATGCCTTAATGATTGTTTTCTAAACAATAACGCCCTGTATGTAAACTGCTAGGCCCTAAGCGTACATATTTAAACATTAAATATAATTCAATAATTAATAACACGGTATAAAATAAAGCAAAACCCGCAATACTAAACCATAATTGTCCACTACTAATACTTGAAACACTTAAATGGGTAGGTAATACCCCCGATATTGTCCAAGGTTGCCGTCCCACTTCGGCGACAAACCAACCTGTTTCTGCGGCAATCCAAGGCAGGGGAATACAATAAACTGCCATTCGCATTAACCAGCGTTTTTGGTCAGCCACGCGGGTGGCGCAATAATAAAAGGACATGGCAAAAATAAATAACATCGTAAATCCGCACGCCACCATAATACGAAATGTCCAAAATAAGGGCGCGACTTTGGGAATAGTATCGTTAGCGGCTTTATTAATCATCTCAGCATTCGCATCAACCACTTTATCGGTATATTTTTTTAATAATAAGCCATAACCTAAATCAGTTTTATGCTCATCAAAAGCGTGTTTAGTCTGCTCGCTGGTATCGCCATTACGGAGTTTTTGCAATTCAGCATAAGCAATAATACCGTTTTTAATATGTTGCTCACTTTGCTGGCGTAATTCTTTTAAACCCATGACAGGTTCATCAATAGAACGGGTGGCAATTAAACCTAAAATATATGGAATTTTAATGGCGTAATCGGTGTGTTTAGTTTCTTGATTAGGAAAGCCAAAAGCAGTAAAACTGGCGGGTGCTTTTTCAGTTTCCCATTCAGCTTCAATGGCGGCTAATTTAATTTTTTGGGTTTCACCTTGGGTATAACCGCTTTCATCACCTAATACTATCACTGATAATACTGAGGCTAAGCCAAACGCTGAGGCAATTGAAAAAGACCGCCGCGCAAAACCTATATCTCTTTTATTTAATAAATACCAAGAACTAATCCCTAAAACAAACATTGAACCTGTCACATAACCCGCCGCCACAGTATGTACGAATTTAACTTGCGCCACTGGATTGAAGAATACATCGGCAAAACTGGTCATTTCCATGCGTAGGGTTTGATAATTAAATTCTGCCCCTACAGGATATTGCATCCAACCATTCGCAATTAATATCCATAATGCTGATAAACTCGTACCTATGGCGAGTAACCATGTTACGGTTAAATGCTGTACTTTGGTTAATTTATCCCAACCAAAAAAGAATAAACCCACAAAAGTCGATTCTAAAAAGAATGCCATCCAGCCTTCACTTGCCAGTAATGGCCCGAATATATCGCCCACATAATGCGAGTAATAAGCCCAATTAGTACCAAATTGAAATTCGAGGGTAATACCTGTGGTCACGCCCATAGCAAAATTAATGGCAAATAATTTGCCCCAAAATTTAGTCATGTCTTTATAAACTTCGCGCCCTGTCATTACATAAACCGATTCCATAATCCCTAATATAAAGGTCATGCCCAGCGTTAATGGCACGAATAAAAAATGGTATAAAGCGGTTAAGCCAAACTGCATACGCGATAACATAACAATATCATCACCGAACATAATCATACTCCTTTAAGGTTTAGAAAAAGTGACCGCTTGAGTATTTAATGAAAAATGCGCGGCAATATCGGGTTTGGTGTGTGGCCGTTCTTGCCAGCGGAAAATTAAAAACCATAAAGCCATTAATAACAGCAGTTTTATCAGTAATGCCACACTAATTTCTAGGCGTAATTTATTCATGATGATTTACCTGTGGGTTTGCCTATTACTAAGGTTGATAAACTTAATAATAATACTGAGCCTGATATTAAAATAATGCTAGTATCGGCTTGATGATGTTCTTGAATATCGGCAATTAATAAACGTGATAAAGCGGTTATGGCGATGAATATTAAACAACGCACGGGCATGATATTAGTTTGAAAATAAATACCGACCATCGCGCCTAATTCTAGGTAAATAAATAATAATAAAATATCACCAATAGTGGCGTGTCCTTGCGAAATCATGCCCATATAGGCAATAACGGCTGACCAAACAATACTCGCACCTATAATAAATAAGGCTAAATAATGAAATAGTTCGATGAATAAATTACCTAATTCATCAAGCCATGCTTTGTGATAAGCGCGTAATTGGGTTAAACGGTGCAAGGTCATGGCTTTTAAAAGTAAAAGGGTTGTTATTTTAGTTCACGGTCAAAACTTAAATGCAAAGGATAAGCCAAGTTTTTTGAAAAAATTTAAAAAGATTAAGTTATTGTTTTTTATAAAAATAATAGCTTTTTTATTTTTTGCTGAGTTGTTTCAAGTGAAACTTAAGAAACGATAATGTTTCTTTATAAGACACTATGAAACATGATGAGGATAGATGGATGATTTTGACTATAGCTAAACTTTAGCTTAATTGTGCGGGGGATTTTTAATTTAAGCGTGGCTTAAAACTATTCCTAAATTTTAAAGCTTGGGAATAGTTTTTTAATTATTTTGTAATTACTTAGCTTGTTTTAATTATTCTATTGTCTGAATCAGGATTTACAAGATTTTAAGATTCACAGGATAATCCTTTAATTTTGAAAATTCTGATTCAGACAATAAGAAGGGCTAGGTAGTTACATTATTTTTTAAAATGATGACTAGGACATTCTGGTTCTCTTAAGCTAATAATTGACCAGTTTTTTTCAGTGGCGATTTGTTTTAATTTCTCATCGGGATTAACGGCTACTGGATGCGTGACTAATTGAAGCAAAGGTAAATCGTTGTGTGAATCACTATAAAACCAACTGTCTTCTAGGCTTTCACCTGTTTGTTGTAACCATTGCTGTAAATTCTGCACCTTACCCGCTTGAAAACAAGCAATGCCCTCCACTTTGCCTGTGTAACGCCCTGCAATAAATTCAGGGGTAGAGGCGAGTAAATGCTCAAT
>JBAQSX010000157.1:0-5203 GCA_049296695.1 Methylococcaceae bacterium | reverse complement strand
TCATTAAGTATTTTTTCGTAGAGACGTTGCGGTGCAACGTCTCTACAGTAGATTATTTTACAAAACAACTTTTCTCAGCATTTTGATCGGCTTCTTTAAAACGGGTTTTTAAATCTTTAGCGTATTGTGAATTCCGAAATACTGAACCGCTTTCACCGGGTAATTTACTTAAATATGAACCCGATAATGCGCTTTCAAATTCTTCAAAACTGAGCTTTTCGGCAATTTTGTCAATTTTGCAACCACAAGCATATTGGGTCACATAATTAATCCCACCAAATTTCACTGTAGATTGGACATGTTGGGCAATACAATCTAAAACATATTGCACCCTGTCGCGGGTTGGATAATCATGTTTTGCAGGGGTATTTGATTCAGTACCTGTAGCGGCGGTGGCAGGATTATTATCAGCAGTTTTTTCAGGGGCATGACTACAAGCGGCAAGGCTTAGGAGTAGCATAAGGCTTAAAATAACGCGGTATTGCATAAGTGTTATTCCTAGGTTTATTGATTAACAAAAAGTTTAAAGTGATGGCGCGTTGTGTAACGCAACGCGCCTGAATTTGAGAGTTGCTAATGTTTGACGGCAAAGCCCATGACTTTGCGACTGTCGAGCTAGAAGAAGCTGAAGTTACGATAGGCGGGAAAAAATGGATTCAGTCACACACCTTAAGTTCAAGCTTATTGTACTGTTTTGATGAGCATTGTCATTTCTTTAAAGAATCGTATTCTAGTTTTTGCATAATTGATTTCGCACGCCTCTAGCTTAGATGAAAGCTTTGTTTTGTTCTTAAATCTAAGCAATTAAAAATTCATGATGCTATTTCATTATGAAAATCATAATGCTATTGCTCATTGGTTTAATGCTGTTTGCTATTATAATCACCGCTTCGATACATTGCTTGTGTCGAAGAATTACATAACTATAAAAACTATTTGGAGTTCAACATGAAAAAAACAATGAAAACCCCTTTCGCCGCCGCTATGGGTATGGCTTTAATTTCAAGCTTTTCAGCTACAGGTGCTAATGCACAAGAAAATCCTTTTGGAGTCAGTGAATTATCAAGCGGTTACATGCAAGTCGCTGAAGCTAAAACAGGTGAAATGGCGTGTGGCGCGAACATGAAAATGGATGGCGCGAAAACCTTAGATAATAAAGCCGCTGAAGGCGCGTGTGCTAGCAAAGCGACAGCTCCAGCAGCTGCCGCTAAAGGTAGCGAAGGCAAATGCGGCAATATGATGGACGGCGACAAAATGAAAAAAGGCATGGAAGCGGCCTGTGGCGCGATGATGAAAGGCAAAGAAGGGGCTTGCGGTGCAATGGCTCCTAATGAAAGCATGAAAGGTAAAGAAGGTGCTTGCGGCGCGGGTATGAAAATGCCAGAAGGCAAATGCGCAAGCCAATGTGGCGAAGGCATGAAAAGTTGTCCTGATGCTAAAGCCACTGAAGGTGCATGTGGCGCGCAAATGAAAGGTTGTGGCGAAGGGATGCAAGGTTGCTCTGAGATGATGAAAGGCAAAGAAGGCGCGTGTGCGGCTAATATGAAAGCACCCGCCGATGCCGCTAAACCAGCCGCGCCAGCCGCACATTAATCAAGTAATATCCTTAAGTTAGGCAATTGTAGACCTGTCAGATTTTAAAAATCTGACAGGTTTTTTATTAATCGCTTTAGGCATTTATTATGAAAAGTACACAACAACTCGTACACGGCGCAGGCTTAGGATTACGGCGTTCACTACTCAGTCAAAGCTTGCAATCACCGCCTACTGGGGTTAATTTCTACGAAGTCGCGCCAGAAAACTGGATTACCATCGGCGGCAAACTGGGCAAACAATTCCGCGCCATGACCGAACAACACGACTTTATTTGTCACGGCTTATCGTTATCACTGGGTAGTCCCGACCCTTTAGATGAAACTTTTGTGTTAGCCGTTAAAGACTTTATGCGCCAACACGGCATTAAGTTTTACAGTGAACACCTCAGTTATTGCAGTCAAGACGGGCATTTATATGACCTCATGCCCATCCCTTTTACCCAAGAAGCAGTCAGTCATGTAGCGCGACGTATCCGCCGCGTACAAGACCTATTGGAACAAAAAATCGCCCTCGAAAATGTCTCTTATTACACCGTTACAGGGCAGGAAATGAGCGAGATTGAATTTTTTAATGCCGTAGTCATCGAAGCCGATTGTGATGTACTGCTCGATATTAATAATATCTACGTCAATAGCGTCAATCACGGTTACGATGCCGAAAACTTTTTACGCTCAGTTCCCGCGCAACGTATCGCTTATGCCCATATTGCAGGACATTATCGCCAAGCCGATGATTTTTTAATTGATACCCACGGCGCGGAAATTATCGACCCCGTGTGGAAATTACTCGGTAAAGCCTACGAATTATATGGCGTATTTCCGACTTTATTAGAACGTGATTTTAATTTACCGCCATTGAGTGAATTAGAACGTGAAATAGCCATTATTAAAACTATTCAAAATGCGTGGCACACGCATCATGCCCAACAATCCGCTTAATTATGAACGCTAATTTCCAAGACAAACAACGCGCTTTTGCCAGCTATATTCGCAATCCTAATAATAGTCCTGTGCCAAAAGATGTTAATGCTGAGCGTATTGCCGTTTATAGCGAATTATTTTTTAATAATATCGATGGCTTTTTAGCCAGTTGTTTTCCCGTATTAAAAACTCTGCTCGATGATAATCAATGGCAACAATTAGCACGAGATTTTTTTGCGACTCATCAGTGTAAAACCCCGTATTTTTCTGAAATAGCCCAAGAGTTTTTATATTATCTACAAAACGAACGTGATACTACTCATGATTATGCCTTTATTATAGAACTCGCCCATTATGAATGGGTAGAAATGGCATTATCCATTGCAAAAGACGAGTTAATTATTAATACCCTACCCATTAAAAATTTATTAACTCAAAAAATTAGCGTTTCTGATTTAACGTGGGTATTAGTCTATCAATATCCTGTTCATAAAATAAGTCCTGAATATTTACCAGAGCAACCACCTGAACAAACGACTTTTTTAATTGTTCACCGTGATAGTGATTATCAAGTTCATTTCTTTACTATTACGCCATTAACTTATCGTTTATTAGAAATTATCCAAGAAAATAATATTATTTTAACGACTGATTGTCTTAATCAATTAGCTTTAGAAAGCGGCACTAATCCCGATATTATTATCACCCATGGTTTGCAAATACTGATGGACTTAGCTGAAAAGCATATTATTGTTATTGAAAACAATTTAAATTAAGTTATTTTAATGGTAAGCGAATAATTATTGATGAGCCTTCTTTCGTAGAGACGTTGCAATGCAACGTCTGTACAATGCAACGTCTGTACAATAGTAGAATAATAAGCATTCACGCTAATCCTTAGCACTTTAATTAAAAAATAAATCATAGGCTATTCCATGATTAAACAGACTATCAATTTACTAGTATTACTCTTTTTAATCACCATTCATACAAAAGCGCAGGCTAATTCATTGAGTTTAAGCTGTGAGATTCTTAACGCAGAGCATCTTGCACAAAGCAGTTTTTCAGCCAATGAGACGGCTATTTTTAAAATTCATGCCGCTGTGGATAATAATCAAAAAGATTATCACATTGATTTTAAAATTGCGGCTAAAGTGAATATGAACGGTTTTAAAATTCCTTTGCAACTCAGTCAAAACTTTACTGTTCCTGTGCGTAATGCCAAAAATCCTTTGAGTATTACCGAAGAACGAATCGTAAAATTACCACCATTACGCGGCGAATTAGCTTTAACTATTCATGCCGCTCTTGCTAATAGTCAAACAGATAATGCGGTTTGTGAGAATAGTTTAACCATTAAATAATTAAAGTTACGCAGTGGAGTCCAAAGCTTGCTTTGTGACATAGTGTTATTTAAAACAGCCTCAAAAGAATAGGATTTAATAAATACGCGCTTTTAGTTGGCGTTCAAACCTAGGTTTGAACTCCGATTGTTTGATATTCACTAGCCTACTTTTTTGAAGCACTACCCCCGCGCCGTTTTTAAATGCTTTATTGTTAAGAATTTCACTGTACTGGTATAAGCGCAGATTAAATAAAAGCTACTAGACTTAAATTAAGTTCCTAAAAAAACGAGGCAATAATGAATAATTATACTAAACAAAGACTTTATTATTTTATTATGCTATTGATACTATTCAGCATCAATACACTAAGTTTTGCTCAAACAATTAATTCGCCACAACACGCCGATATAGAAGTTTTTGTACGCCAAGGCTGTCCACATTGCAAACAAGCAGAAAATTTTTTAGACAAACTTAAAATAGAACAGACTGATTTAACGATTATTATTCATGATGTCAGCACCGATAAACAAGCCTTGCAACAATTACAAACCTTAGCTGAACAATTAAAAGTGAATAATGTCCGTGTACCTGCCTTTTATATTAACGGACAATTAATTATTGGTTATAGCGATGAAATCAGTACAGGACAATGGATAAAGGACGCATTAATACAACAAATCTCACCGCCATCAATTAAAAGCAGTGATAATGGTAGTTGTGAGGCTGTAGAAAGTTTATCGTGTGAAGCCCCCAAGCCACCTGTCATTAGTCAAAAATTTAATATTAATTTCTTAGGACAATCGTTATCTTTAGATGATATTGGTTTACCGTTATTTACCCTAGCAATGGGTTTATTAGATGGTTTTAATCCCTGCTCGATGTGGGTATTAATTCTAATGATTTCTCTGCTCGCGCCTTTGGGTAATCGAAAACGCATGTTCATTATTGCGGGGACATTTGTTGTTATTGAAGGTATTGCTTATTTTATGTTCATGGCGGCGTGGCTGAATTTATTTTTATTCATTGGTTTATCGCGGATTTCTGAAATCATTATTGCTTTAATTGCCTTAGTGGCAGGGCTAATTAATTTAAAAGATTTTTTTCGTTATGGTTGGGGCGTTTCATTATCCATTCCTGCTAGTGCCAAACCCAATATTTATGCGCAAATGCGCCGTATTCTGCAAGCACAAAGTTTATTTGCCGCTATTATAGGCGTTATTATTTTGGCACTATTAGTACAAATAGTGGAGTTTTTGTGTACTTCGGGTTTTCCTGCTTTATTTACGCGAATTTTAACGTTAAAACAATTAGATAGTGTAAGTTATTATAGTTATTTATTAC
>JBAQSX010000156.1:0-33520 GCA_049296695.1 Methylococcaceae bacterium | reverse complement strand
ATCAATTAATTAACGTGAACGTCCGCCTGTACGATTTGCCGCAGGTTTACCGCGTGCTGATTCGCCACGTTTAGCTTTAGGATTAACCGCCGCTTTAGCAGCAGGTTTATAATGCCGAAAATCTTTTTTAGCGGCATTGTCGGCTTTCTTTTTAGGAGCTTCAATAACTTTTAATACCACAGGTTCATAACCCGTATCTGCCACGCGAGTTATTTGCCGTTTTAAAATACCTTCAATAGCGATTAATAAATGCGCTTCTTCGGGGCAGACTAACGAAATAGCCTCACCACTCATGCCCGCTCTGCCTGTTCTGCCAATGCGATGCACATAATCTTCGGCAACTTGCGGCAAATCAAAATTAATAACATGCGGTAAATTATCAATATCTAAACCGCGTGAAGCCACATCGGTTGCCACTAATACTGACACCTTACCTGTTTTAAAATAATCCAAAGCTTTATTACGCGCCGCTTGGGTTTTATCACCATGTAAAGCCGCGCTACGAATACCATCACTGATTAATTGTTTTTCTAATCTGTCCGCGCCATGTTTAGTTCTCACAAAAACTAAAACTTGTTGCCAATTATTATTACCAATTAAATACGATAATAACTCGCGTTTATGTTCTTTTTTAATGGCATAAACGCGTTCAGTGACATTATCAGCAGTCGCATTTTGTTTAGCCACTTCAACCGAAACTGGATTTTTTAATAACTGCTCAGCAAGGTTTTTAATTGCTCCCGGAATAGTCGCTGAAAATAATAAGCTTTGTTTTTGTTTAGGCACTAATCCCAATAAACGGCGAATATCGGGTAAAAAGCCCATATCCAACATTCTATCGGCTTCATCTAAAACTAATACTTCCACTTTAGATAAATTAACATTGCGTTGATTAATATGATCAAGTAATCTGCCCGGCGTTGCCACTAATATATCGCCGCTTCGGCGTAATTCTTTTATTTGCGCTTTAATACTCGCGCCGCCTACTAAAGTAATTGCCTCCAAAGGTAAATGCGCTCCGTAAGTTTTAACGCTTTCATAAACTTGTGCGGCTAATTCTCGCGTGGGGACTAATATTAAAGCGCGTACAGGACGCGGATGTTGAGTAGCATCAAAATTAACCATTAATCGTTGTAATAAAGGCAGAGTAAAACTCGCCGTTTTACCCGTGCCTGTTTGCGCGCCTGCTAATATATCTTTGCCTTGTAGTATTAAGGGAATGGATTGTTTTTGGATAGGGGTGGGGGTGGTATAACCTTGGTCAGTAACTGCTTTGAGTAATTCAGCGCACAGACCTAATTCATTAAATGACATGATATTCTCGATGATAGTAAATTTTTACTGGTAAAAAGGAATAAGCCTAATTAAGCTTATTTTTGTTTTTTTAGTGCTATTATTTTTAATCAATAATAGCGGAAAATTAGATGAAAGCCGCGTCAGCTTTTAAATGTTAAGCGCGTTATTAATGTCATCATATAATCACATAGCTTAATTATCATTATCGCGCTGATACATTGTTGTATTAAGCATTCACATAATAACAAAGGAACTACTATGAAACTACGCTCATTATTGGCGACAGGTCTTGTTTTGTCGGCTTTTTCTTTAAGCTTGTTTTCAACACAGGTACAAGCGGCAAGTAGCCGTCAGTCTTGGTTGGTAACAGAAATTTATAATTATAATCACCCTTTTAATACCAATAGTGTTTTAGCGGGTGAATTATCAACCAAAATGTCTAAAATGGCATTAAACGCTTTTTCTTTTTATCGTGGTACGGCGCATTTATATTATAAAGATATTAAAAATGCTTTATTACCCGCCTCAGTTTATACCAATGCCGCTACTAATAGCACTTGGTTAGAAGGCGATATGCACATGCAAAACATGGGCGGTTTGCGTGATTCAAATGGTAATGCGGTATTTGATACTAATGATTTCGATGAGGGTTATTGGGGTTCATATACTTGGGATTTACGCCGTATGGCAGTGGCTATTTTACTCGCTAGCGAAGAAAATGGTATTAATAGCACCGACCGCTCAACTTTAGTTAAAAACTTTATTGATAGTTACGCTACGCAAATTGCCGCTTTTAAAGGCGTTGATACTGAATTGAATTACCGTTTAGATACTACAAATACCAATGGTGTGGTTAAAGATACTATTCAAACAGCTGACGCTAAAAAACGTTCTGATTTATTGGCTAAATATACAACAGTCAGTTCGGGTAATCGTTATTTTCAAAGTATTGCTAATTCATTGCAACCTGTTGATAGTGCCACTTTTAACGCGTTAAATAATGCCATGAGCGCGTACATTAATTCAATTCCCAGTTCTAAACGTAAAAGCAATGGTTATTATGAATTAAAAGATGCCGCTTTGCGTTTAGGTTCTGGCACGGGTAGTTTGGGGCGTTATCGTTATTATTTATTAATTGCAGGTGATAGTAGTTCTGATACTACTGACGATGTTATTTTGGAAATGAAACAAGAGACTACTAGTGCCGTTTCTATTGCCGCGCCTAATAATATGCCCACCTCAGCTTATAATAATGATAATAGTATCAGAGCCACTAAAAGCATGAAAGCCATGCTCAGTAATACTGATATTTTTGCAGGCTATACTACTATGAATAGCTTACCGTTTTTTATTCGTGAACGCTCGCCTTATCAAGAAGATTTTGATTATACGCTGTTGACAACGTATACAAAATTTAATGATGCTATTAAATACATGGGTAAAATTGTCGCTAAAAATCATGCTTTAGCTGATAAAGATTATGATGCCACCTTAATTACTTATAGCATCGATAAAGAAATTACCGATGTGATTAATGGTGATGTTTCAGGTTTAAAAACCGAAACCTTAAATTACGCCCTAAATTATACCGCGCAAGTCAAACAAGATTATGCGGATTTTATTGCGGCTAAAAACAGTGGCGCGGTGTTATATTAATATTAGTTAGTTACACGACTGGCAGTCCTTTAAGGACTGCCAGTCGTAGTATTAGTTAATTTGGTAGTGCATCAAAAAAGTGGGCTAGTTAATATCAAACAATCGGAATTCAAACCTAGGTTTGAACTCCAACTAAAAGAGCGTTTTGTTAAAACCTACTCTTTTGAAGCACTACCGTTAATTTATATCTGTCAGAATCAGGATTTATAGGATTAGCAAGATATTACATCCTGTTAATCCTTTAATCTTAAAAATCCTGATTCTGACAACTAGCCAGTTTGTTTATAACGTTTATTAATAAATAAACTATTACCATCAATTTTTTTAGCTTGTTTTTTTGCTCCTGCGGCTAAATCCGAAATTTCAACATGCGACTGGCATTGTATAGTGGCAATTTCATCAACAATCCCTATCGATAAACTGATTAAAGGATAAAAACATTTTTGCCCTGAACGGTTTTCAGTATGAATGCCACCCGCTTTAACATCTCTTTCTTTATAATAACTAGGCACTAGATTTTTAAAGGTTTTTAATACTTTCTTGCAACAAAATAGCCAATCTTGGCAAGTAAAAATCACAATAAAATCATCCCCGCCAATATGTCCCACTTGTCCTTTATTAGTTGGAATTAATTGCATTAATGTATTTGCCACTGCTTTGATAATATTATCACCTGCATTATAACCATAAACATCATTAAAAGGTTTAAAATTATCTAAATCAAAATAAGCGACACTAAAGGGAGTTTTGTTAGCAATTAAACGATTCATTTGTTCATTAATAGGAACACTACCCGGTAATAGGGTTAATGGATTGGCATGTTTGGCACTATCAATTTGTTGTTTAGTGATTTCTTTAAGTAAATCCATCACTAAACCAATACCTGCATAGTTACCATGATGACTAATAATAAAGGCGGTATCGTTACGCATAGTAGCAGTCAGTTTTTTACTGACTGCTTGAATTGAACAATTATCTTCAACTGTTAAGGGGATTTTATCGATAAATAGTTTTATGGGTTTTTTGCCATAGAGTTCTAAACCATAACGACTCGAAAATAAGCGCGACAAAAATAAATCCCGAAAAATAATGCCTACAGCGATATTATTATCGACTAAAGGTAGAATACTAAGTTCAGTATTACGTTGAAAGCGTGCCATTACTTCACTGATTGCAGTTTCTGAACAAACAGGACTAATTAATTTTGCAATCTGTGCAACCGCTTGTCCGCTATTAAATAATTCAATTAACTCGCTATCAGCACTATCGCTAATAAATAAGTTAGTATCTAGGTTTTCTATGGGAAGTTGTGTAGGCTTTGCAATATAATTACCTTGTGCATGTGTTATACCCAGTTTTGCAATAGTTTTTAATTCACTTTCTGTGTTTATGCCTGTTGCAATAAGAGTGCAATGCAAAGAACGGGCTATATCTTGAATAGCACGCACAAAATTAAATTTAATAATATCTTCATCAATATCACAAATAAAGTGCTTATCAAGTTTTACATAGTCGGGTAATAATTCTGACCACAATTTTAAACCACTGTAAGTTGAACCTAAGTTATTTAAAGCAATTTCATAGCCTCTATTGTTACAATGCCACGCGCTATTGAGCAGTAGTTCATTATCATCATTAAATTGATAATTGCTTAATTCAATGACGATGCTATGCGCATGGATATTGAATTTTTCGAGTAATTGTAGGCTAATTGCTTGTTCAAAATCAGGCTGGGTTAATAGCGATGCACTGATGGTCATAAATAGTTTTTCTCGAATAGCTAAGCGGGTATAACTTTGTAGAATTATTTCTTGGCAAAGCCATTCGAGTTTATGAGTCAGATTAAATTGTTTAGCGGTATTAAATAGATTAGAAACATTGCCCAGTGGACTATTAAAAGGGCCTCGAATTAAGGCATGATAACCGATGATTTTTTTTTGGCTTAAAGAAATAATCGGTTGAAAATAAGGAGTTATTTTTTTGCCATCAATGATACTAAGTAGCTCTTTATGCAAATTAGACATTGGATTGCTCACTAGAAGGGTAGATGTCTAATCAAGCATAATTTTGTTTTATTGCATCAGCATGACAGCTAAGTTTGTTTAAAATCTATTAGGGTTATTATTAATGGCTACATTTCAATAATGAAACCATCTGAATTACATTGGCTTTGGGCATTATCATTGCGTAAGGTTTCAATGCGTTCTAAATAAGCCTCGTCAATATCACCTGTAATATATTCATTACTAAAGCACGAAGTATCAAAGCGGGTAATACTGGGGTTACCTTTTCTGACCGCTTCAATTAGGTCATCTAAATCTTGGTAAATTAATTTATCCGCGCCTATGGCTGTGCAAACCTCTTCTTCAGTGCGATTATGGGCAATTAACTCGTTTGCGGCGGGCATATCTATGCCATAAACATTAGGATAACGCACAGGTGGCGCGGCTGAGGCAAAATAAACTTTTTTCGCGCCAGCATCTCTTGCCATTTGAATGATTTGCGCTGAGGTGGTGCCGCGCACCACTGAATCATCCACTAATAAAACGTTTTTGTTTCTAAATTCTAAACCGATGGCATTGAGTTTTTGGCGCACCGATTTTTCACGCATTTTTTGCCCCGGCATAATGAAGGTTCTGCCGATGTAGCGGTTTTTCATAAAGCCTTCGCTAAATTTTACCCCTAAGACATTTGCCATTTGCAAAGCGGCGGTTCTGCTAGTGTCGGGGATGGGAATCACCACGTCAATGTCGTGTTCGCCCCATTCACGCAAGACTTTTTGGGCTAATTTATCACCCATGCGTAACCGCGCTTTGTAGACTGAAATATCATCGATAATCGAATCAGGACGGGCAAAGTAGACATATTCAAAAATACAGGGGCAATGCAGGGTTTTTTCGGCACATTGCTGAGTATGCAGTTCGCCTGTTTGTTCGATGAATACTGCCTCACCGGGAGCTAGGTCACGAATGCGCTCAAAACCTAATACGTCTAAGGCAACACTTTCAGAGGCAATCATGAATTCTGTGCCTTGCTCACTGTCACGTTTACCAAAAACAATAGGACGTATGCCGTTAGGATCTCTAAAACCTAAGATACCAAAACCTGTAATCATAACGACTACCGCATACGCGCCGCGACAACGCCGATGCACACCTGCCACCGCATTAAACACATCGGTAACGGTTAGATTACGTTTATGTAGAGTTTGCAGTTCGTGGGCAAACACGTTAAGCAACACTTCTGAATCGGAATTAGTATTGATATGACGTTGGTCTTCGTCAAACAGGGCTTGTTTTAGCTCTTCGGTATTGGTTAGATTGCCGTTATGAGCTAAGGTTAAGCCAAACGGTGAGTTGACATAAAAAGGTTGCGCCTCAGCGGAGCTGTTGCAACCTGCGGTAGGATAACGGACGTGGGCAATACCCATATTACCGCGTAATTTCATCATTTGTTCGGTGCTAAAGACATCGCGGGTTAGACCGTTGTCTTTACGCAAATGTAAGCGTCCATTTTCGCAAGTGACAATACCCGCCGCGTCTTGTCCTCGGTGTTGCAACACCGTCAAAGCGTCATAAAGTTCTTGATTCACAGCTTGATGTGAAACGATAGCAGCAATACCACACATGGTTTTTAATCCGATAGTGAAAAAGTCAAAATAAGGGGTTATTTGATGAATACATTATGCAAAATAAAAAACCACTTTAGGTCACGAAAAGCTTCGTGCTTTTAGGTGGTTGTTTTTATTTTTAATCAATAAGTTAAAGTAAGTAGTTAAAACACTACTCATTCTGGAATTAAAATGGCGTGAATGTTTTGTTTATCTAAAGTGGCTTTCATGGCAGCGGCGCGTTTTTTATCTAATGAAGGGCCAATTTTAATTTTATACAAGGGTGTGCCTTTGCTGGTTTTACTGACTTCCACGCTGGCAGGTAAGCCTTGTTTGCGTAGGCTTTCTTGTAAGCTGTACGCATTATCTTTTTGACTAAACGTGCCTGCTTGAATGGCCCAGCGGGTTAAATCAGGATTTTTTGCACCTTTGATAGTAGGTTCTTCTACTATAGGCTCGGCTGACTCAGGTTCATCTACATTAGCGATTTCTTGAGGCTTAATGGCGGCGACTTTGTTTTTAGACTGTGCTTTATTGGGTTGCGCCGCCTCATCGACTACACCCGTGTCCAGTGCCGTAGCTTCATCCGTGATATTGGGATCATCGGCAATTTCAGCTCCATTGCTAATAGGCTGTTCATTATTGTCTTCGAGGGCAATGGCTTTATTACCTACGGGTAATTCAGTTTCTTCTTCGGTTTCTACTACTTTTTCAGCCTCAGGCTCTGGGGGTAAATTACCATTACGCGCTTTTAATACTTGCTCAGCGCGAGTGGGCAGTTTATTGGCAGAGCTGGTATTGGGCTTAGAAGGCATAGCAGGGACACTCAGTTCACTTACTGCTTGACCGCTAGTATCAACAGGATCATCAAAGAGCATAGGAATAAAAATGGTTGCTAGTGCAGTGACCACCACAGCACCGATTAAACGTTGTTTTAATTCGGAATCCACAATACCCTCACTTTTTCTCAAATTCGACTAGACAATCAGACACTAAAAAGAAAGACCCAAAAACCAGTAATAAATCACCACGTCGCGCTTGATTTTTTGCCGCATCAAATGCTTGCTTAAAACAAGTATAGCCAAAAGATAGGTTATTCATGCCATTTTGGGTGAATATTTCGCGCATCAAACTTTCATTGGCTGCTCTAGGATTGGCTAGCGGGGCGATAAACCAATGATGCACAATAGGCTGCATGAGTTTTAATACCGCGCTAATGTCTTTATCTTTCATCATGGCAAACACGGCATGGATGCGTTTGTTGGGAAAGGTATTATTTAAATAATCGACTAAGGTTTTAACGGCTTCAGGATTGTGTCCCACGTCTAATAATACAGGCACATCAGCTTGATTTTCAATGAGTTGAAAGCGTCCTAATAATTGGGTATGACTCAGACCGTAGCGTATGGCTTGCTCAGAGATGGGCAACTGCTCAGATAGCAAAGTCACGGCACAAATCACCGCCGAAGCGTTACGGTATTGATGTTCACCTTTGAGCGTGGGCTTGGGTAATTGTTCAAAGTGTAAATTTTCACTGCGCCACGTCCACGAATCCTTATCCTTGTGATAGCTGAAGTTTTTGCTTATGCAATGCAACAGAGCTTGTTTTTCAGCGGCGCAGTCTAATAAAGATTGCGGCGGACGTGCATCACCAATCACCGCTGGCGCGTGAGCGCGAAAAACACCTGCCTTTTCTTTAGCAATCGCCTCACGGGTATTACCCAGCCATTCAACATGGTCTATGCCTATACTACTAATTAACGCCACATTGGCATCGACAATATTGACCGCATCCAAACGTCCGCCCATACCCACTTCTAATAATTGAATGTCAACTCGCGCCCGTGCAAATAAATCTAAAGCCGCTAATGTGCCGAATTCAAAATAACTCAAAGAAGTGTTATGGCGTACCGCTTCAATGCGTTCAAATGCTCCGCAGATAAGTTCATCACTGGCAGGTTGCCCATCGATTTTGATGCGTTCATTGTATTTGATGATATTAGGTGAAGAATACGCGCCTACCTTGTAGCCTTGCGCCCGATACATGGCTTCTAATAAAGCAATGCACGAGCCTTTGCCATTTGTCCCCGCCACCGTAATGGTTAGTGGTTTTTGATAATGGGGTTGCAAAGCGCAAAACACGCTAGCCACGCGTTCTAAACCTAAATCAATAGCGAGTGGATGCAAGGTTTCTTGCCATGCGAGCCAAGCAGAAAGAGAATGAAATACCATCGTTAGTGAGTCGCTAACGATGCTTTAGTGAGCAGTAACGCCGTGTTATAAATGACTCTCATCTCAGACGGCTGGCTCTTCGCTGGCAGTTTGGGTGTTTTCAAGGCTAGCGGGGCTGGCTTGAACTGTTTTTTTACTTGCCATAAGCATGGTGAGTACACTTGCCATTTTGTCGCGCATATCGCGTCTATCCACAATCATGTCAATCGCGCCGTGTTCTTGTAAAAACTCACTGCGTTGAAAGCCTTCGGGTAGTTTTTCACGCACGGTTTGCTCAATCACGCGTGGCCCTGCAAAACCAATTAAGGCATTGGGTTCTGCCACGTTAATATCGCCTAGCATTGCCAAACTTGCCGATACGCCGCCCATTGTAGGGTCGGTCATAAAAGAAATATAAGGCAGACCTGCTTGCGCTAGTTTAGTTAAAGCCGCGCTGGTTTTGCTCATTTGAAATAATGAAAACAGCGATTCCTGCATTCTCGCGCCGCCGCTGGCAGTGAATACGATAAACGGTAGACCCAGCTCTAAGCTTTTGTTCACGCCGCGTACAAATCGCTCACCGACAACCGAACCCATCGAGCCGCCCATAAAATTAAAATCAAAAGCGGCAACGACTACCTCAACACCTTTGACCGAACCTTTCATCACCACTAACGCATCGGTTTCTTTGCTTTGTTTTTGCGCGGCAACGATACGGTCTTTGTATTTTTTGCTGTCTTTGAATTTCAGCGGGTCAGTGGGCTTGATGTTTTTGCCAATTTCTTCACGAACGCCTTCATCTAAAAATAAATTCAAGCGAGTACGCGCTGAAATCCGCATGTGATGTTCACACTTAGGGCAGACACTGTAGTTTTTTTCTAATTCGCTGTTATATAAAATCGCATTACAATTAGGACATTTATTCCACAAACCCTCAGGCACACTATTTTTTTTAATAGTGGCTTCAGTGCGAATGGTGGGACGTAATTTTTCAAACCAGCTCATTTTTAACTCCGCTTAACTGTCCATGCTAGTGCGCATGGCGGTTAATAATTCAATAATTTCATCTTTAGCCACTTGCGGCGCGTCTAAATTGGCTTCAATTTTACTAATCAACGCGCTACCGACAACCACACCATCACCCAAAGCAGACACCGCTTTAGCGGTTTGCGCGTCTTTTACGCCAAAACCAATGCCGATAGGCAAGCTGGTAATCGACTGAATTTGCTCAACTTTTTGTTTAACGTCTTCGGTGTTTAAATGACCCGCGCCAGTTACGCCTTTGAGTGATACATAGTATAAATAACCGCTACCAATCGCCGCCATTTTTTCAACGCGTTCCACTGTGCTATTAGGCGCGAGCAAGAAAATAGTATCAATACCGCGAGCTTTTAATAATTCACTGCATTCCGCGCCTTCTTCGGGGGGCAAATCAACAGTTAATACGCCGTCAATATCTGCGCGTTGCGCCGCGTTAGCAAAGGCTTCATAACCCATCGCTTCAATCGGATTAGCATAACCCATGATAACTACGGGGGTGTGTTGATTATCGCGTCTAAACTCCATTGCCACCGCTAGGGTTTTACGCAAACTCATACCATGCGCTAAAGCGCGTTCACTGGCGCGTTGAATCACAGGGCCGTCTGCCATCGGGTCTGAAAACGGTACACCTAATTCAATCACATCAACCCCTGCTTTGACCATTTCGTGCATCAATGGCACGGTAAAATCAGGGAACGGGTCGCCAGCGGTGACAAAGGGGATTAATGCCTTGCGCCCAGTTGAAGCTAAGTTGGCAAAAGTATCGGCTAAGCGGCTCATAGTTCTATTCCTTCACGTCTTGCCATAGTCTGCATGTCTTTATCGCCACGACCTGACAAATTAACAATTAAAATCTCATCTTGACCCATAGTAGGCGCGAGTTTAAGCGTATATGCCATCGCATGAGCTGATTCTAAGGCGGGGATAATGCCTTCCATGCGCGTTAAAGCATAAAAACCGTCTAAGGCTTCATTATCGGTAATACTGACATATTGCGCCCGACCTGTATCTTTTAACCACGAATGCTCAGGCCCTACACCGGGGTAATCCAAACCTGCGGAAATTGAATGGGTTTCAATGATTTCGCCGTCTTCGTCTGCCATTAAATAAGTGCGGTTGCCGTGTAATACCCCCGGTTTTCCCGCTGATAACGGTGCAGAATGACGACCTGTTTCAATACCATCACCCGCCGCTTCCACGCCAATTAACTTAACGCTGGCATCATCAATAAACGGATAAAACAAACCGATGGCATTTGAACCACCGCCCACACAAGCTACCAACGCATCAGGCAAACGACCTGCTTGCGCTAAGCATTGCGCTTTGGCTTCTCTGCCAATAATCGCTTGAAAGTCTCTGACCATTGCAGGATAGGGGTGTGGCCCTGCGACTGTGCCGATAATATAGAAGGTATTATCAACGTTAGTCACCCAATCGCGTAGGGCTTCGTTGAGCGCGTCTTTTAAGGTTTTAGAACCCGATTCTACTGCTACTACGGTCGCACCTAATAATTTCATGCGATACACGTTCAGCGATTGCCGCGCCACGTCCACCGCGCCCATATACACCACGCATTCCAAACCCAAACGCGCCGCCACCGTAGCAGTCGCCACGCCATGTTGACCCGCGCCTGTTTCGGCAATAATGCGGGTTTTGCCCATGCGTTTGGCAAGTAGGGCTTGACCTATGGTGTTATTGATTTTGTGCGAACCTGTATGATTTAAGTCTTCGCGTTTTAAATAAATTTGCGCCCCGCCCAGCTCACGACTCCAACGCTCAGCATGGTACAGCGGTGAAGGACGACCGACATAATATTGCAAATCTTTATCGAGTTCGGCAATAAAATCAGGGTCGTGCATATACTGTTGATACGCCGCATTCAATTCTTGAATGGGGGGGACTAGGGTTTCGGCGACAAACTGACCACCGTAAGGGCCAAAATGTCCGCGCTCATCGGGCATGGTGTATGTTGTTGTCATAAATTTTCTAAGTCAGCCTCAATTACTTGTTGAATAAACGCACGCATTTTAGCGGGGTCTTTAATACCTTTTTGTTGTTCGACACCACTGCTAATATCGAGTGCGTAGGGTTTTACTGCTTCAATGGCTTGTTTTGCATTGCTAACGTCTAAGCCCCCCGCCAAAATAATCGGCAAACGGCATTGCTTGGGGATTAATTGCCAATCAAAGACGTGTCCTGTGCCACCGTGTGCGTGTGGGTTATAGGCATCTAATAATAAGCCAGCCGCGTCATGATACTGCGCTGCTAACTGGCTAATATCGGTGTCTTGCTGCACCCGCACCGCTTTAAGATACGGCTTTGCGTATAAACGGCAATCTTGCGGCGATTCATCGCCGTGAAATTGCAAACAATCCAGCGGCACTCGCGCTAACACGGCGCGAATGTTCGCCTCGGTTTCATTGACAAATAAACCTACCGTGCTAACAAAAGCAGGCAGAAATTTAGTGATTTCAATGGCTTGTTTAATACTGACATGGCGTGGGCTTTTTGCATAAAACACTAAACCCAGTGCATCAACGCCTAAGTTTGCCGCGTAGAGCGCGTCACTGGCGCGGGTAAAGCCACAAATTTTTATCCGAGTTCGCATGAAGGCTTGCAACTGTCATTGTGCAGGAAAACAAACCGCCTAGTCTAACACAAAACCGTCATATATTTTTTTGAAAGTGTTTTTTTAGCGACTTTGTTTAAAGAAATTGACCAGTTATCAATAAGATAAGGCTTAGCCATTACAGTAAAAGTCTTAGTGACTAAAAGATAGTGCGGCTTGAGAGCTGAGGTATTTTTTTGAGCCTAGCAGTAGTAATCGACTGCATTGTATAGTAGATTTTGGAGGGTTGATGGTCGGCTGTAAAGATTGTAGTTGAACGAGATTAAAAAAATATCAAATAAACCTAGAGTATAAAATATGAATATTATCGATAATATTAAAATTGAAAACCTTTGGGGGGAATTTTCCGTTAATTTCCAATGTGATGATAAATTCAATTTTTTAATTGGTCAAAACGGTACAGGAAAGACTACAGTAATAAATTTAATTGCGGCTGCATTAACTGGAGATTTTGAACGACTTGATAAAACAGAATTTGATAGGATAATTATCACTTTTAAAACAAATATTGGAAAAAAGAAACCTTCAATAGAAGTAAAAAAGACCAGAAGAGAAAATATCCCTTTTTATGATATAAGTTATATTTTTAAACAATACTCAAAAGATACTAACCCAATTATTTTTGATTTTGGTGCAATGGAACAAGAACGATTTTTTAGGGGGATTCCTTCAAGAGCAATACGGGATAAAATGATAAGAGATCATTTTTTAGATATTAGGGAGCGACTTGATTCTTTTGTAAAAGTTACATGGTTATCTGTTCATCGTAATGAAGAAAATAGATTAAGCGATGAAAGAAAAACAACACCAGCAATTGATCAAAAACTTAATTTATTAAGTAATTCTCTTATGGGTTATTTTTCACTATTAGCAAGTAAATATTCCGATGAAATCGTAAATTTCCAAAAGAATATATTACTTTCTATACTCACATCAGAAGGAAACGAAGATAATGTTATTACATCAACAGGAACTATTAATACTGAAAAAGAACAAAAAGCTCTTTCTGAAATATTTGAAGTTTTAGGCGTAGATAAAAAGAAATACTCTCTTAAAATAAAAAAACATTTTGAGAAATTTGAGGAAGCCAAACAACAATTAAAAAAAAGAGACGGTATAAGTACAAAACAATTTGCAACAATTTATGATACATGGCGTAGTCACGACCTTGTACAAAAATATGAAGAACTAAAACAAACTGAAAAAAATATCTTTAAATCAAAAGATAATTTTTTATCAGTAATAAATGAATTGCTTGAGGGAAGAAAGGAAGTCTTCTTATCAGAGAGAAATGCCCTTCATTTTAAAACAAAAAACAATCGACCAATATCAATTGAAGAACTCTCTTCAGGTGAGAAACAATTATTAATTATTCTCGGTGAAGCCCTTTTACAAGAAGAAAAACATGTGGTTTATATTGCCGATGAACCAGAATTATCTTTGCATATAAGTTGGCAAGAAACTTTAACTGATTATATATCAAAGTTAAATCCGAATGCACAAATATTATTTGCAACACACTCTCCAGATATTGTTGGGAAACATTCAGATAAACTAATAAAAATGAAGGATGTAATTAAATGACATTTACTCGTACAACTAGCGGCTTAAGAAATTCACCTGAATTTTTTGAATGCGATTTAATCGTTTATACAGAAGGAAAAAATGATTGTAACAATACATTTGATGAGAAATATTACTCTGCTTTAATTAAAGAGATTACTGGAAAGAAATCTATAAAAATAAAACCAGTTGGTAATAACATCGCCGCAATGGACTATTTTGAAAAAATAAAAATGTTAGATACAAATAACTCAATAGTTATTATTGATAAAGATTTAATAAACATTTCATCGCCTTTGATTGAGCATAAAAATCTATTTATTACTTATGGTTATAGTTGGGAGAATGATTTTTGGACTTTAGAACTTTGTCAGTCAATTATTTCTAATTTAACAATTAATGAAGCTGATTTAGATGAAGTCAGACATTCATGGCGTGTGACGTTCAAATCGATAGCTAAAATATGTTCATTAGATGCCGTTTTTCAAAAAAATGGTGAGGCTCTTATTCCAAAGAGAAAAGATAGTTGCGGACTAAAGCTATCTTTAAAAAAATATAATTTTATTCAACCTGATGAATTTAAACGTCATGCAAAAAAATATCGCGAAAAAGATTTCAAAAATTGCCCAATATCAAATGAAATTCTCAGAATAGCGAGTCATCAACTACCTTGTAAAATAGTGCAAGGACATTTGTGGGAACATACTGCAATAACAATTATAAGTACATATTATAAAAAAACATACAAAAGAGAGTCGAAAAAAAATACAACTGCTCCGATAGATATAATAAAGAATATAGCTTTTTCTGCATTTATTAGTAATCCTCTTAAATATATCAGCATCGATTGTCAGAATCATTTTAGAACTCAATTTTCCAGAATTGGATTATAGTCAGACCATGCTCAAACAACGTCAGTCCAGCTTATTTAGAGACTGTTCTAAAAAACACGCTGGATAATGACATCATGGACATAGTCGCAATCTTTAATTATTTTGAATCAGGCTTATGGTTTATCATTGCCTTAGTCTTATTTTTAAAAAGAAATAATCCTAATGCAGAGCTAAAAAAATTAACCATCACTCTTAGCATAAGCTTTATAGTATTTAGTATTTCAGATGTGATTGAAGCTTCTACAGGCGCGTGGTGGCGACCTTTATGGTTATTGGGTTTAAAAGCTTTATGTATTTTATCTTTTAGCTATTGTTGGATTTGCTATAACAAAATTAAAAATTCTTGAATTTAATAACATCAACCAATTCTCTAAAAACACTATGTCACAATTAGTCCTAGAAAGTGAAAACGAACAGACTTTGAAATTGATTCAAGCATTAGCAGAAAAATTAAATGTTCAATGTCGTTTTATTTTACAAAAAGCCAAAGCAGAACCGTCAAAACAAGACGAACTGAATGCCGCAATGGAATTTGTAAAAACATTTAGTCAAGAAACCAGCTCATTTGGTGATGCTTTAACTTGGCAACAAGCAGAACGTCAAGAAAGAGTTTTGGATAAGTAATATGATTTTATTGGACAGTAACATTTTAATTTACTCTTCTCAAAATAATTTTGTTTATTTAAAGCCATTGGTATTGAATACAAAAAATTGTGTTTCTCATATTTCTAAATTAGAAGTATTAGGGTTTCCACGTTTAGAAGCAATTGAAAAACAATACTTTGAAAATGTGTTTAAAATTTTAACTATTATGCCAATTAATGAAGCGGTGATTAATAAAGCCATTGAATTACGCCAACAATTTAAAATGAAGTCCAATGACAGTATTATTGCCGCTACTGGATTGTTATACAACAGTGAAATTTATACAAGAAATGTCGATGATTTTAAAAAAATTACAGGATTACAAGTAATTAACCCTATTTTATAATTAATGCTATTTATTAAATACTAAAAACACTACAACATTAACCATCAATCATGAGGATATACCATGAAAAAACTCGCTTTAATCGCGCCTGTTTTATTATTAAGCTTTAGCGGCTTAGTCAATGCTCACGGCCCGGTCAGACAAAAAACCCAAGAAGAAATCACTATTAATGCCCCCGCTGAAAAAGTATGGAACATTATTAAAAGCTATGGCGATATAACATGGTTGCCACCTATTAAAAATAGTTCTATTACCAAAGGCACCGATAATACCGAAGGCGCGGTCAGAGTATTAACACTGCAAGATGGCGGCACGATTACCGAAGAATTAAAAAAATATGATGCGAGTAAAATGTCATATTCTTATAAAATTACTGATATGAGTACCGCGAAAACCATTACTCATGCAGGTGCGGAAGAAAAAGTCCCCGTTGTGCCAGTAGATAATTACAGCGCGAGTATTGAAGTTGATAATAAAGGTGCAACCAGCACCGTTATTTGGAAAGCCGCGTATTACCGCGCTTATGTCAATAATGACCCACCAGCGGAAATGAATGAAGAAGCCGCTAACAAAGCTATTGAAGGTATTTTTAAAACAGGTTTGGCTAATTTAAAAGCCTTAGCTGAAAAATAATTTATCAGGAGGTCAAGCTTTGCTTGATTTAATTGTCAAGCAAAGCTTGATCTCCAATTCTACTATTAATAACTAAGAGGAACATTCTAATGAAAAAAAGCGCGTGGTTTATTGCAACATTACTCTATTTTTTCACAGCTTTAGTTTATGCTCACGGCCCTGTGAGACAAAAAGAAGAAAAAAGTATTACGATTAATGCTCCTATTGAAAAAGTGTGGGATTTAATTAAAGACTTTGGTTCAATTCAAACGTGGAGTTCAGAAGTATTTACTGCCACTGTCACAGGTGCTAATGAAGCGGGTGCAGTTAGAGTATTAACCTTAAAAGATGGTAATTCAGTTACTGAAGAATTAACCAAATACGAAGCGGATAAATACAGTTATTCTTATAAAATAAATGAGATGAGTACCGCTAAAACCATTACTTATAATGGCACAGAAGAAAAAATCCCCGCGATTCCTGTTGCTAATTTCTCAGCGACTATTACGTTAAAAGCCGATGGCGCAAATACCAATGTTATTTGGAAAGCGGCTTATTATCGTGCTTATACTAATAACTTAACGATTAATGGCGACCCACAAGAAATGAATGAAGTCGCGGCTAATACTGCGGTGCAAGCCTTTTTAGGTACAGGTTTAATTGATTTAAAAACCTTAGCTGAAAAATAATGGAGATGTGTCGTGTTGCAATTAGCCTGTAAAACAATTGTTCTAAGCCTTATTTGTAGCACAACCGTTATCGCCGAACCGTTTGCTTATATTAGCAATCAATTAGGCGATAGCGTTTCCGTTATTGATACTAGCGCGCCTAAAGTGGTTGCCACTATTGCTGTGCATGGCAAACCCGCAGGCGTTGCGGTGTCACCCGACGGGCAACGCATTTATGTCACTACCCCTGAAACCAGCGGCGTGGCGGTTATTGATGCGCAAAAACGTGAAGTTATCGCTAAAGTGGGGACAGGCGCGGGTGCGGTCGGTGTGGCGGTTAGTCCTGACAGTAACTATGTTTATGTCGCTGATTGGTATAACAATAGCGTGTCGGTGATTAACGCTAAATTATTAAAACGTAATTTGACCATTAAAGTGGGGCAATCACCCGCAGGTTTGATTGTCAGTCCTGATAATCATTGGCTATATGTGGCCAATCGTGATGATAATACCGTATCAAAAATCGATTTAAACAGCTATTCCATTAAAGATACCGTTGACGTGGGGCGGCATCCCTTTGGCGTGACTTTAGATAGTCACGGTGAACGCTTGTATGTTGCCAATGTAGAAAGTGATACCGTTACGGTGGTGGATGCTAAAAAAATGGAACGCATTGCCACAGTGCGAACAGGTAGCGTGCCTTATGCGGCGACACTGGCTGATAACGACAGCCGTTTATTTGTGACCAATCAAATGGATGGTACGGTAACAGTAATTGATACTGAAACTTTAAAAGCCATCGGTTTAGTTAATGTGGGTGATAAACCCGAAGGCATTAGCACCCATCCCGATGACAAACATATTTATGTGGCCAATTGGTTTGATGGCTCTGTGTCGGTGATTAATGCGCGTACTTTGCAAGTAGTGCATACTATTAGAACAGGTGAAGGCAGTAGAGCCTTTGGACAGTTTATTGATAATCGCTAAGTAAAATGTAACTAAAACCTATTAATTGAACTGGAGGTCAGGCTTTGCCTGACAGGTTCAGACAAAGCCTGACCTCCAGTATTGAGTATTAATTGAGTTTTGTTTTAATCCCCTTAAACAACTGAGAACAAACATGGCTGAAAATGTAGATGAATTAACCATTAGTTATTTTGATGGTGATATAGAAACCGTTAAACAATTAGATAAAAAAGTATTAACCAAAGGCGCGTGGGCAACGATTATGTATCGTTATCAAGAATGGAATAAAACCAAAGGGATTTATGGCGCGGATAAATATACCATTCGTCGTTATCAAAAACGTAATGGTGAATATCAACAAAAATCTAAATTCAATATTTCCAGCACTGACCAAGCGCAAAGTATTATTGCCGCTTTGCAAGACTGGATAAAAGAGGATTAAACAAACGTTTATCTTATGCAAATTCTGCCTAGACTATTTTATTTAAAACGCTTGTTTATACTGTGTAGTGTCTTAGTAACCGCTTGTGCAAGTACACCGCAAACGCATTTTTATGTGTTAGAAGCCTTAGCTACCGTGCCAACTACGCAAAATATCACCAATCAGCGAGTATTGGGTATAGGCCCTTTAAGCTTACCGAGTTTATTAAATCGGCAACAAATTATTAGGCGGGGCATGAATAATGGGGTGGAATTAGCCGAATTTCATCAATGGGCAGAGCCATTAAAAGATACGGTATTACAAGTATTAACTAAGAACTTAACAAGCTTGCAACCCCTAGATACTATTCGTAGTTATCCGTGGAGTGCTTATGGTAATGTGCAGTATCGCGTTATTATCGATATATCACGCTTTGATGCCGATAATAAAACGGCAGTATTAGAAGCTTCTTGGGCGATTATGTCAGAAGATAATCATCGTATTATCGCCAATGACAGAGCTTTATTAAAACAGGTTTTAAGTGATGATAGTTATCATGCAATTGCGCAAGCTATGAGTCAATTACTTGCTGATTTTTCCAAGCAATTAACCTTGAGTTTAGGCGAATTAAAATAATGCAATAAACTTATAATAAAAAAGGTGCTATTTTTATTAAAAATAGCACCTTTTTTAATAACTAGAGTTACGCACGGGTAATACACATGTAGGGGCAAAATATTTTTTGCCCTTTATTTTTGACCTTTAGTAATAATCGTTTGTTATTAAGGGCAAATATCTTGCCCCTACATTGACAACCTTTGCGTAACTTGAGTAACTCAATGCGCCTCATCCCAATTATTACCCACACCTACATCCACAATCAACGGTACAATTAACTGCGCGGCATTGGACATAATGGTTTTAATACTATCACTGTATTCAATTATTTTATCATCTGCTATTTCAAAGACTAATTCATCATGCACTTGCATAATCAATTTTGCATCGGCATTACTCGCTATTAACCACTTATCAACCTCTATCATGGCGCGTTTAATAATATCTGCCGCTGTCCCTTGCATCGGTGCGTTAATAGCGGTTCTTTCAGCGTATTGGCGAATATTGGCATTAGAGGATTTAATTTCAGGCAAATATAAACGCCGCCCAAATAAAGTTTCCACATAACCTTGTTGCCGCGCTAATTCACGGCTATTTTCCATATAGTTTTTTACTTGCGGATAACGGGTAAAATATAAATCAATATAACTCTGCGCCTGTGTCCTTGATAATCCCAATTGCCGCGCTAAACCAAACGCCGACATCCCATAAATTAATCCAAAATTAATCGCTTTTGCCGAGCGTCTTAAATCATTAGTTACCTGCTCTAATGGCACAGAAAATACTTCACTAGCAGTGGCACTATGAATATCTAAACCTTCACTAAAAGCTTTACATAATCCCACGTCGTTAGATAAATGCGCCATGATGCGTAATTCAATTTGTGAATAATCAGCGGCAACAATTTTATAACCTTTAGGGGCAATAAATGCTTGTCTTATTTTACGACCTTCTGCACTGCGAATCGGTATATTTTGTAAATTCGGGTCAGTTGACGATAATCGTCCTGTGGCAGTTACTGCTTGATGATACGAGGTATGAATACGCCCTGAGTTTTCATCAATTTGTTGCGGTAATTTATCGGTATAGGTGGATTTTAATTTACTTAAACTACGATGCTCTAATATTAATTTTGGCAAAGGATAATCTAAAGCTAATTCTTGTAAAACCGCCTCATCGGTTGAGGGTTGACCTGTGGGGGTTTTTTTAATCACAGGGATTTTTAACTGCTCATATAATATATGTTGAATTTGTTTAGGTGAGCTTAAATTAAAACTATGCCCTGCCATATTATGGGCTTGTTGTTCTAAATACATAATCTCACTGGCTAATTCTAGACTTTGTTGCGCTAGCATCGCGCTATCAATTAAAACTCCATTACGTTCAATTCTGACTAATACTTCAATTAAGGGGATTTCCATTTCAGTATATAACTTTTCTAAACTGGGGATTTGTTTTAATTTAGTAAATAAAACTTGATGCAGTTTTAACGTAATATCAGCATCTTCACCCGCATAAGGCGCGGCTTTATCGATTGAAACTTCATTAAAACTAATTTGTTTAACGCCTTTACCTGCGACTTCTTCATAACTAATGGTTTTAATACCTAAATAGACTTTGGCTAAATCATCCATATTATGTTTAGTCGCAGTGCTATTTAATACATAAGACTGCAACATCGTATCGTGTGTAATACCGCGCAAACTAATGCCATGATTAGCTAATACATGGCTGTCATATTTTAAATTTTGTCCGAGTTTTAATTTAGCGGGATTTTCTAAAAGGGGTTTTAATTGTGCTAAAACGTTATCAAGTTTTAATTGCTCAGGTGCGTTAGGATAATCATGTGACAGCGGCAAATAAGCGGCGTGATTATTATCAACGGCAAAAGATAAACCGACTATTTTTGCTTTGGTATAATCAAGGCTGGTGGTTTCAGTATCAAAAGCAAATAACTGAGCATTATTGAGTTTTTCTAGCCAACAATTCAATTGCTCTTCACTGAAAATCGTATCAACTTGTAATGCTGATTCAATAGCAGGGGTTTCAATTTTAGTATCGGCTTTAGGCAAGCTTCTCAGCCAATTATTAAAATTTAATTCGGTTAATTGTTCGCGTAGTTCAGCATAATTAATCGGCTGGCGTTTTAAATCGTCCATTGTGTAAGGTAGATTTAAATCGCATTTAATGGTGGTTAGTTGTTTTGCCAAACGCACGGTATTGATATTAGCGCGTAGATTTTCACCGACTTTACCTTTTATTTCATATTTATGCTCGATGATAGCCTCTAAAGTTTTATATTGCTGTAACCATTTAGCGGCGGTTTTTTCACCCACCATAGGAACGCCCATAATATTATCGGAATTATCACCCATTAAGGCTAATAAATCGGCGATTTGCTCAGGCTTTACCCCAAAACGAGTAAATACTGCCGCGACATCAGTGGTTTTTTTACTCATGGTGTCAATTAAAGTAATTGAGCTATTTACTAATTGCATCATGTCTTTATCACCTGTGGCAATTAATACTTCAAAACCCTCGGCTACTGCATATTGTGCTAACGCGCCTAAAACATCATCGGCTTCAACGCCTGCTTCAATAATTAATGGCAAGCCCATGGTTTTTATTAATTGATGCAAGGGTTTTATTTGAGCGCGTAATTCGTCAGGCATCGCGCTTCTATTGGCTTTATACTCTGTATATAATTCTTTTCTAAAGGTTACGCCGCCAGCATCAAATACTACGGTGAAATAATCGGTGGGATAATCATTTAATAAGGTGCGTAACATATTGGACATGCCAAAAATCGCGCCTGTGGGTTGACCGTTTTTATTAGTTAAGGGTTCTCGAATGGCATGATGTGCGCGGTAAAAAAAGGATGAGCCGTCTATTAAAATTAAACGTTTTTGTGGATTAGTTGACATGATTGTAATTAGGTTTTTAATGTTAATGGAGTCATTGTGTCTGAATCAGGATTTACAAGATTATAGGATTTTCAGGATGAATCTTATAATCCTGTAAATTCTGATTCAGATAATAGAATAATTAAGCTAAGTAGTTATAATTAATTTTATATCACAAAGCAAGCTTTGGATTTCAATGGGCATAAAGTCAATGGTAGTGCATCAAAAAAAGTAGGCTAGTTAATATCAAACAATCGGAGTTCAAACCTAGGTTTGAACTCCAACTAAAATAGCATTTTGTTAAAATTGAAGCACCACCAAGTTAATTATAAAAAAAGGCTTGAGCGATATGTCGCTTAAGCCTTGTATTGATAAGGTAAATACTAAAATAATTCACTATGAGAACCTGTTCTGATTAAAATTAATTTATCATCGATTAATTGATAAATCAGTAACCAGTCTGCTTTGATATGACACTCTTTATGGTTTTTCCAATTACCTGTCAAATCATGATTTTTATATTTTTCGGCAAGCGATTCATCACGCGCTAATTGTTCAACAATTATTAATAAATCGTCTATTTTATAGCGACCTGAGAGTTTTACTTTTTTTAAATCTTGTTTAAATTGCGAGGTTTGTACAATTTGCCTCACGCATCACTCCATTGCTTTTTTAAATCATTCAAACTAACCGCTTCATATTCACCCTTTTCAGCGGCTTGTATGGCTTTGATGGTGGTTTCATTGGGTAAATGTGCAAGCTGTTCTTGTTTGAATTGTAAAAATTCAACAAATTGTAAAACTTCTTCAATAAGAGGCTGGGGAAATGTTTGTAGGGTTTGATAAACTTTTTCCGCGCTATTCATGATATTAATACCTATTAATGACTTTGTTATAAAAAAACAGCCCGTTAAGTTTTAAACTTAACGGGCTGTTATTATGTACAGCTTTAAATAAAAAAGACTAGCGTTTTAGGCTTCAAATACTACTGCATTTTTTAATTTCTTCATGGCATTTTGTTCTAATTGCCGAATCCGCTCAGCAGAGACTTTATAACGGTCGGCTAATTCATGTAAGGTGGCTTTCTTTTCAACTAACCAGCGGCTCGAAATAATATCTAAACTACGCTCATCTAATTGCGCCATTGCCTCGGCTAATAAATCATGTTCATGCCCGCCCCAATCGGCTTTTTCTAATAATTCAGAGGGGTCGGCATTGTGTTGTTGCAAATAATTAACAGGGGCTGAATAATCCTCATCGTCGCCTTCATCGCCTGACATATCAAAAGACATATCTCGACAACCTAAACGTTTTTCCATTTCATATACGTCACTGACATCAACATTTAAATCATCAGCAATAGCAATGGCTTCGTCATTGGATAACCAGCCAATATCTTGTTTAGATTTACGCAAATTAAAAAATAATTTACGTTGAGTTTTAGTAGTGGCAACTTTAACAATGCCCCAGTTTTTAATCACATATTCGTGAATTTCGGCTTTAATCCAATGCACCGCAAATGAAACCAAACGCACACCCATATCAGGGTCAAAACGCTTAACGGCTTTCATTAAGCCGACATTGCCTTCTTGAATAATATCAGGCATGGACAAACCATAACCGCTATAACCGCGCGCGACATGCACCACAAAACGCAAATTAGTCATAACCAATTCCCGCGCCGCGTTTAAATCGCCCTCATCACGATAGCGCAAGGCTAAATCATGTTCTTGTTCGGCGGATAATTTGGGCATTTGCCGAACAGTGTTCAAATACGCATCAAAAGTACCAACAGATAGGTTTACAGGTAAAGCAATGGCGTTCATGACAACTCCTCTGAAAGATGATGCTTTAATTTTAGCACTCTCAAAAATAGAGTGCTAACAATTTTGCACTTTCAATCTGGCTTGAGTTGCTGTAGCTGATAATGAATCACCGCCCACGAACCCAACACGCCTAAAGCCGAAGAGCTAAAAATTAAAAATAAGGTTTGTGAGGTACTAAAAAATAATAAATGAAACGCGCCTTGATAAAGGCTAGACAGGGTTTCTACAGGTTCGCGCAGTAATAACATAATAATAGTGACAATTAACCACGCACTCACCCCTGAAATAAAACCCAACCAAAAACCACTATATAAAAATGGACGTTGAATAAATGAATGGGTCGCGCCGACTAATTTAGCAATTTCAACTTCATCACGACGGCTTTGTAATTCTAAGCGAATAGTATTACCTGTAATAAAGACTACCGCAAAAGCTAAAACGATATTTAATAAATCTACCGTTCTACTAGCGACTTTTAACATGGATTGCAAACGTTTTATCCATAACATATCCATTTGTGCAAAATCGACTTCAACAAAGTTTTTTAAATTAGTCTCAATAGTTTCTAATTGTGCTATATCCTCTAACGTATCTTTAGGTAATACTTGCAATACAATAGGCAAAGGATTTTTATCTAAGGCATTTAATGCAGAACCAAAACCGCTGTATTGTTTAAATTCGGCTAAGGCTTGGTCTTTATTAATAATAGAAACATTAGCAATGCTTTCATTTTGTTTAATGGTATTTGCTAATTGCTCGGCTTGTTGTTGGGTAATATCGGTTTTTAAAAATAATGAAATTTGATTACTGCTTTCTAAATTAGTGCTTAATTGCTGTAGATTAATCACTAAACTATAAAAAATCCCCGCTAAAGAAATCGTAATGGCGAGTACAATAATAGTCATAATAGTGGTAAAGGGCGCGGATACTAATCGCCCTAAACTCGAAAACAGTGCGTGGGCATGTAAATCCCGATAGGCTTTTAATTTATCGTTAAAATGTCCACCTGATAATTTGGTTTGCCGTGAGTCAGTTCTTAAATTTCGTTTCATTAGCTTACTACCAATTGACCATGATTTAATTTCAAAACCCGATACTGCATTTTATTAATTAAAGAGGTATCGTGCGAAGCAATCAATACCGTCACCCCCACTTGTGAAAACTGCGCAAATAACGCCATAATTTCCGCTGATAATTCAGGGTCAAGATTACCTGTCGGTTCATCGGCAATAATTAATGGCGGTTTATTGACTACCGCTCTGGCAATTCCGACGCGTTGTTGTTCACCACCTGATAATATTAAAGGGTATTTTTTTTCTTTACCCAATAAGCCTACTTTATCTAAAGCCGCTCTCACCCGTCGCGCTATTTCAATATGTCCATAACCTGCAATTACCAGTGGCAACGCGACATTATCAAAGACGGTTCTATCGTGCAGTAATTTATAATCTTGATAAATAAAACCAATTTTACGGCGCAAAAATGGTAATTGTTTTTCATTAGCATGACTAATACTGTCGCCATCCACTAATATTTCACCTTTAGTGCAACGCTCCATTGCCACAATTAATTTTAATAAAGTGGTTTTTCCCGCGCCTGAATGTCCTGCTAAAAAAGCCATTTCAGCGTGTTTTAATGAAAAACTAATATTTTTTAAAACTTCGCCTGTTTCGATATAGCGTTTACTGACATTATTAAAAGTTAGCATGGATTTTATATAAGGTTTTAAAATGAATGTAATGGGCGACCTGTTTGAATAATAGCCGTATGGTCGCCTTGTTGGGTTAATAAAAATAAACCCAATTCTTTGGCTTTTTCAATTAACCCATCATTTGTCACTAATGTGGCAATCCCTGCGTAAAGATGATAATTATCATAAATTTTAAATAATTTTTTAAAATTTGTCATTTTACGACTTATCATCTTTTCTAAATCATTAATATGCGCTTTAGCTTTGACTTCAATTACCGCTAAGCTGTCGCCGTTAATTAATACTAAATCATATTCTTCTTGTAATTGTCCAATCCGATTATTTAAATTTCGACTGACTGAATCAAATTTCATATTACCCAATACTGGATTTTTTACAAAACTTTGAAAGAAAAATTCTTCAGCAATATCACCTTGATTATTGCTGATATTACCGACCAATTCACCTAGACGGTCAATTTTGCGACTCATTTTTTCTAATTGCGCGTCAGTTTTGGCTAATTGCGCATCGGTTCTTTTTTGTTGCTCGGTTAATTCACGTTGTCCTATGGCTAAGCTGGCAACTAAGGCTTTTAATTCATCATCGGTCATGTTATTTATCCTAATTAGGTATTAATAAAAACGTTGCAATGCAACATTTATCTTTTAAATAAATATTACTTAACAACAGGAATTAATCTTATTAAATTCCATTCATTCTTTTCTTCACCAGAAGATAATTTCGTTTTAATAATATGTTCTATCTCGACTTGGTAAATATCATTAATAATTGGATGCTGAATATCGGCATTATCAGAAATTCTTCCAGAAAACTTTGCTTCATCATTCAATGATAATATTTCATAGGTTTTTGTTCTTACATTGCACCCTATTAATTTACCTTCTATGCTAATATTATCTTTTTCAGATATTTCCAATTTATTAATAATATCAAAAGTTTTTCTTATTACTTTGTGTTCTAAAATAAAGCTACCACCGCGTTTATTTTTAGGCGAACCCCATTCAATTTTTAAATCACTTTCAATACTTAACAAATCTTTAAGAAATTGTTGATATTTTGAGGCAACTCTACCTTTTAATTCATGAAGTCTATTTTTTAACTCCATTTCATTGTCTTTAAGCATAAAAAGGTTAAATGCTTCTGCAATAGAATCTGATACAAGCGAATAATTAAATATATCATTCTCTATATAGCTTGATTTCAATTGAATACCAAACGACCCCTCAAATATCTGGCAAACATTTAAGGCAGTTTGCTGTAAAGTATCTATAGGAATTTTACCTTTTATAGTTGTTTTTCCTAAATGTTTTTGACCAATAGAGTCAATAGTTTCTTGTAATGAAATTAAAGTTTTTCCAAGAATTTTAATATCCAGTTCAGATTTATAACCATTAGAAGGATAAAAATGTAAGTTACAAACTTCTCTCTTTGAAGCAAGAGCAGATTCTTGTGGGTCAATTTCTCCTAATCCATAATTATATTTTACAGTTTCACAAGTCAAATATGTATTTTCACAAGGTAATTCTTCTTCAGTTAATTGCTCAGGGAAAATAGATTCTAATTCAGAGTGTTCAGACAAATATGTAGTTTTAACTTTGAATAAAAAACCATTTTCTGGATTTTTAAATACATAAAGTAAGTCTATTTTATTATTAATAAGCAAATTAAGTCTATCCACAGAAATTCCAAGATAAAGCCAAATTAATTGCTCTTCGTATTCATCAATTGATAAAGCAAGGTAATGTTGTCCTGTTTTATTTTTACAAGTAAATAAGCGAGGAATATCATAAAACTCAAAAATATCTTTGACTTCAAGTTTTCCAAGATATGTATTTTTTGGTAAATAAAACATATTTAACTATCCACGTTTGAAAACAATATCCAAGGTTCATTTAACGAACAAGAAACCCACCATGTCATATGTCTTTTAGAAGTTGTTGAAGGTGTATGAGCAAACTTTCCATGCTCATTATTTAAGTTAGCGGATGCAATTTTCTTTCTACGCATAGCGGGAACTTTTTTCTTCATTTCTTCGCAAGCATCTTTTGATGGAAAAACAGATAATCCCATAGCTTGACAAGCAGAATCTTCCCAGTCTTTACTTGAATTTTTTTCATAATGAGAGAGAAAATCTCGTTTATTTGGTACATTCCTATCGGTAAATCTGAAAACAAGTCCTTCAATATCTTTTGCATCACATGGCGGACATTGTTTAGGGTAATATTCTGGAAATTTGCTCAACATTATTCCTCTAAATGTATCTTGTAGTATTTATGCTGTAATTTTTGAAAAAAAACAATAGCACTTGTAAATAGCCCTTTCAATTTTTTAATTTAAAAGAGCTATTTATCCTATTAAAAACAATTAGTCTCTAACAAATAAAGCATCCACAAACTGTTCAGCATGAAAATCTTGCAAATCTTCAATACTTTCACCAATACCTATAAAACGAATTGGAATACCTGAATGTTTGGCTAAAGCAAAAATAACCCCGCCTTTGGCAGTACCGTCTAATTTAGTTAAAACTAAACCAGTTAATTCCACGGCTTCATTAAATAATTTAGCCTGTGATAGCGCGTTTTGTCCTGTCCCCGCATCTAAAACTAATAACACTTCATGCGGCGCGTTAGCGTCTAATTTAGTCATAATACGTTTGATTTTTTTCAATTCATCCATGAGATTAGATTTAGTTTGCAAACGTCCCGCAGTATCAGCAATTAACACATCAATGCCTTTGGCTTGCGCTGATTGCAAAGCATCATAAATCACCGAAGCCGAATCCGCGCCAGTGTGTTGGGCTACTACATGAATATGGTTACGCTCACCCCAGACTTGCAACTGTTCAACGGCGGCGGCTCTAAAAGTATCGCCAGCGGCGAGCATCACGCTGTGTCCTTGGGCTTTTAAGCGATTAGCCAGTTTGCCAATAGTGGTGGTTTTACCCGCGCCATTCACGCCTACCACTAAGATAACAAAAGGTTTATCTTGTTTAGGAATCACTAAGGGTTTATCGCAAGTTTTTAAAATAGCCAGTAATTCTTGTTTTAAGGCGGCAAGTAAAGCGGTGCTGTTGCTGAGTTGATTGCGTTCTACGCGTTGGGTTAAACGATTGATAATGGCGGTGGTGGCATCAATGCCAATATCTGCCATTAATAAACTGGCTTCGATTTCTTCTAATAAATCGTCATCAATGGCTTTTTGACCCAGCGGCAAACCTGTCAATAAGACTTCTAAGCCTGAGCGGGTGCGGTGTAATTGTGATTTTAAACGTAAATATAAAGATTCTGCTGCGGGTTCAACGTAGCGATTAGCGTCTTCAAATTCTTCTTCTGCTTTAACTTCAACTTTAACAGGGCTGGGGACTTCGCTTTTCTTAGCAACTGGCTTGCTAATAACAGGTGCTGGGGCTTTTTCTACTACGGTTTTTGCTTTAATTGCTGAAACGTCTGCTTTAACGTCTAAAAATCCCCAACGACTGTAAAAACGAATTGCAATCAGCGGGAACATCAGCAAAGTTGCCAGCACGGTATGCGTTAAGCTCAAGCCAAACACCAAACCTAAGCGGATATTGAGTATGCTCAATAATAATTGTGCAAATAACAACACGCCCAGCCACACGCCCGCAGTTTTCACCCGCCGCGTTGAAGTAATTGCCGTGGCTTTAAATAACACCAAGCTCAATACAATAAAAGTGATTAAAGCAAAAGCACGGTGCAACCAATGAATGGCCACCAAAGCCTCAGCCGATATAACACCTGATAAATCAAACGCACCGATAAAATCCGCTTCGGGTAACAACTGCCCGTTACATTGCGGAAAACCTTGGCAAGCAAGCCCCGCGTGATGACTGCTCAGCCACAAACCTAACACGGTTTCCAAGCCTAAAACCAACATGGCAAGCATCGCCATATTGCTCATAGTGTTCACCGTATTGCGTTGCACAATCGCGGGATTGACGCGCAAATACAGCCAAAACAACAGCCACACTGTTGTCATACTAATCAGCACTTGTCCTGTTAGGATAAGCGGCAATTGTTTTTGCACGGCCAAAAAAGTCAGCACACTTTGCCCAACGACTAAAGCGGCGACCAGCCACGCGGTTAATACCGCCGCTAATCTGCAATGCTTCTCACGCCACGACAAGGCAATTAATAAGACAGGCACTGCGGTCGTCGCTAATGCCGTGTACGCGCCTAAAGGTCTTAAAATTGCGCTAATACTTTGGATTAACGCTTCGGTATAACCCGCGCTTAAACGAAAATAACTGCTAATCAATAGCACCAAAAACGCTAAAACCGCGCCGAGCAGAGTAATTATTCTAAACATGTTTTATTCCATTAACCGATTTGTGACACTCTCAGCAGGTGCATGAGATCGTTTTTAACTTTATAAGGGTCGAATCCCGCGCCGTATTGCATCATGACATTACCCAATGGGTCGATAAGCAATAGCATACCGTCTGTGATGCCACTTTGACTGCTAGCATTGATTTTTTTGGCTAATTCATTATTAGGCATTAAACGAATTAAATCCGATTGCAAGGCAAATTCTCTATCATCAGAACCAATGATTTTAGTCATTAAAGCCTCATCGAGTTTATTACTGGGCTTTAATAAGCTAGTAAATAATGGCAACTCATTTTCGCGTAATTTACCTAATAAAGAATCTTTTAACCACCATTGCGCCGCCTTATCAGTATCTGGCGCGTTGAATAATAAAACCACCCGCCGTGTGCGTGCTAATTCTTTATTGAGCATTAAACGTAATTGTTTAGTTTTTAAAATAGCCTCTAAACAGATTTCATTGCATTCAGTTCCCGCAATCACATTAGTAATTAACCAATGTCCTTTTAATTCACCTAAATTAGAAGCTGAGAAATTATCAAAACCTGTAAAATCGGTATTTTCGGTGGTAATGGGCGGAATAATTAATTGACCATTATTGGTACTACGATTTAATAAGTTAGGATTATCGCTTAAATACCAAGCGATTAAAAAAGGGATAACACTCATACTGACAATCAGCAGAAAGAGTAATTGATTTTTTTTATGTGGATTAATCATTATGTGGTTTTAAACGCTACTTAAGGAAAAAAGAGTCGATGTTAAAGTGCAAGCGACTAGAGCTTTTATTTTTAAGCAATTGATTTTAATAAAATCAATGCAATATTATTTTTATGTTCACAGTCTACGCACTGTCGCTATTCTGAGCGAAACTGTAATATAGAGCAACTTTTCTGCAAGTCTTCATTGGCTAACGTACAAAAAAATCATTTTGTAGTAACATCTAAGCGTAACTTACCCTAAAAATAATAGCTGTTATTAACAACTGCTGACTTAATTAACTGTCAGAAATGCAAACCTAGGTTTGCACTCCATATAATTAGATTTATTGCTACATGTTAAGTTTATAGTATTTCAGTTTTATATTAATTAAAAATGCTCGTCATTTCGGCATGGATGCCGAAATCCAGAAACCACGGATGGTAACGATTATAAATACATCCCTGTAACTGGATTCCAGCATCCATGCTGGAATGACGTTTATCTAAAAACTATAATACTATAATCAATCTTTAATCGTTTAACCTATCAATTATCAGGATATTTATCATGAAATTAACTGACACTATGCGAAC
Organism: Methylococcaceae bacterium; assembly: GCA_049296695.1. GTDB lineage: Bacteria > Pseudomonadota > Gammaproteobacteria > Methylococcales > Methylomonadaceae > UBA10906. The sequence goes on along the minus strand of JBAQSX010000156.1, from coordinate 2,268 downwards.
GATATTATTTCGTATTTTTTCTTATGGCTATGGCAATCATTTGGCGACTTGGAAAGTCATCGTCTGGCTTATTTCAATTAACCTTGCGGTGTTTTTCATGGCAGGGGTTGAAATATATACTTGGACAGATGTCATTAAAGATCATGTTTCAGATAATACCGCCGTGACTATTATTATTGGCAGCATTGTCGGGGTATTAGTGTGGATATTAGACCAAAGTTTAATTAGTGTTGATTTTAATGAATTTAAAAAATCTCAACAAAACTGGAAGTTTTATACCGCTATTGGTGTGAGAGTATTAATTTTTTCAATTGCCATTTTTGCCACGCAACCTTTATTAGTGTATTCCTTTGATAAAAATCAAGGCATACAAGCCATTGATCAACATAATAGACTAGAGCTTGCTAAAATTAATACTGCGCTTGATAAACAATTTGAACAAGAAAAACAAACCATTATTAAGCAAATTGCCGATAAAGAAAAAGAAATAAAAACTTATGAAAATACCCTATTATCAAAAAAAGCCAGCGTTATTTATGATAAAAAATACGATAAAAAAAGCAAACGCTCTAATATCACTATTTTAAGTGAAGAAAAAGCCACGCGTAATTCAAAAACAGGTGAATTAGCAAAAAATGAAAGCTGTAATGGTAAAGCTTGTGATGAAACTCGTTTATTACTCAGTCATGCTGAAAAAGAATTAACCGCTTTAAAAACTGAGTTAGAAAACTATACGCTAAGCGAAAGAAATAAACGCCATGTCCCCATCAGTGCGAATTTAGAAGCGGATATTAATAATGTTTTGATTAATTATTGCAGTCTTATTCGTTGTGATTTTTGGAATTATGATACTGATAGTATTAGAAAAGCCACGGCGAATTCAATAGAAAGACCTAAAATAAACTTTTTATTATTCTCAGTGACGGAATCACAATTAATAGCAGGTTCATTTATGACTCTGATTTTTGCCACTTTTTTGGGTTTAAAAATTTTAGAACCCGAAGATGTCAAAATCTATTATGATGCGGTATTACAAGAGAATTACGCCCGTTATCAAGAAGGTTTTTTTGATGCGCGTATTGATGAAAAAGAACGTTATCAAAGCCCTTCGCCTATGGGCGCGAAGCGGTTTTATGATTGGTATTATAAGGATTATTTACCTAATAAAGATACTGAAGTACAAGAAAGCCAAAAAATTGAAGCGCGCCAAAAACTACGCAATCAATTAACGGCCATTAAAGATGATATTTTAGAAAAAGAACAAGAAAAACAAAAAACCATTGAATTTATTAGTAGCAGTGAACCTGCGATTAATAAACTCAGTGCCGAATGCGTCACTTGTCAGAATAAAATTAATTTATTTAGCCAAGAAATAAAGCAACTCAATGCCAGTATTGACGACTATAAAACTAAAAGACAGCATTTAGAAGACAGACAAGCTGAGTTTGCTTTTAGAGCTGAATTAACCCGTTATGCTGAGGATTTTGTTGACCCGATTTATGGTAGAAATTTGCGTAGTAATATTGTCGAACGCAATAAAATTCAGAAAGTTTTAAATGGCTTAGAAGAAGATAAAATCAAGGTTTTAGGTGAAATTAATGATTTTGATGCGGGTATTAATAAAGCCAAACACAATATGGATGTGATTCAAGAGCGGCTTAAATCAAAAGAATTAGCCATAGACCCCGATGAAATTACTAATTTGGTGATTGCTTCAAAAAAACATGAGGATACCATTACGCAATTAAATGATAAAGCCAAGGATTATCATACTAATAGCTTAGTTATCCAAGAGGCGATTAATAATAAAACTAAAGAATTAAAAGAACTCAGTGAATTAGTATCGGATTCTATTACTGATTTGGTTAATCATATTGGCGCGTTTTCACCTGAGCGTAAACAAGAAGCGAAAGCTTTTTTAGAATCAGCGGTGGGTATGAATGCTGAGCAGTGGCAACAAAGAGAACAAAAAGTCACTCAAGAAATTAATGCGCTGACTATTAAAATTGATGAATTACTCACGCAACAAACCCGTATTGCCGCTGATTTAAGTGTTGAAACTGAGCAATTAAAACAGCGCGAAGACAGTAATAAACGCGTTATTGAACAAATTGCCAGTTATAAACAAATGTTATTTGCTTTGAATAAGCAATTAGCCGAATTATTAATTGAACGAAAACAAAAAGAACAGCAATTGCGTGATATGGCTTAGTCAATAATTATTAATAACTGGAGGTCAGGCTTTGCCTGAAACGGTCAGGCAAAGCC
>JBAQSX010000155.1:0-67603 GCA_049296695.1 Methylococcaceae bacterium | reverse complement strand
CTATTGAACGCGGCGATTATACTCAAAAACTCCCTTTATTTTATACTAAAGAATATGATGCTATTGCACGGGCGATTAATCATACCACTGAAGTTTTAAATACTACTCAAAAAGCGAATCGCGCCTTAACACTGCATTCTTTAGAAATTCAAGAAGAAGAACGACAACGCTTAGCCCAAGAATTACATGATGAATTAGGACAATCATTAACGGCAATTAAAGTCATGGCAGTTTCAGCAAAACAACAACCTATTAAAATTGAAAGCATTAGTGATACCATTAGCAATGTCTGCGACCATTTAATGAGTGTGGTGCGGTCGATGATGCGTAATTTACATCCAATAATGCTGTCTGAATTAGGTTTAAAAGCCACTTTAGAAGATTTATTAACAAATTGGTCACAACGGCATAATGAATTAAAATTGATATTAATTTATGATGATGCTCTTGATACTTTAAAACCACGCATTAGCATTCAATTATTTCGGATTATTCAAGAGGCGATTACTAATATGGTACGTCATGCTCAGGCAAAACAAGGTACAATTCGTTTGCGATTAAATGAAACGCAATTAATTTTAGAGATTCATGATAATGGCAAAGGTTGTGTTTTAAATACTAATCAAGGTTTTGGTTTATTGAGTATGCAAGAACGGGTGGCGAGTTTGAATGGTGAATTAATGATTAATTCAAAACCCAATCAAGGTTTTTTTATTAAAGTGAGTATTCCTTTATGAGTATTAAAGTGATTTTAGTTGATGACCATGCAGTCGTCAGAGCGGGTTTTCGTTTATTATTATCCTCAGAGCCTTCTATTGAAGTGATTGCCGAAGCAGAGCGTGGTGAACAAGCTTGTCAATTATATGTAGAAACCCAAGCCGATGTAATTGTTTTAGATTTATCAATGCCCGGTATTGGGGGTTTAGAAACCATTAGACGTATTTATAATCGTGATAATAATGCGAAAATTTTAGTATTTAGTGTCCATGATGAATTAGTCTATGTGCATAGAGCCATGAATGCGGGTGCTAGGGGTTATATTAGTAAAAGTTCCGCACCGCATTATTTAGTAAAAGCGATTCAAAAAATTGCCGCAGGTGAGTGTTATATTGAAGAGAGTTTGCAAAAGCAATTACCTCATGAAAGTGTGAATTATCGTGCAATTGTGGATACTTTATCGGCGCGTGAATTTGATGTATTTTTATTATTAGCAAAAGGTTTAACCGCACATAAAATTGCCGATGAATTGTGTTTGAGTTATAAAACTGTAGCCAATTATGGTACGCAAATTAAAAGTAAATTAGCGGTTAATACTGTGGCGGAATTAGCGCGGATTGCAATTGCTTTGGGATTAATGCAAAGTTGTTAAATTGTAGGGGCGATAAATTCGTTTCTACACAAGGCGAATGAATTCGCCCCTACAATTACCTTAAATAAACATTTTTTTCTGCTAAGCTATTGCAGACTGTAATAGCAGTGATAACAACCCAACTTTTTAAGTATTGAGGATAACCCCATGGCAATATACAACGGTACTAATGCTAATAACAGTTTAACTGGTTCTAGCAGTGATGATTTTATTTATGGTGGCACAGGTAACGATACGCTGATAGCAAGCGGTGGTAATGATTATTTAACAGGCGGCATCGGCAACGATATTTTATACGGCGGCGTAGGTTCTGATTTATTAGACGGCGGTGATGGTGACGATAAACTCTATGACACCGACAATAGCACCACTTATGGCGCAACCAGCACCGAACATGATGAATTATTTGGCGGTACAGGTAATGACATGCTCTATGGCGGTTATGATGCCATGCACGGTGATGATGGTGATGACAAATTGTATGTTAAAAACCAAGGAACGATTTTTGGCGGTACGGGTAATGACCTTATTAGCGTTTCCAATACCAATACAGCTTTAGGTTCTTGGTTAGACGGTGAATTAGGTTCAGACAGTATTACTGGTGGTTCGGGTAATGACACTTTAATTTCGGGTTATGGTGATGATACTTTAACAGGTGGCGCGGGGAATGATAGTTATGTGGTAACGTTTGACGGTATGGTCGATATTAATAAAAATATAATTAATACCAATGACCAAATTACCGAAGTCGCTAATGCGGGTACAGACACCGTTTATTATATTCGTGATTATCCACTTGATGGGCGTGATGATGATTTTGATGAAAACGGAATAGAATTAAATGATGGTGACAAAGTAGTTTTTTCAGCAAATCCTTTTTTTAACCCCTATGATATGGTCATGCCAGCCAATGTTGAAAATGCCGTTTTGGATGATAAGCTCTTTGTTAATACCATCAATATTATTAAATATTGGGTTGCCACAGTCATAGGGAATACTTTAGCAAATAATATCACGGGTAGTAGTTTAGATGATGACTTAGATGGCGCAGGTGGTAATGATACTATTTCAGCAGGTTCGGGCGATGACGTTATTTATGCCAGCTCAGGTATAGATAAAATAGACGGTGGCTCAGGTATTGACACTATTGTTTCGCCTATTAGTTATAGTATTAATGGCAATGCCAATGCGATTAGTGTAGAAGATATTGATTTATTAGACGGCACTGCCTCTACTGCAACGGGGAATAATAGTAATAATTGGTTATTGGGTAATAATATTGCCAATACCTTAACAGGCAATGGCGGTAATGATACTTTAGATGGTTGGTATTATGGTATAACAGTACCTACTGAAGTAACGGGTAATGATGTTTTAATAGGCGGTACAGGCGATGATACTTATCGCATTGATTCGCCTCTTGATATAGTTACTGAAACGCCAGCAGTAGGCGGCATTGATACGATTGAATTTAGAGGAGCTAAAGGCACAACGCCTAATAGTTATGTTTTACTGACAGGTGTTGAAAATTTAACCATTATTAGCAATTTAAAAGAAGCCGATGGTAATAATTTAAATAATCGCATTGTTGGCAATAGTGATGCTAATACTTTGACGGGTGGTTATGGTGATGATTTCTTAGATGGTGGCGCGGGTGTTGATAGTTTTGTAGGGGGTAATGGCGATGATACTTTTGTGATTGATGATGCAAGAGAAAATACCAAAGACAGAATTGTAGAAGGTCCCAATCAAGGTAATGACTGGGTACAATCGGCTAAAAGCAGCATTGATTTAAGTAATTGGCTCAATATTGAAAATGCTAAATTAACAGGCAAAACAGATAACATTAGCCTCAAAGGTAATGATATGAATAACGTGTTAATTGGTAATGCGGGGAAAAATACCATCGATGGTGGTAATAGTATTAGCACTGATGTAGATACTTTGAGTGCTGGTTTGGGTAATGATGTTTATATAGTCAATAGCATCACCGATAAGCTTAGCGAAGCGACTAATGAAATAGATAATGCCGCTAAAGATTTATTTGGTAACACTATTAAAAAAATCAAAGATGGCTGGATTGATGAAATTCAAAGCACAGTGAGTTTTAATTTAGATACTTTAGTCGACCACAGTAATGGTAATACTAAATCTAATTTTGAAAACCTGAGTTTAATCAATACTAACATCAATATTAATGCCACAGGTGATGGTAATGATAATGTGATTACAGGCGGTTATGGCAATAATACTTTGTCGGGCAGTTTGGGTAATGATACCTTAATTGGTAACACGGGGGACTCAATTGATACCAGTATAGATACCTTAGTAGGTGGCTTTGGTGATGATACTTATGTTATTGGTAGCTTTGCTAATAATGTTATTACTGAAGGTGTTTCTAATCCTGATACCGATAAATTCGGGGATACTATTAATAGTACCATTAGCCGTGATTTAACAGTCAGTGCGGCGATTTTTAAAAATATCGAAAATATTACTTTATCGGGTAATGCCAAAGGTATTAATGCCACAGGTAATGCGGTCAATAATATTTTAATTGGTAATGAAGATAAAAATCTATTATCGGGTCTTGATGGTAATGATACTTTAATTGGTAGTTTGGGTAATGATACTTTAATTGGCGGCAAAGGCGTGGATGTCTTTGATTTAACCGAAAAGGTAGCGGGTCAGGATGTGGTTCAAATTGCTTTGGGTAATAGTGATGCTAAAACCACTAAAGATGCCGATCAGGTGATTAAATTTGATTTTGCTAAAGATACCTTGGATTTAAATGGCACAATTACTTTAGCACCTGTTACACCAATTTATATTGATGGCATTAACTCATCCACCAGTCAAATTAAAAGCCATAAAATTGATAAAGCGGGTTTTATAAAATTTGACGATACCGACCAATACACCACGCCTGTAAGTATTACCGATACCAGCACCACAGGTAATATTGCCGATGTACTTAAATACCTGCAAGATAATATTAAAAATAATGTAACGGTTGAATTTCAATCGGGGGCAAATGCTTGGTTATTTCAAGATGGTGGGACTGTTGATACTGTAGTTGAATTATTAGGCGTTTCAGTGACCAGTTTTAATACCAGTGCCACAGCAACCTCGTGGGGTAGTAGTTTGCATATTATCTAGTTCTATTTGTATTTAAAAAGTAAATAGAGAAACTCATGGCGAGTGGCAGTCAAATCGCCACTCGCCTTTTTTTCTTGCTATGATAGCGCCATCAACATTGCAACTTCACAGGAACTATTGTATGAAAACACCGCTACACATTGCCGTGACAGGCGCGGCTGGACAAATTAGTTATTCGCTACTGTTTCGTTTAGCTTCGGGTTCATTATTAGGTGCTGACCAGCCTATCGTACTGCATTTGTTAGAAATTACCCCTGCACTACCTGCTTTGCGTGGCGTAGTGATGGAATTACAAGACTGTGCCAGTCCTTTATTGCATCGTATTGAAGTCACCGATGACCCGATGGTGGCCTTTAAAAATGTCGATTATGCCTTTTTAGTCGGTGCGCGTCCGCGTGGCGCGGGTATGGAGCGCAAAGATTTATTAGAAGTCAATGCCGCGATTTTTTCTACGCAAGGCAAAGCGTTAAATGCAGTGGCAAGCCGTGAGGTGAAAGTATTAGTCACGGGTAATCCTGCCAATACTAACGCTTTAATTGCTTTGAAAAACGCGCCAGATTTAAAACCTGAAAATTTCTCTGCCATGAGCAGACTCGATCATAATCGCGCTATTAGTTTGTTGGCTGAAAAATGCGGCGTGTTATGTACCGATATAAAAAATATGACCGTGTGGGGCAATCATTCCGCCACGCAATATCCTGATTTACATCATGCTAAAGTTAAAGGACAAGACGCTTTATCGTTAGTCGATAATGATTGGTTTGCTAATGACTTTATTCCCACAGTGCAACAACGCGGCTCAGCAGTAATTGCGGCGCGAGGCTTTTCCAGTGCGGCATCGGCTGCCAACGCGGCAATTGATCAAATGAAAGCGTGGATTTTTGGCACAGAACAAGGCGATTGGGTCAGTATGGGAATACTATCTAATGGCAGTTATGGTATTGAAGCGGATTTGGTTTATTCCTATCCAGTCACTATCACTAATGGTGAAGTCAATATTGTCACTGGTTTGGATATTAATGACTTTAGTTTGCAACGGATGCGTTTAAGTGAAACGGAATTAAAAGAAGAACGTGATGCAGTCAAACATTTATTTTAATTATGAGTGCTTTTAAATTAAGAAAAGCAGTAAGCGAACTGAAAGCTGGCAGGGTTATCGCTTATCCTACTGAAGCGGTTTATGGTTTGGGTTGCGACCCTTTAAATGCCAATGCGGTACTGCATTTACTGCACCTTAAAAAACGTCCTTTGCATAAAGGTTTGATTTTAATCGGTGCATCCTTAGAGCAATTACAGCCTTATGTTGAGTTAGACGATGAATTAATCGCAAAAATTACCGCGCGTCTGCATGAACCCATTACTTGGGTTGTTCCCACGCAAGCTTGGGTACCTAATTTTTTGACAGGTGACCATAGCAGTTTAGCCATCAGAGTCACGCAACACCCCTTAGCTAAGGCTTTATGTGAAGCGTATAACGGCGCGATTGTGTCTACTAGTGCTAACGTTAATACTAAGCCATCTGCTAAAAAAGCATGGCAATTAAGAAAATCGTTTGCCCGTCATAAATTTTTTGTGTTGCATGGCGCGGTGGGTCAGTTACAACGTGAAACGGCAATTTACGACGCTGTAACTAATCAACGCTTGCGTTAAATTTTAAAAGCAGATTTTAATTTAGGCGGTTTTTCTGCTAAAGAAAGCCAATTCTTACTTTAAGCTGGAGTCCAATAGCGTAACTGTAGGTTACGCAAATGTTGTCAATTTAGGGGGCAATATATTTGCCCTTAATAACAAACGATTGTTACTAAAGGGCAAATAATAATTTGCCCCTACAATTCAACAATTCCGTACCCGCAAATCATTATTTGCCCTTTTCTACTGCGTAATTTTAGTTATTAAAAATTAATATTACCTTGCACCCAAATTTTCTGGGTATCAGTATTAAAACCTTCAGCTTGATAATAAGCATATTTAGCCAGTATTGAATAATGCTTGCCAAATTTCTTTAAAACTGAAAAATCCCATTCCTCACCATATTGTTTTTTACCTGAGTCATCGGCAAAATCATGATACATCCCCGTGAATACTAAACTACCGTTATCACAGCTTGCGGTTAAAGTGGCAAACACGTCACGAATACCGTCTTTTGGGGTTTGTAAAAATAAATCTGCCCAACCTTGGAACGCGTGATTAGTACCCAATGGCGTATCAAAGGTTTGATTTAAACCATGACCGTCTAATTGTTCCATTGCCCCTTGTAAACTAATATTAAAGGCTTTAACGCCACCCATGACATTAATACGGTCAGTATTATAATGAGTAATACCATGACCGTAGTTTTGTTGATTACTAAATTCAGCGGTATACAGCAAACTATAATGCTCGGCAAATACTGGACTTTCACCTGTGAAACGTCCGCCAAAGGTTTGGCTGGACTTTTCGTAATTCTCCCTTTCAGTATAATCAAGCCAATAGCCATAAGCCACTAAATTACCCCAATCACCGACTTTATAATTCAAATTTAAAATCGGGGCTTCAATTCTTTCTTGGGTACTAGTAATAGTTTGGACATTACCAATAAAACCCGCATTCACGGTTAAACCAAATAGGGTTTGATTATTATGAGTCATTAACACTGAATCATAAGTCATCTCCATTTGTCGCCAGCCCACGTTACCAATAAAACGGTCATCATCTAATTTAATACGTTGCCGTCCGCCTTTAATAATGGTGTCGGGAATACCTTTATAACTGAGCCATAATTGATTTAATTCACTCTTATCAGGGTCTGCCACTTTTGAATAAGTGGGGTCGCCATTAATTAAAGTATTATTATAATCATCCTGCATAGCTAAATTACCTTCGTATTCAGCGTAAGCTTGCAGTTTATTCCATTCAGGCGTTAAAAAACCTAAGCGTAAACGTGCAGTATTAGCATTTGCGGTTTGGGGTTGTTTAGCTTGTGGCAATATCGCACCAGCGGCATTAACGGCATTATCTTGATTAACATTTTCATAACGATAAGTTAAATCAAATTTAATTGCCCCTTCTTTTCCATAATGATAAAAGTTTAAAGCGTCTTCAATATCTTTAGTAAAAGTATTAGATGCCTGAGAAGATTGGCTAGTTAATGCCAATGATAATAATGCAGTCACAACGGGTAATAAACGCGGCATAAAGCCTCCTTTGGAATTTTAAATGAATTACTTGAAATTCTTGTTCTTGCGCGTTATGCAAGAACAAGAAAAAATTCAACTTAAGAGCTTAAAGCCGATGATGAAATTTAAGTATTAATTACTTAGCATCTAATGCCATTTGTTTATGGGCATTAGCCATATTCATATTAGCTTCTGTGGCTTGCTGATAAGCATGTATTAAAGCCTCACAATGACTTTTAAAAGTTTGGGCTTGTTTACCGTAAAGGTAACTTTTTGCTTGGTATTGTTCGAGCAGGTTTTTATGTTCATCGGCTTTTGCCTGCATTTCTTTAGCTACTTCTTCATAATGCTTAGCTAAGGCATCGTGGTCGCTATAGCTTTTAGCATTTTGAATAGATTGACTCATATCCATTGCATGAGGATTTAGTTGCGCACAAGAAGCCAATAATAAACTGAGAATAGCTAAGCTTATCAACAAGCAATTGTTTTTAGTTTTCATGATAGTTTTCCATAGTGAATTAAATTTAAAAGCCTTGGATTTATAAATGCGACATTAGCATTTTAAATTCCGAATATCATTCTAACAAAAACTATGCCTACTTAACGATTATTATTTTATTGCTACCCATTAGCAATTAATTTTTAATAAATAATTGATTAATGACTATGCTCACATTCGGCTAAAAAACTCAATAAGCTTTCGCGGTATTGGTAATAATCGGGATGGGTTAATAAGGCTTTACGGGTTCTTGGACGGGGCAGGTCAATGGTTTCAATTTTGCCGATTTTGGCGTGTGGACCGTTGGTCATCATCACGACTCTATCGGCTAGCAAAATGGCTTCGTCAACGTCATGCGTGACCACAATAGCAGTGACTTGGGTGCGTTGCCACACTTCCATTAACACTTCTTGCAATTCCCAACGCGTTAATGAATCTAACATGCCAAAAGGCTCGTCTAATAACAATAACTTAGGCGATAAGGCAAACGCTCGCGCAATGCCGACACGTTGGCGCATTCCGTTGGACAGGTCAGCGGCTTTCTTTTGCATAGCATCAGCAAGCCCGACGCGTACTAAGTAATACTGCACAATATCGCGCCGCTCAGAACTACTAGCATGGGGATAGACTTTATCCACGCCGAGCATCACGTTTTCAAAGGCGGTGAGCCACGGGAATAAACTAGGGGCTTGAAACACCACGCCTCTGTCTGGGCCTGCGTTATCGATTTCGCGGTTATCGAGAATAATCACCCCTTCGGAAATGCTGTTCAAGCCCGCAGTCATCGATAACACCGTGGATTTACCGCAACCCGAATGCCCAATAATGGAAATAAATTCGCCTTTTTTCATTTTTAAATCAAAACCATCGACCACTTTAACGGTACTGTTGCCGTCAGGGGTGGGATAGATTTTGGATAATTGCGAAAATTCTAAATAACGCGCTTTACCTAAGTCCTGTTGCTCAGGTTTAAAGTTGATGTTTTGCCAATCGTGGCTAGTGTTGGGTCGCACCGAAGGCAAAACTATGGTGTTTTGAGTTTGCTCACCTGTGCTGTCCATGCCGACCGCCATTAAATAGCGGGTGATGTCAGCGCGTAAGCGTTTAAATTCAGGGTCGTGATTGAGCGCGGTTCGGTCGCGTGGACGGGCAATATCTATAATAAAATCAGAGCCTAATGTGCCATTAGGGTTGAGCGGAATCACGCGGTCTGCCATATAAATGGCTTCGTCTACGTCATTGGTAATTAAAATCACTGTCTTTTTTTCTTGTGACCAGATTTGCAAAATCTCATCTTGCAAATTACCGCGTGTTAAAGCATCTAACGCGCTTAATGGCTCGTCTAATAACAAAATATCAGGATTTGCCGCCAAGGCTCTGGCGACATTGACCCGTTGACGCATACCACCTGAGAGTTCAGCGGGTTTTTTGTGCATGGCGGCGGTTAAATTGACCATTTTTATATAATGCTCAGTATGACTTTTGCGTTGCTGAGTATTCCAATGTTTAAAAATCTCATCAACCGCTAAAGCCACATTTTCATAAACGGTAAGCCACGGCATTAATGAATAATTTTGAAAAACTACGCCACGGTCTGGCGAGGGACTATTAATAACATTGCCGTTTTTTAATACCTGCCCACTATCGCTAGTTAATAAGCCCGCAATAATCGAAATTAAAGTAGTTTTGCCACTGCCTGAAAAGCCGACAATAGCAATAAATTCACCTGCTTGTACTGATAAATTAATATCGTTTAATACCTTATGTGCGCCATAGGTTTTATTAATCGCTTTTAATTCTAATAAGGGCAAAGAGGAATCATTTGATGGCTGCATAATATTAATGAATGGCGTGGAGATAAGCGGTTTTTTTAAGGCAGACATGACACAACCTCAATTAAAGTGTTTTCGCAAATGAAAAGACATTTTGCAAAGAAAACATAATTCTATCTAATAAAAAGCCAATAATGCCGATAGTAAACACCGCCACCATAATGCGCCCTAAAGAATTAGAACTACCATTTTGAAATTCATCCCAAACAAACTTACCTAAACCCGGATTTTGTGCCAACATTTCAGCGGCAATTAATACCATCCAACCCACGCCCAGTGATAAACGCATCCCTGTGAAGATATAAGGCAGTGATGAGGGAATAATGATTTTTTTAATTTGCGTCGTCCAATTTAAACGCAATACTTTCCCCACATTAATTAAATCTTTATCAATAGACGCTACACCAATAGCGGTATTAATTAAAGTGGGCCACAATGAGCAAAGTGTTACCGTAATGGCTGAGGTTAAAAAGGATTTTTCAAACCACGCACCCTCACCTGCGTTATACATTGCACTGACTACTAAAGTCACTATTGGCAACCATGCTAAGGGTGAGACGGGTTTAAAAATTTGAATTAACGGATTAATCGCGGTATTAACTAATGGACTCATGCCACATAATAAACCCAATGGCACAGCGACTAATGAGGCTAAAAAGAAACCTGTAAATACCGTTATTAAACTGGTTTTAATTTTATCTAAATAAGTGGCTTGTCCGTTATAAGGGCGGTTTTTAATTTCCGCATTGGGATTTTCTTTGAGTTTTTCAGAATTACGTTCTTGTTGTTTTTCATAAAAAGCGTGTTCTTTTTCACGTTCGGCAAAATGTTCGGTTAATAATCCACCCGCTTCTTGCCATACTGCCACTGGCCCGGGGATTGCACCTAAACTGGTATTTACACCTGAGGCGGAAAGACTCCATAACCCTAGAAAAATCATAAAGGCAATAATGGGTACGCCCATGATTAAGAATAATTGTTTTAATTGTTGGCTGGGATTATCCCCTGCGGCAATTCTAATTAAGGGAATAAACCACGTTAAACCCGTAATGGTGAAAAATTTAATTAATTTATTATTCATGATGACACCTGTTTGGTTATTGTCCACGAAAAGCACTAAAGACACGAAAAGGGGTTGATATTTGGAGTACAAACCTAGGTTTGAACTCCGATATTAAATTACTATTAAAAAACTTTCGTGTTGTTGGTGTCTTTAGTGGACAAAAGAATTAATCCACAATCTTACCGTCTTTAACGACTTGCTTACCTTTTAAACCAATGGCAAATTGTTTTAAATAATCATTGGGTTTTTTAGCGTCAAAACTCACACCATCAATATAATCATTATTCGCAGGTTTAAAGCCAGATTCATTATCAGCAGGGAAATCAGAAGCTTTTGCTTTACCTTCGGCAATTAAGGCTTTTGCCGCTTGCATATAAATATCAGGACGATAGACTTTTTTAGCAATATCCATATACCAACTATCGGGTTTTGCTTCGTTAATTTGTCCCCAACGGCGCATTTGGGTTAAATACCACACGGCATCACTATAATAAGGATAAGAGCCGTTATGTCTAAAGAACACATTAAAATCAGGTAATACGCGTTTATCACCTTTTTCATATTCAAAGGTGCCATTCATACTATTAGCAATAACATCATAATCCGCGCCGACATATTGTTTTTGCGACAACATTTCTACGCCTTCATTGCGATTTTTATTATTCTCAGCATCAAGCCACATTGAGGCTCTAATTAAAGCTTTAATCACGGCAATATGGGTTTTAGGATTTTTCTCAGCCCATGATTTACTCACGCCAAATATTTTTTCAGAGCTATTGGGCATTAATTCATAATCACTAATCACAGGAACGCCAATACCTTTAAATACTGCCTGTTGATTCCAAGGCTCACCCACGCAATAACCCACAATTGTGCCTGAATCCATAGTGGCTGGCATTTGTGGTGGTGGAGTGACTGATAAAATAGCCTCAGCATTGATATTGCCTGAAGTATCTTGTGGCGGCGCGTAAAATCCGGGATTAATACCCCCAGCGGCAAGCCAATAACGCAGTTTTAAATTATGCGTACCGACTGGAAAAGTCATTGCCATATTAAAAGGTTTGCCTTCGGCTTTATATTTTTCTAATACAGGTTTTAACGTATCAGCTTTAATAGGATGCACTGGTTTATTATCTTTTAAAGGGATTTGTGGTTTCATTTGTTTCCAAACATCATTAGAAACAGTAATGGCATCGCCATTTAATGTTAAGGTAAAGGCACTAATAATATCGGCTTGCGTACCAAAACCAATAGCAGTACCTAATGGTAATGGAGCTAACATGTGCGCTCCGTCTAATTCACCACTGACTACTCTGTCTAATAATACTTTCCAATTGGCTTGGGCTTCTAATTGCACCGATAAACCTTCATCATCAAAATAACCTTTTTCATAGGCGACCGCTAAAGGTGCCATATCGGTTAATTTAATAAAGCCTAATTTAATAGTTTCTTTTTCGAGTTTTTCCGCGCCATAACTAGGGCTGATTACTATAAAACTATTAATAACGGTAATAACCGCTAAGTGTTTTAATAATTGAATGGGTTTCATAAGGGTTATCTCTGTATTTTAAAATTTAAGCAAAAAAAAAGGTGTCAAGAAAACGAAAACACCCCGAACGTGTTCGTTTTGCTGACACCTTTGTCAAGTTACACAACTATAAATAAACTGGTACTGCTTTAAGCTCCGTCATTAGAGCAATTGCTTAAGACAAAAGCAGAAGCTGTGCCATTTTTTAGTTAAGCTTAGTTTTATTTTTTTATTTACTATTAAATACAAGCTATTAGTTTTAAATTAATGAAATTAATCAGGGTTATTTGTAATAAAGACAACAAAATTTATTATGATTTGTCGTAATGTAGACAAGATAGTATTTGAAATAATGTGCAGTTGCGGGGCAATTTAGCATTTATTTGCACCAAACAGGTTTTTTGTTTAATAGTGCTAAAAAGCGCGTGAGGGTTTGATGCACATTGTTTGCTAGGCAGTGAGCGCCTCAAAAGAGAGAAAATATACAAAAATTGTATACTCTAAAAAATTACAAAATATAAAGAAACATTTAGTAATTTAATAGCGATGATTGTGGAAGTTATTGAAGAATAAAATTTACACCGTTTACATTGTAAACAGAAAAACAGGGGTTACTAACAGTTATCTTTAAATCTTACTAAAACTATGTAATACTATCCAGATGGATAGATTATTAGCGATAGGCGAAGCGGCAAAAGTATTAGGCGTATCGATAACGACGCTGAGACGATGGGAGAAGGAAGGTAAATTACTACCCGAACCGACAAATTCAAAACATCGGCGTTATGACTTAGCCAAACTCAAGCCCGACACATTTCATCAAGAAGACCCGCGCAAGACGGTAGCGTATGCGCGAGTGTCAAGTAGTGACCAAAAGGACGATTTAGAGCGACAAAAACAAGTGTTAGAACTGTATTGCGTTAAACAAGGCTGGATGTTTGAAGTCGTGAGCGACTTAGGTTCAGGGATGAATTATCAGAAAAAAGGTTTGAAGCGGCTATTAAACGCCATTATCGATGACAAAGTCGGGCGGCTAGTACTGACACATAAAGACCGCTTATTACGTTTTGGTGCAGAATTGGTGTTTGCCATTTGTGAAATAAAAGCCGTGCAAGTCATTATTTTGAATCAAGGCGAAGACACGACATTTGAAGAAGACTTAGCTAAAGACGTGTTGGAAATCATCACCGTATTTAGTGCGCGACTCTATGGCAGTCGTAGTCGTAAAAATCAAAAAATACTCGAGGGAGTCAAAAAAGTAATAGACGAGGTCAGTGATGATAATAGCGCATAAAATTGCTCTCGATTTGAACAATAAACAAATGACCTACTGCCAAAAAGCCGCAGGTACAGCGCGATTTTCCTACAACTGGGCGTTAGCCGAATGGAATGCACAATATGCGGCGTGGAAGTTGGATAATACACAAGTTAAACCATCACAAGCCGCGCTAAGAAGACAGCTAAATGCAGTTAAACGTGAGCAATTTCCGTGGATGCTGGAGGTCACTAAAAACGCCCCACAAATGGCGATTATTCAACTAGGCGAGGCGTTTAAAAACTTTTTTTCAGGACGTGCGAACTATCCGCAATTCAAAAAGAAAGGCAAAAATCACGACAGCTTTACCCTCACCAACGACCAATTCACCGTTAAGGCTTCACGCATACGCATCCCCAATCTAGGCTGGGTGCGGATGCGTGAATCTTTACGATTCAGCGGAAAAATCCTCTCTGCAACTATTTCCCGCATCGCTAACCGATGGTATGCCAGTATCAGCGTTGAAACCGAAGACAAATCCCATTTACCAAAAGCCGAAAACCAAGGCGTGGTGGGTGTTGATTTAGGCATCAAAGCACTGGCAACCCTATCAACAGGCGAAATTATCACAGGCGCAAAACCGTTAAAGCGATTAATGATAAAGCTCCATCGTCTATCACGCGCTCTCAGCAAAAAAATTAAAGGGTCAGCCAACCGTCACAAAGCCAAACAAAAAATAGCACGGCTTCATGCGCGAATTGTTTTTATTCGACAAAACTCGCTACACCAACTGTCCAGCCACTTAACACGCTGTTTTCACACTATTGGCATTGAAGACTTGAATGTTAAAGGCATGGTGAAAAACAGAAAACTCAGCCGTGCGATTAGCGACATGGGCTTTTTTGAGTTTCGCAGGCAAGTCGAATACAAGGCAACAATGCGCGGGGGTGTCGTGGTGGTAGCAGACCGCTGGTTTGCCTCTAGTAAGCGGTGTTCAACAAAAAACTGTGGTTTTAAAGCCGATTCACTGCCGTTATCGGTGCGTGAATGGAGGTGTCCACAGTGTCAAACTGTGCATCAGCGTGATCAAAATGCGGCGATTAACCTCGCCAATTATGCCGTGAGTTCCACGGTGTCAGTCTGTGGAGCGGAAGGCTCTGGCTCTAGTCGCAAGACGAGAACGAAACCAGCCGCTGTGAAGCAGAAAATTAACACTAAAGCTACCTATAGATAGCTTTGGATAGGTTTAATAGAACGGTTCAATGAATAGAACTTAAACACTTAGATTTAAAAATAAGAAGACTCACTAGAAAAATGATTTGTTTTTCAAAATCAGACAAAGTCACTTTATTATTATTGGGTTTTTTATTTGTCGGTATTTTTTTACGCCTATTCTTTTGAGGCACTACCGCTTATAAGATAAAAGAGTAGTTAATTCATGAATAAGCGTATCGCTCAGTTCATTTAAACTAATACTAACGTTTAAATCTAGCAATTGCGTCATTTGCAGTCCTGCATAACCGCAGGGATTAATATTGTTAAACGGGCTTAAATCCATTGCATTATTTAAACTCAAACCATGATAGCTGGCATTATTTTTAATGCGTAAACCAATAGAACCAATTTTTTTATTATCAACATAAACCCCCGGTGCATCGGCTTTGGCAATGGCTTTAACGCCATAAAATGCCAAAGTATTAATCATGGTTTGCTCTAATAAAGTCACTAATTGGCGAATATTGAGATTTAAGCGTTTGATATTGAATAATGGATAAGCTATTAATTGCCCTAAACCGTGATAAGTAACTTGTCCACCTCGGTCAGTTTGAATAATAGGAATATCACCCGTATTGAATAAATGTTCGCGTTTACCATTTAAACCTAAGGTATAAACAGGGAAATGTTCGACTATCCATAATTCATCGGCAGTATTATCATCACGTTCTAAGGTGAATTGTTGCATAGCCTGCCAAACGCTTTGATAATCTTGTCTACCTAGGTGTTTTATAATCATTTAAGTTTGTTGATAAAACAAAGAATTCATTATTTATATACTATAGTGTTTCAATTTTATTTAGTGTTTATAAACTGCACGACTGCCAGTCCTTGAAGGACTGGCAGTCGTTTTAACACCGATTAAAATTGAATCATTTTATTAACTATTTTGCGCCAAACCCATAGCATGACGCGCTAAAAAGTTTTTCGCCATCGGTAAATGATCTAATGCCAATAATCCTAAAGAACGCACCGCGGCTAATGCCAGCCATTCATTAGAAAATAAACGCACCACATTATCAGTGAATTGAATAGTTAAATCCTGATCTTTTTGCCGCATTTTGGCATAACGATTTAATAACTCAGCATCACCACAATCCGCTAGATTTTGTTTGATATAATCCGCTAAACATAACACATCACGCAAACCTAAATTAAAACCTTGTCCTGCCACAGGGTGCAGTTGATGCGCGGCATTACCAATAATTACAGCGCGTCCAGATAACATTTTTTCAGCGCGAATTAATACTAAAGGAAAAGCTCTACGCGGCGCGGTTAATATCAATCTACCTAATTTATAACCAAAGCATTGTTGCAGTTGCGCGGTAAATTCTGTTTCACTGCTATTTAATAAAACTTCGGCTTCTTTAGTGCGCCGCGTCCATACTACCGCACTGTGATTTTTACATATTGGTAATAATGCCAAAGGCCCTGATGCAGTAAAACGTTCAAAAGCGACATTATTATTAGGCAAGGCGGTTTTAACAGTGGTCACTAAAGCCGTTTGTCCATAATCATGGCCGATTTGTTTAATACTTAATAATTCACGCACGGTAGACTGGCCACCATCTGCACCGACTACTAATTTAGCAGTTAATTGTTTTTCAGTATCGCCTTGTTTTAAATCAACAGTAATACTCTGTTCAGTATTAGTTAAATTAAGCACTTGTGCAGGGCTTAATACTTCAATATTGCTTGCTTGTATTAAATCTAATAAATGCCCTTCAATATCTTTAGCGGCAATGACATAACCTAAAGCTTCGACATTGTTTGCTTGTGCTGATAAACGCGCTTTAGCAAAATGTCCTTTATCAGAAACATGAATCTGTTTAATTGCAGTCGCGCAATGACTAATGCCTTGCCAGCTATTTAATTGTTTTAAGGCATTCACTGTTCCTGCCGCTAACGCTAAGGCTCTATCTCCTGCGGGCGATTGTTTTAACTGCTCGATAGTTTTAGCTTCAATAATAGCGATTTTTAAATGCGTGTCTTTTAAAGCCAAAGCCAAACTATTACCCGCCAAACCACCGCCTACGATAATTAAATCATAATCGTATTGCATATTAACCTCGCATTAAGTTTTCAATATCGACAATGGTTTTAGGTACAGCATGAGTTAATATTTCATAGCCGTTTTTAGTGACTAAAACATCGTCTTCTATGCGTATGCCAATACCGCGCCATTTTTCATCCACGCTTTTACAATCGAGCGGAATATATAAACCCGGTTCTACTGTTAAAACCATGCCTATTTCTAAAAGTCGCCATTGTTGATTAATTTTATAATTACCGACATCGTGAACATCCATACCTAGCCAATGCCCAATGCGGTGCATATAAAATTGTTTGTATTTTTCATCTTTAATTAATTTATCAAGCTTACCTTTTAATAAGCCTAATTTAACCAAGCCTTTGGTTAATACTTGTACCGAAGCGTCATGTGCCGCGTTCCACGGCACTTTAGGTTTTATTTGTTCTAATGCCGCGCTTTGGGCATCTAATACTAATTGATATAACTGCGCTTGCGGTTCTGTGAATTTTCCCGATATTGGAAAAGTGCGGGTAATATCAGCGGCATAATGGTCACATTCCGCACCTGCATCAATTAATAATAAATCACCTTTTTTTAATTTATCTTTATTGTCGGTGTAATGCAAAGTACAAGCATTTTTACCGCCTGCGACAATTGAAGGATAGGCAACGGCTCTTAAACCATCACGATTAAAATGATAAATTAATTCAGCTTCGATTTGATATTCATATAAACCTGCTTTACAGGTTTTCATCGCTTGAATATGGGCATTAGCAGAGACTGCGGCGGCTTTACGCATTAACTTTAATTCTTCACTGCTTTTAAATAAGCGCATTTCATGAACAATATGTTCTAAAGACACTAATTCTCCGGGGGCAATTACCCCATTACGCGATTGACTGCGAATATGATTAATCCATTCTAAAATAGAATGGTCTAATTCAGAATTACGTCCCATGGGATAAAATACTTTGGTTTTATTTTCCAGCATTCCCGGCAGGATTTCATCTAAATCAGTAATAGGAAAAGAATCATCGGCTTCATAATGTTTAGTCGCGCCTTCTAAACCTGAATGCGCCCCTTCCCATAAAGCTTTTTTCTCGTCAAATTCTCGACAAAATAAAATATATTCGCCTTGTTCTCGACCGGGGATAAATACTGCTAAAGAATCGGGTTCATTAAAACCTGTTAAATAATAAAAATCACTGTCTTGTCTAAAAGGATATTCAACATCACGATTACGCACCCGCGCTGAGGCACTACTAATTAACGCGATATTGCCTTTGCCCACGCGTTGCATGAGTTTTTTACGACGTTTTTTAAATTCACTTTGTTTCATTAGATTTTAATCAAGATTGAAATGGTTTTAATGTGATAAAAACTAATTAGTTTTTATGATTAACTAAAGTTATGCAGGGTTAATAGTTTCAAGAATATGATGTTGTTCAATAAGGGCAAATAATAATTTGCCCCTACAATTCAACGATTTTGTATGCGCAAATTATTATTGTGGAATTTCAATTAGCCAATTCAGCGCGTAACACTAAAACTACAGCGCGACAATATTCGGTGACTTCAACAAAATCGCGTTCATCTTCTTCACCTTCTGCCTGCGCATCGAGTTTGGTAAATTCGCTCAAATCACGCAAAATTTCTCGCGCATCACGACTCCAACTAATCGGTAAGCCAGACGCGCCTAAGGCAAATAAAAACCCCTGACACCACTCTTTTAAGGCAAGCACTCGCTCACTGAGTGCGGTGTCTTCATCGGGCAGGCATAATTGAAATTCAAAATCGTCAGCATTTAAACTACTTTGCGTTAAATTAAATAATTCAATCAATTGCTCAGCATCACTGTCACTGAGCAAAGTCTGCTTGGGCGTTAATTCCATTAACCATTGTTTAGCATGGCTTTGTGGTTTAACACATAATAAACCCGCCGCGATACCTTGCGCTTCAGCGGCTGAAAGTTCAGCCGTAGATTGTCTTAAAATTGCATTATAGGCTTGGTAGCTCATAATAATTTCACCACTGCTAAAAAAAAGATAGGGCTTATGCTACCATTGCCGCCCAGCTTAAAACTATTGCTTTACTTTTTTTAAGCACAGGAAAGCGAATTTGACACTTGAGAACGTGCTGTGCGTTACAACAGCGATTCAATGACCGTTATGACATCATCATACCAACCGATAGAACTTAGAGAATTAGAAGACAAGCTAGACCTGCTTATCGAACGCTTCCATGCTATGCAACAAGAAAACCTGTTGTTAAAAAGCCAAAAAGAAGTTTTAATTTTTGAAAAAGCTCAGCTTGTGGAAAAAACAACACTGGCTAGAACCCGAATTGAAGCCATGATTGAACGTTTAAAAGAAATGGAGCAAGGCACATGAGCAGAAAAATTGACGCTGTCACCTTAACGATTTTAGGCAAGGAATATAAAATCGCCTGTGAACTCAACGAACAAGATGATTTAATTGAAGCCGCTCGTCAATTAGATAGTAACATGCGCAAAATGCGTGATTCAGGCAAAGTCAATGGCGCGGATCGCATTGCGGTATTGGCGGCTTTAAATTTAGCCCACGAATTACAAATTGTAAAAAATCAAAACGTGCAGTTAAGCCAAAATTTAGCGCGACATTTAGCCGATTTGCGCAATAAAATCAATCAAACTTTAGATGACTAGTCATTAGTTTTTTATTCATAGTTTAATTATCTTATTTTTAATAAAAAACCTGTCAAGTTTTTAAATACTTGACAGGTTTTTTATTGCCTAAATTAGTAGGCTATTAAAAAATAGAGTACAGATTTTTCAAAATCGGTTAATTACTATTTGAAGTTACGCAAGCCAGTATTATTAAGCGATAAAAAGGATAGATTTCCCCCCTTTGGAAAAGGGGGTTATAAAAGGGTATTTTTCCTTATCTTTGTATTTAAAAGGTTTTGCTAAGGCTGTTTTTAAAATCCCCCTCAGCCCCCCTTTTTCAAAGGGGGATGTCTTCTGCGTAACTTCAGTTAATTACTATTTGAAGTTACGCAGTAGTATAAATGTAGGGGCAAATCATATTTGCCCCTAATAACGAACTGTTATACAAGGGCGAAGGTGTCGCCCTGAGGCGGCGGCGAAATTAGCAAAATTTATTCCAGTTTTTATTTATCAATCCATATTATTAATTGGTAAACATTATCATTAAGTTATGACACGATACCTTATACTGCCCTTAATTTTTAACTGTGTTATATGACTTGTTTTTTAAGTAAAATCAAGTCATATAACACAGTATTTAAAATTATGGAAAGCTAATATTATGAATTTGCTGGTAATTATCTATTGGCATATAGAATGCTTTAATTATAAAAGCGGTTATTGCTTAAACTGTATTGCCGCTTACTAAATTAATCATTTCATTTATGTATTTATATAGGAAATTGCTTTATGAAAACAAATAAAACTATTGCTGGTTTATTCTCTATTATTGCTGCTAGTTTAATCACAATTTCTGCCAGTTACGCCGCTACTATTCCCGGTAGTATTACTGCATTTGATGCAACAACGAAAAGTGATACCTTTATTGTCAAAAGTAAAGGCTGGAGTGATCCTGCTTTTGGTGACATGGGTTGGACACACAGCTCTGATTGGGGGACTTTTAGCGCAACCCAAGGTCAAACAGTGGCTATTACTATGATAGCTGACCCGACTACAGCTGTAGGTATTCATCCAGGTAGCACTATTTGGTATCGTGGTGCTAATGATACTGCACCTGATAATTATGTGGTCGATCATTTTTATCCACAAAATGCTAATTTCGCTAAATTCGGCGCGACCGATGAATCGACAAGTGCGGCATTAGGTAATATTATTATGACTCATGTCGTACATGGTTATGATCAAGACGGCAATAGTGTTGTTAATAAAAAGTTACGTGGAAAAACTGACGGCGTTGCAGGTAAATTGACATTCAATTTTAAAGCCCCTTACACAGGCACTTATATGTTCGTAGTTGGTGGTTATAATCCAGACGCTACAGTAGATACGACTTTAAAATATAACATTGATGTAAAAGTAAAGGTTAAATAATCTTTATTTTAAAAGACTGCTGTAATTTTTAAGCTTGTGATAATTGAGACCTTGCAATGCAAAGTCTCCAGAAAGGTAATTATTAATTATCTTTTGTTTTCAATATTACTGTTTTTAATTACGGCTAGTTTATTTTAGATTTAAAAAAACGGGGATCAAAACCCCGTTTTTTGCGTTTTAGCTAATCTATAAATCAGTAGATAGCCGTCATTATTACAGTAGGTCTTTTATGAATAAATATTATTGTTCTTCAGTTTTTTTATTATCGGTTTTATTCGCCAATAACCTTTATGCCCACGGTAATACCCCACCTTCTTTACAAGGTGTGGTTATGCCTGCAACAGCGGGTTTATTGGATGGTAATAATCCAATTGTGATTGATAAAACCGCCGCGATTCAATTAGGTAAGGCATTATTTTGGGATACTGCTGTGGGTAGTGATGGTATGGCGTGTGCGTCTTGCCATTTTCATGCGGGGGCAGATAGTCGCACCCAAAATCAATTATCTACAGGCGCGTTGCATAACAAACCCTCAGGCATGACCTTTCAAAGCACCGCCTCAGGCGCGAAAGGCGGGGTGAATTACGCGCTAAAAATCAGCGATTTTCCTTTGTATCAATTGCTCGATCCCAGCAATAAAGACTCTAAAGTGTTATTTAATAGCGATGATGTGGTGTCATCGGCTGGGGTGTTTTCGCGCAAATTTGGCAGTGTCAGTGCCACCTCAGATACCGATACTTGTACTTCAGTAAAAGATAAAATTTTTCATCAAGGCGCGTTAAACACCCGCAAAGTGCAGAATCGTCAAGCACCTAGTGTGATTAACGCGGGGTTTAATTTCCGTAATTTTTGGGATGGCAGAGCCAATAATATTTTCAATGGCGTATCGGCTTTTGGCGGACGTGATGTTAATGCGGGGATTTGGGTAGCGCAAACCGATGGCTCGGTAAGCAAACAAAGCATCCGTTTAGAAAATGCTTCTTTAGCCTCACAAGCAGTCGCGCCACCGTTAAATGATGGTGAAATGTCCTGTACGCAACGCACTTTCCCCGATATTGGTCGTAAATTATTAACGCGTCAGCCTTTAGCGGGACAAGAAGTACATGCTGAAGATAGCGTACTGGCTAGTTTGAGAAATAATTCAGGTATTGGTTTAAACACAAACTATGAAAAACTAATTAAAACCGCTTTTGCAGAGCGTTATTGGTCGGGTGTGGGTAATTTTGGCAAACCTAAAGGCGCGCAAGCAATACCTTATAAGCATATAGAAGCGAATTTTTCATTCTTCTTTGGTTTAGCCTTGCAACTCTATCAACAAACCTTGGTATCGGATCAAACGCCCTTTGATAGCCCACGCTTGCCCAATACTTATCCACAAATTCCTTCTGCCTATAACGACCAGCAAAGCAGAGGCTTAAAAGTCTTTCTCGATGCTCATTGCGCACTTTGTCATCGTGGCCCTACTTTATCAGCGGCGGCGCATCCTGATGTGTATACCTTTGATAATTCCTTTGCTTCTTTGCGTTTAGTCAATCGTAAAACCCTAAATGGAGCGTTTGGTTCAAAAGGCGTGATTCAAGGCATTATGGATGAGGGTTATTTTAATACTAGCGTTACGCCAGAAGAAAATGATTTAGGGATAGGTGGCACTGATCCTTTTGGTAATCCTTTATCATTTAGTGAGCAGTATATTCAACAGTTATTAACAGGTAAGCCTTTAATTGACCCCATTATTATTAATTCCTGTGATTTAGATAATCCCTTTTTATTGGATTATAAAGATAATGAATTAATCGATGATCCCACTATTACAGGCGATTGTGCTGACCGTGCTTTATACGCAAAAATCCCCACGGTTTCAGTATTGCAAAAAGAATTGGCTAAGAAAAAACCTGCCAGAGCTTTTAGCGCAATAAAAGGCGCGTTTAAAGTCCCTTCATTGCGTAATGTGGAATTAACTGGGCCTTATATGCACAACGGTAGTTTATTGACCTTAGAACAAGTTGTTGATTTCTACTTCCGTGGCGGTAATTTTAAAAATAATGCACATTTTGCGACTGTAGTTTTCCAACAGTTTATTACTGAGCAAGAAAAAGCGGATTTAGTAGTTTTCTTAAAATCATTAACTGACGAGCGGGTTCGTTGGGAACGCGCACCTTTTGATCATCCTGCCTTAAAAATTCCGCATGGTCAGGGCGTTAATGCTTCGTTAAGTAATACTAAGCAAGCAGAAGATTTATTCTTAAACATTCCCGCTATTGGTAAAAATGGACGTGATGCTAATTTAGGTGCATTACAACCATTTGAGGCTTATTTACAACCTTAACTGAATTATTGTTTATAAAAACGGGGGATAGAACTTTAATACAAAGTTCTGCCCCCATTTTTTTTAAGCTGATAATCTTTGCGTAGTTGAAAAATCAGCGGCGGCTAATAAATCAGTAATATCAGCATCCACAATTTCTATCCCGATTTTTTTACAAAAGCGTCTTTCTTTATCAGTCGGATTTTTATTTAATACCCAACCTCTAGGTTGCGCGGCATCATAGGTAATATCACTCAATACCATACGTTCAGAATCGCGATTTAAAGGCATCCCTAATAATAAATACTGCTTACCTTGACGGTATTTTTTTAAAAAATCAGGAATCGCAAAACCACCCATTAATTCAGTAATATAATCCACATAATCCGCGTCAGAGGCAATATAATTACCTTCGGGTTTAGGCGTTCCCATAGGTTTAAATAAAACAGGGAAACGATTATCAATTTGTTCTTGCTCAATTTCAAAATAATCACTGCCATCGAAATGATATATTTTAAAACGATAATGACTGGCAGTCATTCTAGCAACGCCGACTATTAAAGTATGTTCTTCATCGGAATAAGAATCTTGTAATTGGGTGTCACGATTAATATCAATCACATAATTAGGTCGCCATGCACTTAACCAATCATGTACTGCGGCTCTAGTCCATTCATTTTGAGCGTATAACTGGGTTAAAAATTGCGGTACAAATTTACGCCCTTTCTTTAATTCAAGATTCATTGCCGCTCGCGGGAATTCATACATTAATTTAGCCGCCATCGGTTGTCCGTTATTCATGGCTAAAATAAGACTATCGCTGTCGGCGGGTATGGGTTTTCCTGTAGTTTTATTAACCACATCGGCTAAAACACCTGAGCCTAAATAGGGAATAATTTGATTTTCATACAAACCATTTAATAATTGCGAAAATAAAGCAGATGACATGGGTCGTTCCTCTTAACTAAGCTATAAACTGAATAAAATAAGCTAGAGCAAAAAGCAATCCATGTAAAAATAAAGACTATAATGCTTTGATTTTAAATGATTATTTAATTATTTTAGCAGGCTGTCATTGTCGTATACAACACAAAACCGCTAATTTGAGCAAGATGATTGCATGATGTTGTTAAGAAAGTTTGCGGTGCAAAGACGTTGCGGTGCAACGTCTCTACAGAAATAGTATTAAATTAATACTGATATTTAATAATTTGAGTTATTAATACAAATTACGCAAAGGTTACAAATGTAGGGGCAAATTATTATTTGCCCTTTGGTAACAGGCGATTGTTGTATAAGGGCAAATAATAATTCGCCCCTACCATTTATTTTTTATTTCACTGACTTTGCGTAACTTAAGTGATTAATACAATTTCATTTGAGTAATACCCAAAAGAGTACCTACATAAAATGAACCATCTGCCCCAATACTTAATGCCGAATAATGATTGTTATAACTTTGATCGAGTATATCTTCACTACGGCTACCAATTTTCACGGAAAATAAAACTTGATTAACATCGCTGGGCGATAAACCTGTTAAATACCAATAACCATCGGTGCGTTTTTCATAAACATATACCACTTCACTAGTGGAATTACTTTTTGAAACCACCGAAGGAATCGAAATAGTATTATTAACACTCGCGACTTGCGCCCCAGCGGGGGTGACATCAATTCGTGCAAAACCCGGTTCAGTGGTATTCGCGCCACCCACTGTTTGTAGCGTACTGTAGCCCCAGTTATTTTCAGCAAATAATGCCACCCCTGTAGCAGTGGGATAGGCAATTAAGCTGTTTTCATCGGCACTTTGGGTTTTATTAAAAGGAATTGCTTGCGCAAATAAGCGCGGCTCAGTTTTAGCCAGCTTGGTTTCAGCGTGATATATATTAACGTTCATCGGCGTGGCATTATCGGTAATGGCCACATAACGGCGATTTGCCATCATAAAAAGCGTTGGGGTTGAGCCTGAACCTTGGCTGACTTGTCCTGCTTTAATTGCCGTGCCGCGATCATAGGCTTGCGCCCATTGTTTGCTAGGCGTACCGTCTGCTTGGGTGCTAAAGCGATACAATTTATGGGTGGACACAATATAAATGCCACTGGTATCAGTGTCACTATCGCCTTCATCAACGGCAAGTGAATTAGCAATTTTTTGATAATGCACTGATTTTTGACGAACACGCACCCCATCACCGTCGGGGTCATTTAAATCATAAATACGCACACTATCATCGGGAGCAATTGTGCCAATAATGCCATGACTACTCACCCACCAAATATAACCCGCTTTATCGGGCATAGAAGAATATAATTTATCGCCTTTGGGTAAATAGGCAGTTAAATCAATATCACGCACCGCGCTAAAACTACCCAAACTCAATGCCATACCTAAAGTCGCTTGATAAGTCACTAAATGTCCATTGGCTTGCACCACCACAGGTCGATATTGATTATCTAAATAAAAATACGCGCCGCCACCAAAATCAGTCAAACTGCTAGATTGATTAGCGGGTAATTCTTGTATTGCTAAAGGGCGTAATTTATTATTAAAAGCGACTAATAACTTTTTAGCAGGCGTATTATTAGTCGCAATACCTGCACATATTGTATAAATATTGCCTTTATCATCAAAAGTATTAGACGCGCATTCGCCCAAGCCTTTCATAATAATATTTTTATTAGCATCAGCGGCTAATAAAAAATTCACCTGTTTAACTTCAACACCTGTGGCAGTAGTGGCACTATTTAAAGTGTAATTATCACTCATATAAGAATCATTATGAATATTATTGCCACTATTAGGCGCGAGCCACGGATTTTGCCATGTTTGTGCATGACTAATAGTATTAAAAGCCAATAAACTACTAAAAACGGTTATGCACCAGCGGGTTTTATGTTTCATAACAAAGCCTATATAAGTTTAAAAAGTTATCGTTATTTGCTTGGGTATTCAGTAATCTTGGTAATACGTTTATTAATAACTGAAGTTACGCAAATGTAGGGGCAAATCATATTTGCCCTTAATAATAAACGACAGTTATCAAAGGGTAAAAAACAAAGGGCAATTGTATTTTGCCCCTACATTTGTGCGTAACTTGTGACTTTAAGTTTAGCGTGGGCTAATTATTCGTTAGCCCACACTAAGCTTAGCTTATTTAGCACAAATCACACCGAATTTAAGTGCTTTACTGGCAGAACTGGTATTTTTTAATTTACATTGCCATGAACTGGTTTCAGAATTCGGTGTAACCCCTGTATAACTTAATACAATCGCGTTTTGTGAATTATTATAATCACGGTGTCCACAACTACCCGATAATACATTAGGATAATCCGATGGACAGGCGCGTTGTAAACTCACATAGCTATCGCCTGATAAAGTATATTCAGCCGACCAATAATAATAATTAGTCGTGCGTGATTCTTTAACATTGGCATAATCAGCATAAGACATGCTAGTCATCAATAAAAGCGTTAAGGCTGTAAAAAGTTTTGTGCTATTTAACATGATAATACTCCAATAATTAATAATAAACCAGTAATGCTGAATAATAATTTTATTGTAGAGACGTTGCACCGCAACGTCTGCACCGCAACGTCTACAAAAACGCGCCCTTATAAAAAGCTAGACATAATATAAATTAACCGCTTGATTAAAACATTGCACGGTTAACGCTAAATCAAAAGAACGTACAGGGACATTAAAACAAGAAGCATAAGTATTACTCAGCGAGACTGAATCAAAGGCTTGTTTAATTAAAGCTCGATTAGAACTGGTCACTTCAAACCAATTTTTATTTAATAATTGAGCATATTGGATGAAATACCGCCTAAGACATAATGTAATAAAGGTGAATAGGCATTACCTGCATCTTGACGTATTACATAAGGTAGGCATTGTTTATAGCTTATTTCATCAAGATTGGCAGGTTCGGCAACATCAATTACTAATAATTTACGATTATGTTTTCTGAGTAATTCAATGGCTTCACGATTTAAATGCGCTTGTGTGCTATGCGTACAAGTAATAACCGCATCCACTTTACCTATTGCATGAATATTAGTAGTTGCCTTAATGCCATAATTAGCAGTCATTTGATACAGCGCACTTTTATTTGCACCATAAGCTAAAACATGAACTTGATTTAATAATAAATGTTCAGTAATTGCCGTGCCTAAAATACCATAAGCCCCTATGACTAAAACTTTAGTATGTTTGTGTTGTAAATTGGCTTTTGCCAATGCCTCATCCACGTCTTGACATAATAAGCTTGCCGTACCATTGTCACCTATAGTAAATACTATATCGGGGAATAATTGTTTTAATTCTTCACCATGACGACCAAATAAACGTTTGGTGGAAGCGGCTAATAATACGACTTTCGCGCCACGGCGTTGTGACCAATAAACGGCATTAATAAAATATTGTTTAGCGCGATAGCGTCCTTCTTTAGTAAGCATTTCTTCGCTAGTTATATAAATACCGCGTACTTGAGCGCATACGCCATTTAAATAAAGTTTCGCGCCATTGGAATGTTTTAATTTAGGGATACTATTACCCCAAAATAAATAACGTTCAGTTTCATCGCGTACATTAGTAATAATGGCAACATCAATAGGCGGCTGACCTGATAACCAACGATAAATACTGCGATAATCAGCAATTAACATGGCAACGCGCCACAGTGTTGCTAGAAAACTTGCCCACATAAGCCTAACCCCTTGAAGTAATTGTTTACTATGGGATTAGTTTAACGTTGGCAGTTTATTTTGGAATACGGTGATTACCGTAATTTGAAATGGAAAAATAGATAAAAGAAAACTAATTTGTCCACGAAAAACACAAAAAGCACGAAAAAGAATATTTTAGAGAGTGTGACCAGATTTTAATTAGCCATTTTTCGTGTCTTTGGTGCTTTTCGTGGACATACAAGCGGTTTGCGTAATTAATTACAAACGTTTGCTAATAAATAAACCTAGCCAAATAAATAATAAACACAGTAAGCCATTGGCTAAAAAGGTAGTGAGCATTAGATTTAAATGCTCTTTAAAAGAGTGTCCGTGTTCTAGTAGAAATAAAATTACATATAACCCCGATAAGGTTAAATACATGCCTATCATAATAATCACCACAGCGGCTTGATATTCATTAGCAATGCTCACCTTTTGTAGAATAACGGTGGCAACAATCCCTAAAATAAAAGCACATAAGGCATTTGATATAATAAGCGCGTAAGGAATCATACCGCCATTATAATGAATAACGCCATTGGAATAATAAAATAAAGCCCTGCCACATAATAATCCCAGCCATACGGCAAATAAACACGCCACTACGCTAATAATAATATTTAATGCCGCTTTATTAATACTCCCTTGCTCTAGCAAATAAATAGTTTCTAATGAAAAGGTAGAAAAAGTGGTAAACGCGCCAATAAAACCCACTAATATGGCTGAGCGGTATTCTAAGGTAATGGCTAAGCGTTGTAGTATTAAAGTTTCTGATAATAAACCTATCATAAATGAGCCGACGATATTGACCACTAATGTACCGTAAGGAAAGTCGCGCCCTAACCATTGATAAAGACCCGTTGACATTAAAAAGCGAATCACCGCGCCACACGCGCCGCCTAATGCGACTGCTATTATTTGATTCATCGTTTATTATTTGTTGTTAATTGATTTATGAATAGTAAAGTGAATAGTCTTTGCTTTAAAAGTCCTAAATTAAATTTAGGAACATTCAATATAAAAATAGTATAACGATAAATGTTTAGTTGTTTATCGAATTTATGGCTAGTTCTCATAAAATTAAGTTATTTTTCAATTAATATCGGTTAGCGCAGATAAGTTGTGGCTTTAGTTGTTTATTAGTTACGCGTCTCATGTACCTTATCGGGTGTTTGCTTGTTATAATGGCGCAATCACACAAAAGCATTTTTATCGAGCTAAAACATCATGATTCAAGGTAGTATCGTAGCGTTAGTGACTCCTATGGAGGAAAACGGCGCGGTGGATTGGGACAGTCTGCAAGGCTTAGTCGAATTTCATATTGCCCAAGGCACGGACGCGCTCGTGGCGGTAGGCACAACAGGCGAATCGGCCACCTTGGATGAAAACGAACATTGCGCGGTGATTAAAGCCACGGTCGATTTTGCCAGAGGACGTATTCCCATTATTGCAGGCACAGGCGCGAATTCGACCGCTGAAGCCATTAATTTAACCCGCAAAGCCCAAGAAGCGGGCGCAGATGCCTGTTTGATTGTCACCCCTTATTACAATAAACCCACCCAACAAGGCTTGTTTTTGCATCATCAAGCCATTGCTCAGGCGGTTGAAATTCCACAGATTTTATATAACGTTCCCGGTCGTACTGCTTGCGATATGTTGCCCGAAACCGTAGGTCGTTTAGCGCAAGTCCCTAATATCATTGGCGTAAAAGAAGCCACTGGGGATTTATCGCGTTTGACCGCTATTCGCGCTTTAACCAGCCCTGAGTTTGCGATTTATAGCGGTGATGATGCCACTAGCCGTGAGTTTTGTTTATTGGGTGGTGATGGTTCAATTAGCGTGACTGCTAATGTCGCGCCACGCTTGGTGCATGAGATGTTAAAAGCCGCCATTGCAGGTGATGCGCAGACCGCTTTGGCTATTGATACTAAATTAATGGCACTGCACAAAGATTTGTTTATTCAATCTAATCCCATTCCTGTGAAATGGGCAGTCGCAGAAATGGGTTTGATGAAACAAGGGATTCGCTTACCGCTCACATGGTTGACTGAAGACTGTTTTGACGTTGTGCTTGAGGCAATGCGTCAAGCTGAGGTGCTAGTATGAAAACGCAATCCCTTGTGCTAATTGCTTTATCACTGAGTTTATCAGCGTGTAGCACTATTAAAAGTATGTTCCCTGATAAAGAAAAGGATTATCAATACACAGGTGAAATTGCACCATTAGTATTACCTGCTGACTTGGGCAAAAATTATAACGTCGGCTCTGCAAACGTACCGCCTGCGGTGACACCGCTGAGCATTAATAGTTCTAGCAACGTCACGCCACTGACACCTAAAGCTCCAGTCGAATTTGCAGAGCCAGTAGTTAAAGACCCCATTGTTGAAAGCGCGGTCACTAATCAAGCCCCTATTCAAGCAAAATTGATTGCCGTGGATTTATTGGAAAATGTTAAAGATGCACATCGCTTGAGGTTGGGCGTATCTTCTGAAAAAGCATGGCGTATTGTCGCTAAAGCATTGAGCCGTCAATCTATTGAAATCACAGAGCGTCATCAAGCCAGTGGTTTATTCACTATTCAATATGACCCTAATGAAACAAAAGTGGCCGATGGCAGTTATTGGGATGAATTAGTGTTTATGTTCAAAGGCTTTCAAAGTCATGAACGCGCTTATGAATTGCGTTTGAGTGAAGATAATGGGCAGACTGAAGTGACCGTATTAGACGGTGTCACTGCGCAACCTTTAAATGATGCGGTGAGTTTGCATTTGCTAACGCTATTACAAAAAACCATTAAGGCAGATTTAGCCAAGTAATTACTAAAAACTGCAAAGGTGATTGTAGGGGCGAATTCATTCGCCCTTATAATCTTTGCAAAGTCATCAAGGCGAATCTGTCGCCCCTACACAGTTATTCTTTCAAATCATGTTAAAACACACTGGAACTTCTGCACTTTCTGATTTTCGCGCTAAAAAATTACTGGCTGAGTTGCAAGCCATCGACCCTTCAATTCGTAAAGTTGCCGCGTGGTATATGCACTTTATTGAAGTGGAAGGCAATCTCAACACCGAACAAATCAAATTATTGTGTCGTTTGCTCGATTACGGCTCAACTTATGTGTCAACGCCGTCTAATCGCCAATTTTTATTGGTTGTGCCACGCGCGGGGACTATTTCACCGTGGTCAAGCAAAGCCACTGATATTGTGCAACGTTGCGGTTTAACTGAGGTTAAACGGGTCGAACGCGGCATTCAATACGCGATTACGATGGAAGGCTCAGTATTAGCGCATTTGCCTATTATCGAGCGGCTTTATGACCGCATGACTCAAGAAATTTTCTACGGTGAACAAGCCAAACCTGATTTATTTGCTCATCATCAGCCTAAAGCTTTGCAACACGTTGAAATTATCGAGCAAGGACGTGACGCATTAGTTGAAGCTAACACTAGCTTAGGTTTAGCCTTATCGAGTGATGAAATTGATTATTTGACTGAGAGTTTTCAAGGCTTAGAGCGTAATCCCACTGACGTTGAATTAATGATGTTCGCGCAAGCCAATTCTGAGCATTGCCGTCATAAAATTTTCAATGCCGATTGGACGATTGATGATGTTAAGCAAGCACAATCGCTGTTTAGCATGATTCGTCATACCACAGCGCAAAGCCCTGCGGGGATTTTATCGGCGTATCACGATAATGCCGCTGTAATTGAAGGCTCAAACGCGCGAGCTTTTTTGCGTAATCCCACCACGGGCGAATACAGCTACGTTAAAGAAGACGTGCATTTGCTCATGAAAGTAGAAACCCATAATCACCCCACGGCTATCTCGCCACATCCCGGCGCGGCAACAGGTTCGGGTGGTGAAATTCGTGATGAGGCGGCAACAGGACGCGGTTCTGCCACTAAAGCGGGTTTGACAGGTTTTTCAGTGTCACATTTGAACGTGCCGCATTATGTTCAGCCGTGGGAAGATGATAACGGCAAACCAGCGCGTATTGCCTCAGCCTTAAAAATTATGCTTGAAGCTCCCTTAGGCGGCGCGGCATTTAATAATGAATTTGGTCGTCCTAACTTGGCGGGTTATTTTCGTAGCTTTGAGCAAAACGCGGCTAGCGATAATGAATTTTACGGCTATCACAAACCCATTATGATTGCAGGCGGCATGGGTAATATTCGTCCCATGCTGATAAATAAACAGCCCATTCCCGCTGGCGCGTTAATTATTATTTTAGGCGGCCCTGCGATGTTAATAGGGCTAGGCGGCGGCGCGGCATCATCACAAGCCTCTGGCGCGGGTTCTGAGGCGTTAGATTTTGCCTCGGTGCAACGCGAAAACCCTGAAATGCAACGCCGTTGCCAAGAAGTGATTAATCACTGTAACGCTTTGGGTGAAGAGTCACCGATTGTGTCGATTCATGATATTGGTGCGGGTGGTTTATCAAATGCTGTGCCTGAGATTATTCATGATTGCGAAAAAGGCGGACGTTTTGAATTGCGTAACGTTCAAAATGCTGACTTGGGCATGTCTCCTATGCAAATTTGGTGTAATGAAGCCCAAGAACGTTATGTAGTGGCTATCAAACCTGAATCTTTAGAATTATTCAGCCAATTCTGTGAACGCGAACATTGCTTGTTTGCGGTCATTGGTGAAGTGCGTGACGAGCAGCATTTAGAACTGCACGATAATCATTTTGATAATAATCCCATTGATTTGCCCATGTCAGTGTTATTTGGCAAAGCTCCCAAAATGCACCGCATTACTGAGCGCGTTAAACCGCGCAGTCAAGCCCTAGATTTTAGTGAGATGACTATAGCTGATGCGGTTAAACGGGTGTTATCGTTTCCCGCCGTTGCCGATAAAAGTTTCTTGATTCACATCGGCGACCGCTCGGTGACAGGTTTAGTAGCGCGTGACCAAATGGTAGGCCCGTGGCAAGTGCCTGTGGCAGACGTTGCCGTGACTACTGCTGGTTTTTACACCTTAACAGGTGAGGCAATGGCAATGGGCGAACGCGCTCCGATTGCAGTATTAAACGCGCCAGCCTCAGGTCGCATGTCTATAGGTGAGGCGATTACCAATATCGCCGCCGCTCGTATTGACGCGTTGGGCAAAATCAAATTATCAGCTAATTGGATGGCGGCGGCGGGTTATAAAGCTGAAGATGCCGCGCTATTTGATACCGTTAAAGCCGTGGGCTTAGAACTCTGTCCTGCTTTAGGCATAGCGATTCCTGTGGGTAAAGATTCGCTGTCGATGAAAACCGTATGGCGCGAAGGCGACACTGAAAAAACCATGTCTTCACCCTTGTCGTTGATTATTACCGCCTTCGCGCCAGTATTAGATGTCAGCAAAACGCTCACGCCGCAATGCCAAGATATTGATGATAGCTTATTGATTTTAATAGACTTAGGTGCAGGTCAAAATCGTTTAGGTGGTTCAACTTTAGCGCAAGTCTATAAGCAATTAGGTAGCGAATGTCCCGACCTTGACAGCCCCGCCTTATTAAAAGGCTTCTTTGATGCTATGCAGACCTTAAACCATTATGGTCAAGTGCTAGCCTATCACGACCGCTCAGACGGCGGTTTGTTTGCTACTGTGGCAGAAATGCTATTTGCTAGTCGCTTAGGGATTCATTTAGATTTAACTGCCTTATTGCCCAACGATGCCCAGTTGAGTGAGCAGCTTGCCTTATTATTCAATGAAGAATTAGGCGCGGTTATTCAAATCAAAGCCAGCGATAAAGACGCGGTGCTAGCTGAATTAATAGCGGCTGGTTTGGTGGATTGCGTTCATGTTATCGGTACAATTGCCCACGACCAACGCTTAGTGATTCGCGCCCAGCAAGAAATTTATTCGGCTAATCGCGCTGACCTGCAAAGCATTTGGTCAGAGCTAAGTTATAGAATGCAAGCCTTGCGCGATAACGCTGATTGCGCCCTGCGTGAATTTGAAAGCATTGCCGATAACAAAGACCCCGGCCTGCATTCTAAATTGACGTTTGATGTGAATCATAATGTTAGCGCACCTTATGTGTTATCAGCGCGTCCAAAAGTGGCGATTTTGCGCGAACAAGGCGTGAACGGTCATGTAGAAATGGCGGCGGCATTTGATAGAGCAGGCTTTGTTGCCGTGGACGTGCATACCAACGACATAAGTTCTGGACGCGTGAGTTTGCGTGACTTTATTGGCTTAGCGGCTTGTGGTGGTTTTTCTTATGGTGACGTATTAGGTGCTGGCGGCGGCTGGGCAAAATCCATTCTATTTAACCCACGCGCTAGAGACGAGTTTGCCGCATTCTTCCAACGCACTGATACCTTTGGCTTAGGCGTGTGTAACGGCTGTCAAATGATGTCGGGTTTGAAAGAATTAATTACAGGCGCGGATTATTGGTCACGTTTCTTGCCCAATCACTCTGAACAATTTGAAGCGCGGGTGGCAATGGTGGAAGTGCGTAAATCACCCTCTATTTTATTTGCTGGCATGGAAGGTTC
This sequence comes from Methylococcaceae bacterium, assembly GCA_049296695.1. GTDB lineage: Bacteria > Pseudomonadota > Gammaproteobacteria > Methylococcales > Methylomonadaceae > UBA10906. The sequence continues at coordinate 32,831 of JBAQSX010000155.1, read as the reverse complement.
GCGTATGCCTGTAGTTGTGGCGCACGGTGAAGGGCGTTTAGCACTCAATCCCAATCGGCGCATTGATATAGACACACCTGTGGTGAGTTTATGTTATGTTGATAACTACGGCACACCCACTATGGCGTTTCCTGCCAATCCCAACGGCTCAATTTTTGGTATTACAGGCTTAACGACTACAGACGGGCGTTTCACTATTATGATGCCGCATCCAGAGCGTTGTTTTAGAAGCTTGCAAAATTCATGGCACCCAGCGGGTTGGGGTGAATATGGCCCTTGGATGCGTTTATTTAGAAACGCTAGAGTCTGGGTTAATTAATTGCTTTACTGAACGTAATTCATAACTTTTAGAGTTACTCATGATGACACCTAATCAGCATAAAATCCTTCATGGCTTAATTGCCACTAGTATCTTTATTAGTATTCTAATACCGCATACAGTATTTGGTTTATTACTTGAATTATTTCATCTACTCTTTGAAGGCATTGAATCCTCACTCGATACCATCATTGAATTATTATTTGAAACAGCTGGACATGAAACACAAATCATCGTGTTTTATATTATGTTTGCGGCAATGGGCTATGGTGGTTATCGTTTATGGAAGGCTATGCCTTGTTATTGGCAAAAAATTAAAAATTATTGGACAGGCGTTTATAACGATTATAAAACCGCTTTATTGACTTATTGGCAAAGACTATCACTATTTGGCAAAATAAAATTCATAGTGTCTAGTTTTGCTATCAGTTATATATTCTTTTTATTATCGTTTTAAAAATATAAGAGCAAAGTAATTAATCTTATATTTTTTAATTCGTAAGCACTTAGCTTATTATTAATTATTCTGCTGTTAGAATCACAGGATTTACAGGATTAGAAGATTAGCAGGATATTATTTGATAATAATATCTTGCTAATCCTAAAATCTTAAAAATCCTGATTCAGACAAGCAGTTACTTTAATTCAATAATGCGTCTAATTTTTTTTCTCGCTCTAAAGCGTATAAATCATCAAAACCACCAACGTGCAGTTCACCAATATAAATTTGTGGTACGGTGCGCCGCCCAGTTTTACGCATCATCTCTTCGCGCACTTGAGTATCGTCCACATTAATTTCAGTATATGCCGCGCCTTTTTGAGTTAATAGCCGTTTAGCCATGACACAATAAGGACAAATTTTAGTGGTATAAATAAGTATCTTTGACATTATTATTCTATTTAGTTAGTTTTCATTTCTACTAGTGTATGAATAAAGTGCTTATACTTCAATGATACATACACAATAATTTTTCTTAACCTATTATTTTTTAGAGACTTATCATGAATATCCCTAACGATTTAAAATATACTGACGCACACGCGTGGGTAAAACTTGAAGACGATGGTTTAGTGCGTGTGGGTATCACTGAGTTTGCACAACAAGAATTAGGCGACTTGGTTTATATCGATTTACCTAAAGTCGGTCGTCGAATTGATGCAGGTGAACACAGCGTTACTTTAGAATCGGTCAAAACCGCCTCTGATTTGCCCAGTCCTGTTACAGGTGAAGTGGTTGCCATTAATAACGAATTAGATGGTAGCCCTGAATTGGTTAATGATGATGCTTATAGTGCATGGCTGTTTTGCATTAAAGCCGAAAATCTTGACGAACTAGACGCATTGCTTGATGCCGATGCTTACTTACAACACACTAATGACTAACTCATGGCTAATCAAAACGCAAAAGGCTTAAAACGTTTAGTGAATGCTTTCTTTTTTTCAATGGCAGGTTTTAAAGCCACTTGGCAACATGAAGAAGCGTTTAGACAAGAAGTTGCGTTATTTGTAGTGACAACACCTGTGGCATTATGGTTAGGTCACAGCACTATCGAAAAACTGTTGTTGATTGGTAGTGTGGTTTTAGTTTTATTGGTCGAACTGCTTAATTCAGCTGTTGAAGCGGTAGTCGATAGAGTGGGTTTTGAACATCATGAATTATCAGGTAGAGCCAAAGACATAGGCTCAGCGGCAGTGTCTTTATCGCTGGCTTGGGCGGCAGTGACTTGGGCATTAATTTTAATTTAAACACAGGAATTATTTAATGAAAGCATTAATTTGCGGATCTATGGCTTATGACACCATTATGGTGTTTCATGACAAATTTAAACATCACATACTGCCCGAAAAAGTCCATATTTTAAACGTCTCTTTTTTAGTACCTACCTTGCGCCGTGAATTTGGTGGTTGCGCAGGTAATATTGCCTATAACCTGAACTTGTTAGGTGAAGAGCCTTTAATTATGGCAACCGTTGGACATGATTTTGAGCCTTACAGCCAATGGTTGAGCCAAAACGGTTTGTCGAGTGAATACATTTTTATTATGGACAACCATTACACAGGTCAGGCTTACATTACCACTGACGAAGAGAGTAATCAGATTACCGCGTTTCATCCCGGTGCGATGAATTTTTCTCAACTTAATGCTATACCTGTAGACAGCGATATTAACATCGGCATTGTTTCACCCGATGGTAAAAACGGTATGATGCAACATGCCGCGCAATTTGTAGAAGCTGGTATTCCCTTTATCTTCGATCCGGGTCAAGGTTTGCCAATGTTTGATGGCGCGGAATTACTGGCCTTTATCGATCAAGCGACATGGATTACGGTCAATGACTATGAATCTGAATTGATACAAGAGCGCACAGGTTTATCTTTAGAAGAAATGGCAGAGCGGGTACAAGCGTTAATTGTTACTTTAGGCGCGAATGGTTCAAAAATTTATACTGACGGGCGTTGTATAGAAATTCCCTCAGCTAAAGTTCATGCAGTGCTTGACCCTACAGGTTGTGGCGATGCTTATCGTGCGGGTTTATTGTACGGTTTGCTTAACGAATATGACTGGGAAACCACAGGACGGATTGCTTCTTTAATAGGGGCGATTAAAATTGAGCATCATGGCACTCAAAATCATCATTTTGATATGACAGCCTTTAAAAAACGCTATCATGAAAACTTTGGTGAATCGTTTTAATAACGGCTTTTATCATTCATTCACCCCGCCCAAAGCGGGGTGAATGCTGACATTACTTAAAATTCGCGTGCTTTACTAAAGGCATCACGAAAATCTAAATACAAGGGTTTGTCGGTACTTAGCATTAATTGCAACATTTCATTTTGTAAGGCATATTTTACATTGCCCACGGCTAACGCCCCCACGGCGACCGCTCCCAGCGCATTAATGGCATGAACTAAAGACGCGCCTGAATCATTGCGTTTAATACCTTCAATACCCAAAGGCGGCACTGCATTGACATCACCCGCTACTTTTAAACAAGTAGCCGATTTTAATACCTCAGCATTTAATACCTGAATACCTGCTTTTGCTGTACAAAAAATCAAATCCACTTCAGCGATTAACGCGGCTTTTTCGGCATCGTTACGCGCAACTGTTCCTGACAATTGACAAGCAAAACGGCGATTAGCGGCTTTGGCGACTTCGTTAGCAGTATCTTTGGATAAATGATCGACCAAAGTGGTATTTGCTCCTGCCAAAGAAGCAATCACGCCCGTGGCTAAACCCACAGGCCCTGTGCCACCAAAGACCAAGGCAGTACAGTCTTTTAGTTCTTTACCATGCTGGGCTTTGAGCTGTTTTTCAACGCAAGCCACTAATGCCGCCGCTGTGGTAAATGCACCGCTAGGGTCTGCAAATACTGAGACTTCAAACGGTGGTACCATCGCTTGTTTGCTAATGTTTAGCATATCCATCGCTAAACCTAAATCACGTCCGCCAATAAAAATACCTGTGCGTTTGACTCCCGCTGGGCTACGCGAAAAAATCGCGTCTTGAGTCAAACGATTAACATCATCTAATTTGACATTGCTATAAGGCATTAATACTTCAAAACCCGCATCCATTGCCATATTAATATCAAATGGACTGTTATGTGGCGTAGGGTCAAACATGTGCAGAATACTACGTTTTTCCATGAGATAACCTTTAGATTTAGTCAATGCAATAAAAACTAATTTAACAATTAGCCTTTCTTTTTAATGTATTCTCTAGCCACTTCAAAAGCATGTTCAAAATGTAAATACACAGGTTTATCACAGTCTATCATGGCTTTTAATAAACGGTTTTGCGCATGGTATTTAACATTACCAATCGCCAACGCGCCAATACCGACCGCGCCACTAATTGAACCTGCAATAGGTGTACCGTTATGGAATGCGTCAACGCCTGCAATACCCGCAGGTGGCACAGCATTTACATCAGCGGCCACTTTTAATTGCGGGGCTGAGGCAATTAATTGCGCACTTAATAATTCAATGCCCGCCGCACCCGTGGCAAAAACCACATCAGCGGTTTTAATAAACTCGGCTTTATCAGCATCCGCACCCGCAGTGATTGTAATTTTGCCATCACCAAATTCATTACTGCACAAATCGGCAATCAACTGGGCTTTTTCTAATTGACGACCAATAATACGCACATTCGCGCCTGCCTGTGCGGCAATCACCGCCGCCGCTTGACCAACAGGGCCGGTGCCACCTAACGCTAAAATGTTTTTACCTTCTAAAGTGGTATTAAACTTAGTCAATAATTCATACTCAACGCTAGCGACCATGCCAGCTGCTGTAGTAAATGCACCACTAGGGTCAGCAAATACTGAAACTTCAAAGGGTGGCACCATAGAACGTTTAGCGGTTTTTAACATATCCATGGCTTGTTTGGTATCACGACCGCCGATAAAAATGCCTGTGCGTTTCAAATTTTTAGCACTGCGCGAAAAAATCGCGTCTTGCACCAAGCCTTGTACTTCACTGGCTTCAACATTGATGTAAGGCAAAGCCGACACCCAACCCGCATCCAACGCCATATTTACGTCAAATGGGCTAAGATTTTTTGCTGTAGTCAGCATGTGTAAAATGAATGGTTTTTCCATAACAACTCCTTATATGATTAGCTAATCAGTATAAAATAAAATCAGCAAATAACCTATAATCCCCCTTCAGTTATTAGTTATATAATTGATTTTAATGTAATTATGACCACTAAAATAAAAAGCATAATCCAAGCTGGACACGTCAGTGAAAATAGTTAATTTATTATTTGATAGCTTTGGCAGACTCTGTCATATTTAAGTCTATCATTAATACAGTTGGTTTTAGTCTGTTTATGCGGTATTTTATTGTTTTTTTATAAGCTTATTTTTATTAAGAAAATCATAATATAAATAGCGTATTGTATTTTGCTTTTTTTAAAACATTATTGCCCAATAGCCTTTATTTATAATTAGTTATTAGAAACTCTTATTGATTAAGGTTATCACCCCCCCTTGTTTTAGTTGATTACAATCAGTCATCCACTAAAATTGAAAACGCTACATACATTCTACTTTTCGTAGAATATTCCAAATGGTTTTATTATGAACTATAAACTATTATTAAGTTTTTCTTTAGTGCTAATTATCGCCAATTTAGCCTATTTAATTGCCGTGAATTTTTTTTCATGGCAAGTTGAAATCTATTATCACTACGGCTTATTATTACTCGCCATTATAACAATGAGTGCTTTATTGTATTCATCTTATCAAGAGCGGAAAATAAAGCTTCAATTAGAAGAGCAAATTGAAGAACAAACCCAGCAAATACTATCACGCAAAGTGGTTTTACAAGCCAAAGACAATACTGACCAGCCTAATGGTAATCAAGCATACAAAAGCTCACAAACCAGCGATCAATTATTAGTTAATTACTTTCCTAATTTTTTATGTATTAAAGACCATGAAAATCGTTGGTTAGCGGCTAGTTATGAATATTTGAGTATGTTTAATTTAGAACAGGCTGATTATTGGGGAAAAACCGATCAAGAATTGGCTACTCATTATCCAGACAGTAATGTTTTGGAATTAAAAACCAGTGCTATTCAAGATAAAAGCGCGTGGTATCAGCGCACTAAAATGACTGAAACGCGTAAAATGTCAACTGCGGGTAGAGAAGAAGCGTGGATTATTACCCGCACCCCAGTATTTGATCGTTATCAAAATCGATTTAAACTATTAATTACAGGTAATTTTATTAGTGAAGATAAAAGTAATGCCGCCCGATTAACACGCGTTGCCGATGCTTTTAATGAAGGGCATTTGAGTTTTGCTTTTTTAGATAGAAACTTTCTAATTACCGATATTAATGACACCTTTTCTCAATTAACAGGTTATCGCGCTAATGAAGTAGAAGATAAAGCCTTATCAATGCTTATCGATGGTAAATTTGAGATTAATCCAGCCGATTTTTTTAAAGACAATAATAAACAATGTTGGTCGGGTGAATGTCGATGCAAACGTAAAGATGGTAATCTTTTTCCCTTAAAACTCGATATTACCGCCATTACTAAAGATAATAAAGCAACTATTTATTTTGCCAGCCTACTCGATATTACAAGGCAAAAACAAGTAGAAAAACGCATTATGCAGTTATCGTATTACGATGATTTAACAGGGCTTCCTAATCGCGTTATGTTTTTAGATAGGCTCAGTCGTATTGTTTCCACGCCTGTTGAGCAGAATAATAACTATGCTGTAGTTATTTTTATTGATTTAGATAGATTTAAAGGCGTTAATGATTCTTTAGGACATGATGCGGGTAATGCCTTATTAAAAGAAACTGCAAAACGATTAGTCTCTTTAATTAAAAAAGGTGATTTAGTTGCACGTTTTAATGGTGATGAATTTGCAATTTTATTGAATAATGAAGCGTCTTATCAACAAGCCTCTTATGCGGCGACTTTATTAGCAGGCAAAATTATTCAACTCTTAGCCAGTGAATTTAGTTTGTATTCACATCAGAAATTGCGCCAAGTTTTTGTCAGTGCCAGTGTTGGTTTAGCGGTTTATCCCGAAGATGGTCTTAGTGCCGAAGTATTATTGAAAAATGCCGATATTGCTATGTATAAAGCTAAATCCGAAGGCGGCAATAATTACCAATTCTATAAGAAAAATTCGGCTATTTCTGCGCATGAACGTTTGGAATTAGAAGCGGATTTACGCAAAGCGCAAAGCCGAGGTGAATTGCAATTGTATTATCAACCCCAATATGATGCGGTGACACGAGAAATTTGTGGAGCTGAGGTCTTAGTGCGCTGGTTTCGTAATGGCAAAATTATTCCGCCCGATTATTTCATTTATATAGCCGAAGAAACTGATTTAATTATCGAAATGGGTGCTTGGATTTTACAAACGGCTTGTCAAAAAATGAAACAATGGCTAGCGGCGGGTTATCCTCTGCCACGCATTTCAGTCAATGTAGCCGCGCGGCAATTTGCGGATGCGAATTTTTTAAAATTAGTAACCAATGTTTTAGAGGATACTAAATTAGAAGCGCATTATTTGGAATTAGAAATTACCGAATCAACTTTAGTCGGTGATATTAAACGCATCGAATTACAATTACATCGTTTGAAAAAAATGGGTATTCATATCGCACTTGATGATTTTGGTACGGGTTATTCTTCTTTATCGTATTTAAAGAACTTCCCCATTGATATGTTAAAAATTGATAAATCTTTTATTATGGAAATGACTAAAGATTCTAAAGATGCGCAAATTGCACGCGCTATTATTGAAATGGGACATTCATTAGGACAAAAAATTATTGCTGAAGGCGTAGAAACAGAAGAGCAATTAATGTATTTAGCCCATAGGGGTTGCGATATTATTCAGGGCTATTATTTTAGTGTGCCATTATCGGCTGATAAAATGACCGCTTTATTGCGTAATGAAGCCGAAGGGGCGGGATTTAATAAAAGAAAAACAAAAGCCTTATTTGAATAATAAGCACTTTAAGTAGGTCGAATTAAGCTCGAAGTAATTCGACCTACACAGTCGTGATTACAATAAATTTTTCAAATCATTGAAAGCTTTATAAGCATCACGCAATTCTTGTTCTGCTTCTTGCAAAGCCGCTTCTTTGATGTGTTTACGCGCTGATTTTAATTTGTTGTTCGCTTTTGAACGTGCGTTATCCACTTTGTCATTGGCATTGATTTCTTTGCTAGAATCTAAAGCACTTTTAACTAATACATCCGCTTCGTCGCCGCTAGAACCAGTGCTGATTGCATCAATAGCCGCTTTTACTTTACCCGCAACCATGTCAATAGCTTCGGCTGGGGCGTAAGTGACTCTGCCTTTGTCGGTTTCAGCAACAGCTGAAGTTGAAATTGTGCCTAATGTAGCCGCTACCATTGCAGCCAGTAAGATTTTTTTCATAACTTTCATAGATTACCAATCCTGTAGTTTGTTATATATAATTATAACGTCACTCATACTTTATTAACTTATTGATTTTTAATAAAAATTAATAAATCTAATTTTTAAAAGCTGAATGTCGTATCGTTGTTTTTAACGGTAAAGAGCAATTATGCACTGCTTAACACCGTAAATAATTCTAACACACTTTAAGAGCTTTTCACCCGCTTGTGTCATCGAATTGTCACGCTTTAATTAATAACATTCATTGTTTAATAAAATAAAAAGAATATTTTATTTTTAATTATCGCCTCGATAAAGCAGACTCTTTTATTGTTTACTATGATGGAAAAATTGTGCAACAACATTATCAACAATTAATCAAACAACTCAATCAATGGAATTATCAATATTATGTACTTGATAATCCAACAGTTACAGATGCTCAGTACGATGCCGCTTTTCAAGAATTATTAGCTTTAGAATCGGCTCATCCACACTGGGTGAACGCGCAATCGCCTTCACAGCGTGTGGGCGATAAGCCTATTGCTGAATTTAGTAAAATTGAACATAAAATCAAAATGCTCTCGTTAGCCAATGCTTTTTCTTTAGATGAAACGCTAGCATTTTTTACTAAAGCCGCTCAAGAATTGACCATCAAACCAGAAAACTTGTCTTTGTTTAGTGAATTAAAACTCGACGGTTTGGCAATTACTTTGTATTACCAGCAAGGTTTGCTCAGTTACGCCGCCACACGCGGTGACGGTCAAGTCGGTGAAGATGTCACCCATAACATTAAAACGATTCGTTCCATTCCGCTTAAATTAATGACTGAGCAACCGCCCAACATCTTAGAAGTGCGCGGTGAGGTTTTTATGCCCAAAGCGGCATTTGCTAAGCTTAATCAACGCGCTCAAGAGACAGGCAGTAAGCTGTTTGCCAATCCACGCAATGCCGCCGCAGGTACAGTACGGCAACTCGATGCCAAAATCACCGCCACGCGACCTTTACAATTTATTCCCTATAGCATTGGTGAGTATTCAGGTGAGCGTGATTTTGCCTTGCATTCAGAGATGCTCGCGTATTTGGCGCAATTAGGCTTTAGATACAGTCCACATAGCGGACTCTGCACAGCAAGCGAGCAGTCTTTAAGTGAAAACTATCAAGCAATAGAACAGCTTAGAGATGCTTTACCTATGGATATAGATGGCATTGTCTACAAAATCGATTCCTTCATGCAACAACAGGCTTTAGGTTTTATTGCCCGTTCACCTAAATGGGCAGTGGCGAGAAAATTTCCCGCGCAACAAGTGATTACCCAATTAATCGCGGTTGATTTTCAAGTAGGACGCACAGGGGTATTAACACCCGTAGCGCGATTAGAACCCGTAGCTATTGGCGGGGTGACGGTTAGTAACGCCACTTTGCATAATATGGATGAAATTCAACGATTAGGGTTGTGTATTGGCGATAGTGTTGAAATTCACCGCGCTGGCGATGTGATTCCTAAAGTGATTAAAGTGGCAAAACGTGGCACACAGCGCGAGGTCATTATCATGCCCAGCCATTGCCCTATTTGCTCAGCAGAAGTATTAAGAAGCGAAGGGCAAGCGGCGTATCGTTGCACAGGTGGTTTGAGTTGCCGCGCACAAATCGCCGAACGCATTAAACATTATGCGTCACGCAGTTGTCTAAGTATTAATCAGTTAGGTACAAAATTAATTGAAGCCTTATGTGAAAGCGGGCATTTAAAAACCATTGCTGATATTTATCGATTACAACTCAGCGATATTGCCAATTTAACAGGGCAAGGTGAAAGAAGCGCGCAAAAAGTATTAAGCGCAATAGAAGCCAGTAAAAGCACTCGCTTAGATATTTTTATTAGCGCCTTGGGCATTGCTGAAATTGGAGTAGAAAGCGCGAAAAATCTGGCACATTATTTTAAAAATTTAGAAGAAATTTCTAAAGCAAAGCATGATGAATTAGTAAGAGTTCCCGATATAGGGCCAGTGATGGCCAATAATATTTGGCGATTTTTTCGTAATAGTCAAAATCAAAATATTATTAATGAAATACTTAGTGCGGGTGTGCAGTTACAGACACCTGAGAATAATGAAGCAACCGCTCAGACGCTTTTAGGACAAACATGGGTATTAACAGGTACATTATCAGTGCCACGAGCGCAAATTAAATTAATATTAGAAAAAGCAGGCGCAAAAGTTGCCAGTGCTGTTTCTAAAAATACGACTTGTGTTTTAATCGGTGATAATGCAGGTTCTAAATTAACCAAAGCCCAAGAATTAGGTATTAAAATAATAACCGAAACTGAATTTTTAGCGGAGTTTAAAAATTTCAGTCATTAAGTTTGTTTTAATAGACTGATTGCAACAGGATTGACTAACTTATCAATTACAGTTTTTTACTTCATGCTCTTTATGTATTCAATCATTGTATTTTGACATGTTGTAAAACGCGAGTGCTATCTTTTATGCCACTTCCATTCCACTCAATGGGAGTTTCTTCTCGTAATTAACCTATAAAACGCTGTCATTAAGATAAGTACAGGGTTTTTATATTCGAAAACTGGTAGTGCTTCAAAAGAGTAGGCTAGTTAATATTAAACCTTTCGGAGTTCAAACCTAGGTTTGAACTCCAGCTAAAATGTTTTGTTAAAACCTACTCTTTTGAAGCACTACCCAATATTGATAATTGTAGGGGCGCATTATATTGCTCTTATCAATAGTTCGTTATTAAGGGGCAAATATGATTTGCCCCTACATTTATAAATTCTGCATAACTTCAAATAGTAATTAACTAAATTTTATAACAGATTTAATAAATAATAATAGTGATTGGTTAAATGAAAAAATAGTTTGCAAGCTGGCAAGCGTTTTGTATGATTAAATTTTTTATTTGGAGATTTTAAACTATGAACAAATTTATCACAGTTGGGCAATTGGCGGTTGTTTGCTTGGGCTTATTACTTGGCGGTTGCGCCTCTGAACCCGCACCCGCGCCCCTGATTTCAGGTGAAGCGATGTTGCGCGAAGGACAAGGCATTGCCGATTTAGGCGATCGCTGGAAAAAGGGTAAACAAATGGTCGAAGACGGCAATAACATGGTACGCGAAGGGCGTATGCAAATTGAAGACGGCAATCGAATGATTGAGGATGGACAAAAAATGCTCCGTGAAAGCGAAGAAAGCTACAAAAATATCAAACGTTAAGTCTTTTATATTCACGCCTTAGCACGATAGCAGTTCACGCAAATGCTGTCATAGTTATGAATTCCATAGAAAAGTATAGCTTTGGCTATGTTCATCTAAACGCTTTGCTGTTTAGGAAAAACTTAAAAAGTTTTATACGCGCTCAGCATTTCGATAGTATTCTCAATGCTCGCTCTCAATATAAGAGCTGAGCAGATTCTAAATATAACAAACTTTTGTCGAGCTGTTTTTTTGATGAAAACATTGCTTTTCAAACACTATAACGGAATACTTTTTTATAGATTATTATATTTTTCTATATTTTATACAAAAGAATAATATACTAAGGCGTGAATGTGAGGCACATTAGCTACAGATAATGTTTAACTCCTATTTATTTTATTTCTCAATTCAAACTTTCATTACTTCACTTAAATTAAACGCAGATAATCCTACATAATGTATGAATCCCACTATAGCCATAAAGAAAATTATCGTGGAATATCATTTATTAAGTGCAGTTATTATTATTTGCTATTTAATGATGAGTTTATTAGCCAACGTATTTTTGGAGATTTTACCCATCATTAGCGCGACAGGATTGTGTATAGTGTTGATTGAGATACTTATTGGTTTTATTAAACCTATTGGAATTATTAGTCAGCAAATCAGGCAAATTATTTTTAATTTTTCCCCTTATGTTTTTGTCGCCTCAGTCGTATTTTTTATTGAAAACTACGCGCTCAATCATCCCTTATCTTTAATATCACGAAGTGTAGTGGCTATTTTAAGTATCGGTGCTTATGCGACTATTGCTATTACTTTAGAAATAGAATACCGCTGTATTAAAAATAATATTGCAGTTCGCAACAACGACCCCACCTGTATTGTCCCTGCTAGTTTAAAACTACGTCATTTTTTAGCAATCATCTTAGCGATTGATTTATTAAATTTTGTTTTCCCTTTATTGGGTTATGTAGATACCAATTATTATTTATATAAATCAACGCAACAAATTCAAGAAGTATTATTTATTAGTATCTTGATTACGACTATTACCGTTTATCTTTTTTATTTATATCATCGTAATTTTATTTGCGTACTCAGAATGCAGGTCAATGCCCTGCATCGCATTAATGAAGGTCATTTTGATATAAGCATACCTGTTGTGAGCAATGATGAATCGGCATTATTGGCAGGTTATTATAATACGATGATTGCCCAATTACGCGAACGTGATCATTTGTATAAAACCTTAGAAAAAAGCGTGGGAGGCAATATTATGAATAAATTGCTAACCATTGATGAAAAAACGCTAAAACAAGGACAAACTTATAATGTCGCTATTTTATTTTGTGATTTGCGGGGATTTTCTAGTTTAGGTGAATCGAGTTCTGCTGAAGAAATTATTTTATTTCTCAATGTTTATTTCTCCGATGTCAGCAGTATTATTAGTCAATATAATGGCATTATTAATAAATTTATGGGTGACGCGGTATTGGCTATTTTTGGTTTAGAAAGCCAAGAGAATCCTGTAGAAAATGCGGTAAATGCGGCATTAAATATTGTCGGACATAGTGGTAATTTATATATGCCCAATGATTTACATGCAGAAACGGGGGTAGGTATTGATTTTGGGGAAGTGATTGCAGGCACAATCGGTTCTGAGGAACGTTATGAATATACGATTATTGGCGATGCCGTTAATAAAGCGAGTCGTTTAGAAGGTTTAAGTAAACGTTTAGATTATAGTATTATTCTGTCAGAAGATGCTTATGGGCGACTTTTTAAAGTAACTCAACAAAATTTTTTTGATTTAGGCGCGCATAAAGTGCGCGGGCGTAATGAACCTATTAATGTTTATGGCAGTGCTCGAAAACAAAAATAAATATGTTTTAGTTTGATATAAAGAAGGAAGAGCTAAGCATAACACTTGATTTATTGTAATAATTTGAATGTTTTTTATGAATTCGCCCTATCAATGTTAATAAAGTTTTTCAATTCTATTATTCAAGTTGGTAGTGCTTCAAAAGAGTAGTTTTTAATAAAACGCTCTTTTAGCTGGAGTTCAAACCTAGGTTTGAACTCCGAAAGTTTTAATATTAACTAGCCTACTTTTTTGATGCACTACCTTCAAGTTAATGCGGGTTTAATTTATATTTCTGCATTTCGTCTATGCCAATCATTCTATGAATAGGACGTGTAATTTGTCCATCTAATAAATCACAGGCACAATCGCTACGCCACCACGTTGTTTGACCCAAGTACAATAAATTTCTGCCCAAATTCCCGCACCTATTAAACATAAATAGCCACTCATATTTTCAGGCAAAGCTAAAAAAACTTTATTTAAAAATAGAGGTTTATCAGGTAGAGTATTTAAGTCTGCGTTATTAATACCAATTTCTATATAATCAAAACATAACTCAGGATGTTTTGCTTGTAGATTTTCTATAATAGTTTTTCTGTTTGAAATAATCATTATTTTTTTAGCCAGTATTAATAAGCTATCTAAATGTTCTAGCACTGAAAAATAAAGATGCGCTGAAGCAATAATTTTAGTATCAAAATATTTTTTATTGGCTAATGTCAACATATAATCCATTGCTCGCCAATGACCACTCACACCTCTATAATCTTTTAAGAAACGTCCAATGACTATTTCATTATTAGTTTCATCGGGTCGCCACAAACCAACTACACCAATAATATCCGCTTGAGCCAACGCACCCATTAATAAATCACGCAAAATAATTAACCAATGCTCATCGACTGTAAAAGAATCTTTGCGTCTTGCAATGGCGGCTTTGGCAACAAAATAATTTAAATTGATTGTTTCTGGATACATGCCGTAAGTAAGTAAATTTGCTTCACTATCACCAATACGAATAACTGATAAAGGTTGTTGCATTTGCAAGGCGTATTTTATTGGGATTAATACCTCTTCTTTAAATGGTTCTGCAATCACTTCAAGCCCACAAGACTTATAAGCGTTAATCATACTATCAAGATTAAAATACTCTGGGTGAGAACGCATTGTTTGTATTACATATTCAATTTCGTTTTGTGGTATGGTATTCATTAGTTATCTATAATCACTTTAATTAATGATTTAAGCCTTAACCCTTGTTATTTTAATTACAATAGCAAGTTCTTTTAGACGGCGCATAATCGTGGCTAAATGAATACGGTCTTTAACGGTTAATATAATTAAATCCACACAAACCCGTTCATCTTGATCGACTACGGTAACGTTTTCAATATTGGCATTTTGTTCAGAAATAGTCGAAGCAATAGTGGCTAACGCGCCGCGTTGATTGAGAATTTCAATACGCAATTCAGCAGAAAATTCACCGACTACCTCAGGACACCATTCCACATCGAGCCAAGTGGTTTGTTTCTTTTGAATAACACTACGATTACGGCAATCATGATGATGCACCACAATACCTTTACCCGGATTGAAAAAGCCGATAATCGAATCACCCGGAATTGGATGACAGCATTTTGCTAAAGTAATCACCATATCTTCTGTACCTTTAATAATTAAAGGTGTTTTGCGATTGGCTTTATTATCAGTATCGAGTTTGATATTGGCATAAATATCGTCTTGACTGAGACGTTTGGCAATTAAAAAAGGCATTTTATTACCCAAGCCAATATCTTCTAATAATGCGTCCAACGAAGCTTTAGCGGTGATTTTTAATAAAGCTTCTATACGCTGAGGCTCGATGGCATCGATGTGTAAATTCATGGCTTGCAGTTCTTTTTCAAGCAAGCGTCTGCCCACATTAATGGCTTCTTGTTGTTTGAAGTGTTTGAGGTAATTACGAATACTTGAACGCGCTTTGGCGGTGGTGACATAGTTAAGCCATTGGGCATTGGGTCTTGCCCACGTTGCGGTAATCACTTCAACCGTTACGCCATTTTCTAATTTAGTTTGCAGGGGTACGAGTTGTTTATCGATTTTGGCAGACACGCAAGCATTACCAATATCGGTATGCACCGCATAAGCAAAATCCACAATAGTCGCGCCGCGTGGAATTTTGATAATGTCGCCTTTGGGCGAAAACACAAAAATCTCTTGCGGGAATAAATCCACTTTTAAATTATCGATAAATTCGAGTGAATCACCTGCGGACTTTTGAATTTCTAATAAATCGCGTAGCCATTCATTAGCACAAGTTTGGAATTTTTCGGTTTTGTCGTCTTCGGCTTTGTATAACCAATGCGCGGCAATGCCAGATTCTGCCATGCGGTGCATGTCTTGGGTACGAATTTGGATTTCTAAGGGTACGCCATAAGGGCCCATCAAAATGGTATGCAGTGATTGGTAGCCATTAGCTTTAGGCAAGGCAATATAATCTTTAAATTTTCCAGGGATAGGTTTGTATAAATTATGGGCAACGCCTAAGACGCGATAGCAACTATCAACGCTATCGCAAAAAATACGAAACGCATAAACATCAAAGACTTCTTTAAAAGGGATTTTTTTGCTACGCATTTTTTGATAAATGCTGTAGATATTTTTTTCGCGTCCTGACACTTCGCAATGTAGTTGCGCTTGCTCTAGGCGATTTTTGATAGAATTGCTAATCATTTCAAGGTCTTCACGGCGATTGCCGCGTGTTCTTTTGACCTCATTTTTCAAAGTATTGTAGCGATAAGGATACATCGCTTCAAAACTGAGTAATTCGAGTTTATGGCGCACATTGTTCATGCCTAAACGACTGGCAATGGGCGCGTAAATATCTAAAGTTTCTTTGGCAATACGGCGTTTTTTTTCAGGTGGCATCACCCCTAGCGTTTCCATATTATGCAAACGGTCGGCAAGTTTCACCATAATGACGCGTAAATCTTTGCCCATTGCATAAAACATTTTTTGGACGTTTTTGGCTTGAGCTTCGGCATAAGAGGTGCTGTCAATTTTACTGAGTTTGGTCACACCATCGACCAGTTCAGCAACCTCTGCACCAAACTGTTTGGCGAGTTCTTTTTTGCTGACTAAAGTGTCTTCAATCACATCGTGCAGTAATGCCGCCATAATGCCGCTGGCATCCATACGCATATCGGCTAAGGTGATAGCAACTGACACGGGATGACAGATATAGGCCTCACCGCTTTTACGCGTTTGTCCTGTATGTGCCATCGCCCCAAATTCGTAGGCTTTAATGACTTGTTCAAGGTCTTGCGGTGGCGCGTAGCTGGATAAAATCGCACACAAACGCTGGATTAGTTCATCCTGTAAATGTTCTGGCGCGTTCATCTCAGCTAGCCTCATCTTTAAGGTTTAAAACAATGAACTGGTGTAATCGTGCGTCTCACCTACACGATGCAAAAGGTTGACGTTTTCAGTAGTAACGTGACCTGCTGCAATTTCGCGTAAAGCCAGTACCGTGTCTTTATCTTTACCGCGTGGTAAAAATTCAGTCGCGCCGTGGCTTAATTGACGCGCCCGAGTGGCTGCTAATAAAACCAATTTAAAACGGTTTTCGACATTATCTAAGCAATCTTCAATTGTGACTCGTGCCATGAGAGAATCTCCATTAAGGTGAAATAGAATTTAACAAACCTATCAAGCTTTTAAAACCTGATAGGTTTTAGAGAATAATTAAGTGATTGTACAGACCTTGCAGTGCAAGGTCTCTACTAATAATAATTAAATTTAACCGCGTGAGGCTAAAATAGTGACTGCGGGTAATTCTTTACCTTCCAAGAATTCTAAAAATGCCCCGCCACCTGTTGAAGTATAAGATATTTGCGCTTCTACGCCATATTTATCAATAGCCGCTAAGGTATCACCTCCACCTGCAATTGAAAAGGCATTACTTTCAGCAATTGCATGCGCTAATACTTTTGTGCCATTACTAAATTGTTCAATTTCAAATACGCCCACCGGACCATTCCAAACAATAGTGCCTGCTGATTTTAATAACTCAGCATAATAATTAGCAGTATCTGGGCCTATATCTAAAATTAAATCATCGTCTTCAACTTCACTGACTTTTTTAATAGTCGCCACCGCAGAATCAGAAAATTCTTTGGCGCAAACCACATCAGTTGGAATAGGAATATCCGCGCCCACAGCTTTAGCGGCAGCAATTAAACGTTGCGCTTCTGGAATTAAATCGGCTTCGTATAAAGATTTACCTACAGAATAACCTGCGGCGGCAATAAAAGTATTAGCAATACCACCGCCGACAATTAATTGATCCACTTTTTGTGATAAAGATTCTAATACCGTTAATTTAGTCGATACTTTAGAACCGCCGACAATCGCAATTAGTGGTTTGGTTGGTGTTTCTAAAGCTTTGCCTAAAGCGTCTAATTCGCTAGCGAGTAAAGGGCCCGCGCAAACGATTGGGGCGAATTTAGCCACGCTATGGGTAGAGGCTTGCGCACGGTGCGCTGTACCAAAAGCGTCCATGACAAACACATCACACAATGCCGCCATTTTTTGACCTAACTCGTCTTTGTTTTTACCTTCACCTGCATTAAACCGCACGTTTTCACATAAAACCACTTCACCTGCTGAAATTTCAACGCCGTCAATCCAATCTTTTTCTAAACGCACAGGCAGAGCTAATAATTCAGCTAAACGTTCAGCGACAGGTTTTAATGAAGATTCTTCATCATAAACGCCTTCTTCAGGACGACCTAAATGCGACATCACCATGACCGCCGCACCTTTTTCTAAGGCTAATTGAATAGTAGGCACACTGGCTTGAATACGAATATCGCTGGTGACTTTACCATTTTTTACAGGGACATTTAAATCTTGACGAATTAATACCCGTTTATTAGTTAAATCAAGGTCAGCCATTCTTTGAATCGACATAAATACTTCTCTCTTTATAGTGAATAAAAACTGTTTTTATTAAAGTAATAATTAATAGTTAAACTGCTAAAAATTGAATACATTATTAGGATTGTACAGACGTTGCAGTGCAACGTCTCTACGCATGCACATTAATAATCACTCGATTTTTTACTAGCAAATATAGTAACTTTTAATTATTCATTATTGCTAAACTATTCTTTCCATTTAATAGAACAACCAATGCTTGCGATTTGTTCTTGTGGCCCTTTGCCAGTATCAGCCACTAATTTCATCGCCTCAAATAAATCACGGCGGGTGTCAGGCGGCGCGGTTTCTTTGCGGCTGGCATCTAAACGTCCGCGATACTGTAATTCAAAATCGCTATTATAACCGAAAAAGTCAGGGGTACAGACCGCACTATATGCTTTGGCAATTTCTTGTGATTCATCAAATAGATAGGGAAATGAATACTGATGCTCTTGGGCAATCAGTTTCATATTTTCAAAAGAGTCGGCAGGATATGCCACGGTGTCATTGGACATAATCGCCACTGAATTGATACCTAAGGCTTTTAATTCCAAGGTATCGCGCAAAATACGCTCATGCACGGCTTTGACATAAGGGCAGTGATTGCAAATAAACATCACCAGCAAGCCCTTCTTACCCATACATTGTTGCAATGAGTGGCGTTTGCCGTCAACACCTAGTAAATCAAAATCGATGGCTTTTTTGCCAAAATCACAAAATGGCGTTTCTAAAGAAACCATAAAAATACTCCTACTGTTAAATTAAAAAAATAACCCGCTGAATTGTTTTCAATGACTACTGTATAACAAAATACCACTGATTTATTAAATCCTGTTTAAAATTTATATTTATTTAAAAACAATAAAATGAAAAACCATTTAAAAAATAGTTTTTCGTTTATAGCAGACTAAAGATTGTTAATTTGTCTAACTAAAAGCTTAAGTCTACTTATGTAAAATAAATTTATCGACTAAGCCAATGATAGTTCGCGATTATTTAGGTGATAAATTAAAGCTATATTATTATTATCGGCATCTAATAAGTTATGCTAGGCGGGGTATTTTTCTATTGATAAATCTAGCCCAACTAATTAGTGGCGTTAATAGACTTTTGCCGCCTAATTATCAATTACACGGTGGTGAGCCAAAAGCGATTGATATAAAAACGATAAGACCTTTATCAACTTTAAATCGTAGTTATCTGCAAGCTTTTCTTTAAATTTTTTGGTACAAAAACTAATCTTGATAAAATTATAAGTAATATTGCGGGGGTTAATAGGACAACCTTTATTGCATCCGTGATTGAGCAATATATAAAGGAAGGTATTAACCCTAGTTTATTTGATGATGAGGTTTTTTTATTCCTGAAAATATGTTACATAAAGTTTAATTATTTATATCCAAACAACACAGACAGTCTCAGCTTGAGACGACAAATTATAGCATTCTGTAAAAATAATTTAAAATTCATTTTATAAATTAATCTTGCCATCGCTTTTGCAATTTTCTTCATTATTCTATATTATTACAACTTAATGCACATCCTGATAAATAAAAGTTAATGCTATGAAAATCAATAAAATTATAATACAAAACTTCAAAGGCTTTGAGTATAAGGAGTTTTCATTTAATCCCAATATGACCGTTTTAATTGGTGATAATGGTCAAGGTAAAACCAGTATTTTAGATGCGCTATCTTTTGTCTTAGGGACATTTTTTTTAGGTGTTGATGGTGTTCCTAATCGTCGATTAAAAGAAAGTGAAAAAAGAAGAGTGATTGTTTCACCTGAAAGTTTTGAAATTCAATTGCCTTTTAAAATTAGCGTTGAGCATACTTTATTAGGAGAAAACTATGAATGGTTTAGAGATACCGATAAAGCAACGGGCCGCTCAACCAGTTATAAAAATGCCAAAGAATTAATTAATAAAGCAGAAGAGATGACTAATCAAGTCAGAACAGGACAGCCAGTATTCTTACCTTTAATTGCTTATTTTGGCGTTACTCGTTTGTCCGAAAAACAAGAAATAATTTCTTATACAAAGCAAAGTTCAAGGCTTGATGGCTATTATAACGCGTTAGATTCCAGTTCTTTTCAACGTAAATTTTTAGAATGGTTTAAAACCTTTGAAGATGCTAAATTAAAATTTGATAAAGATGATGGTTTATATAAAGCCTTTACTAATGCGATTACTGGCATGATTCCTAATTGGAAAAACATTCATTTTAGTTGGGAAGCCGATGATATGTTGGGGCAATTAGATAATGGTGAATGGATGCCATTTGAAATGCTCAGTGACGGTTATAAAAACATTGTCCGAATTTCAGCCGATATTGCGTATCGCGCTATTAAATTAAATCCACCTTTAGGTGAAGATGCGGTAATAAAAACAGAAGGTGTAGTATTAATTGATGAAATAGATATGCACTTGCACCCTAAATGGCAAAAGACGGTCATTGCTGACTTTAAAAGAACTTTTCCTAATATTCAATTTATTGTTACTACCCATTCGCCATTTATTGTGCAGTCATTACGCGCTGACGAGATTATTAATTTAGATGGTGAGATAGAAGGACAACCTTTTACTAAAAGTATTGAAGAAATTGCTGAAGCTGAAATGGGCGTTGAATATGTTCAGCGCAGTCAGCGTTTTCTTGAATTACAACGTTTAGCTTCACAATACTTTGATTTAATAGAGCAAGGAAAAAACTCTAGCAATGATGCCCAAACTAAACAACTTAAACAGCAATTAGATGCCATAGAATTAGAATTTAATAACGACCCTGTTTATATTGCATTAATGCAAGCCGAAAGAAAAACCGAATTTAAGTAAATGCGCCCAGTAAATAAAAGTTTATATACAATTAATCAAAGCATTTATAATCCTTATGGCACAGCTAAAGGTGATTTAATTGCAGCAATAGGTAATTTTTGTAGTTATTGCGAACGGCAAGGGTTTTATTCGGCATTAGATGTTGAACATATTAAACATAAAGATTCTTATCCGTTAGACATGTTTAAGTGGGATAATTTTTTGCTATCTTGTACAAATTGCAATTCTTGTAAAGGTACAAAATCAGTTGCTGATATTCTATTACCTCATTGCAATAATACCTTTGATGTTTTTATTTATTTAGAAAGTGGCTATATTCAATGTAATCCAATAATAACAGATGAGTTAAAATCAAAAGCGCAAGCATTACTTAATTTAGTCCGTTTAGATAGAATTCCAAATCGTAATGGTTATGCTGGACATGATAAATTATGGCAAGAGCGTAAACAAGTATGGGAATTAGCGCAACGTTATCTTATAAAATATCAAAATAATACTTGTGATATTGAAACAATAAAAGATTTAGCTTTAAAATCTGGCTTTTGGTCAATTTGGATGCGAGCATTTGAACATTTCCCCGAAGTTCAAAAAGAATTAATTAACAGTTTCAAAGGTACTAGAAAAGAGTTTTTTGAAGATATTATTAATTCATAAAATTTCTCCAAAAAAAAAGAGCCTCACGGCTCTTTTTAATAATAAAAAACAATAACCAGCTTAATAACTATTCAGTAACAGCGGCTTGTTGTTCTTTTTCAGCTTCTTTAATACTTAAACGCACTCTGCCTTGGCGGTCAATTTCTAATACCTTAACGCGCACTACATCGCCTTCATTTAATTTATCGCTGACTTTATCCACGCGCTCATCAGAGATTTGCGAAATATGCACCAGCCCATCTTTGCCGGGTAAAATGGTCACAAACGCGCCGAAATCCATTAAACGCACCACTTTACCTTCGTAAATTTTGCCCACTTCCACTTCTTCAGTGATTTCAGCAATCATGCGCCACGCTTCTTCACCTGCGGCTTTATCCACTGAGGCAATTTTCACTACGCCATCATCACTTAAATCAATGCTCGCGCCAGTGAGTTCGGTAATGTTGCGAATAGTCGCGCCACCTTTGCCAATGACTTCGCGGATTTTGCTGGGGTCAATTTTGAAAGTGATAATGCGCGGCGCGAAGTCTGACATTTGTTCGCGAGTGCTAGACAAGGCTTTATTCATTTCACTCAAAATATGCAAACGACCTGTTTTAGCTTGCGCGAGTGCAGATTGCATAATTTCAGCGGTGATGCCGTCAATTTTAATATCCATTTGCAAAGCGGTGATGCCATGTTCTGCGCCTGCCACTTTAAAGTCCATATCGCCTAGATGGTCTTCATCACCCATGATGTCAGACAAAACGGCAAAATTATCGCCTTCTTTAATCAAGCCCATCGCAATACCAGCGACTGGGTATTTCATCGGAACGCCAGCGTCCATTAAGGCTAAGCTACTGCCACACACCGATGCCATTGAGCTAGAGCCGTTCGATTCGGTAATTTCTGAGACCACGCGAATGCTATAAGGAAACTCGTCCATATTTGGCAATGCGGCAAGTACGCCACGTTTAGCTAAACGCCCGTGACCTATTTCGCGGCGTTTGGGTGAGCCGACTTGTCCTGTTTCACCGACGCTGTACGGAGGGAAGTTGTAATGCAACATGAACGGTTCTTTGTATTCACCCGCTAACGCGTCAATGATTTGCGCGTCACGTTGCGTGCCTAAAGTGGCAACCACGATTGCTTGAGTTTCGCCGCGTGTGAACAAGGCTGAACCGTGGGTGCGGGGCAATACGCCTGTGCGAATGCTGATAGGGCGGATTTTATCTAAAGGACGACCGTCAATGCGGGTGCTGTCATTTAAAATGGCATTACGCACGATGGTATATTCTAAGTGTTCGATAACGCTACGAATATCAGCAACGCTGTGCGCTTCGTCTGCACTGAATTTTTCGACTAAAGCGGCTCTAATGGCTTTAAGTTGTTCTTGACGCACTAATTTTTCTGCCACGGTATAAGCGGCTTTGATGTCGGTTTCGGCGGCTTCTTTAATTAAGGCGGTTAATTCGGCTTTGGTTTCAGGCGCAGTCCAAGTCACCACACCCGCGCCAGCATCGGCGGCAAATTCATTAATGGCAGTAATGGCGGTTTGCATTTGTTCATGACCAAACAATACCGCGCCCAGCATCACTTCTTCAGATAAACAATCGGCTTCTGATTCCACCATTAATACCGCGTTCGCTGTACCTGCAACCACTAAAGTCAATTGTGATTCTTTTAACGCGCTTGGGGACGGATTGAGTAAATACCCGCCGTCTTTATAACCCACACATGCCGCGCCAATCGGGCCATTAAACGGTAGACCTGAAACAGCCAAAGCCGCAGACGCGCCTAATAATGCCGCGATTTCTGGATTAACGTCAGGATTGAGTGACATCACCGTAGCGATGATTTGCACTTCGTTGTTATAACCTTCGGGGAATAAAGGACGAATCGGACGGTCGATTAAACGCGAGGTTAAGGTTTCTTGTTCAGAAGGTCTGCCTTCACGTTTGAAAAAACCACCCGGAATTTTACCCGCAGCGTAGGCTTTTTCTTGATAAACAACGGTTAAGGGGAAAAAATCGCCTGAAGAGGCTTCTTTTTTGCCCACAACAGTGACCAGTAACGCTGTGCCTTCGACATCAATGATAACCGCGCCATCGGCTTGACGTGCAATTTCGCCCGTTTCCAGCGTTACTTTGCGGTCGCCGTACTGAAATTCTTTCCTAATCGGATTCACTTGGAGATTCCTGTGTATAGAGTTTTGCTTGAGAGACAGGCAGACAAAGTGCAAGCTGCGCTTTGTCTGCCATTATGATTGATTCGTGATGTGAAGGTGCGAGGCTTGAAGCTTCGCACCCACAACTTTATTTGCGTAAGCCCAGACGTTCGATAAGCGTTTGATAGCGTGCAGAGTCTTTCTTTTTCAGATAATCCAATAATTTGCGGCGTTGATTGACCATACGCAACAAACCACGACGTGAATGGTGGTCTTTTTTATGCGCTGAGAAATGTGGCGTTAAATGTTGGATATGCGCGGTTAATAACGCAACTTGGACTTCGGGTGAACCTGTATCTGTTTCTGATTGACGGTAGGCTTCAACAACGGCTTTCTTTTGTTCTGCGGTAAATGGCATTACTAATCCCTAAAAATATATAAAAAATAAAAAAACTGCTGCCGCGTTAGGGTGTAGCAACAGGGTGAAAAACCGCACTATGATAGCGCGATAAGCGGTGTCATGACTACTTAACATAGTCATGCTAATGCGTTTTACAAATTAAAAATGCGTTTGGGCGCAAGCCTGTTATCGCTCAGCTCACCCAAACCTAAAAACGCGTGATGATGATATAAACGCAACAAACCTTGCGGGTTATCGCTAATTATATCAATTACTTGACCTTGTTGCACCCGCGCTGTTTGATTTTCATCTAAAGCTAAGGCGGGATAATGTTGCAGCGGAATATCAACGGCTAATAAACTGGCAGTTAATTCTTCAAAACTTAATGCCGTTAATTCTTCTAACGTTTTAGTTTGACTAATATCAAATATCCCCGCTTGCGTGCGATGCAAGGCAATAACATTGCCGCCACAATTAAAATATTCACCAATATCTTGCGCTAAAGAACGAATATAAGTGCCTTTAGAACAATGCACATCTAAGGTTAATTGCTCATTCTCAAAACTTAATACATTAATTGAGAAAATCGTAATATCTCGCGCCACACGTTCAATGGTTATGCCTTCTCTGGCTAATTCATAGAGTTTTTTGCCTTGATATTTTAACGCCGAATACATGGGCGGTATTTGTTGTTGCGCTCCTGTGAAATGCTTTAAACAATTATTTAATTGTTCGGGCGATATTTCAGGCACAGGTTTGGTTATTAATACTTGCCCTTCTTTATCGCCCGTATCGGTTAATACGCCTAATTGAATCGTCACCGTATAACGTTTATCGTCATCGAGCATTAATGAAGAAACTTTAGTCGCCTCACCAAAACATAAAG
Source organism: Methylococcaceae bacterium (assembly GCA_049296695.1). Classification (GTDB taxonomy): domain Bacteria; phylum Pseudomonadota; class Gammaproteobacteria; order Methylococcales; family Methylomonadaceae; genus UBA10906. The sequence goes on along the minus strand of JBAQSX010000155.1, from coordinate 7,633 downwards.
GTAATACACCTGTGGCTAAGGGGTCTAAACTGCCTGTATGTCCTGCTTTATTGGCATTAAATAATCGCCTAACTTCTTGCAAAGCGCGATTCGATGAAACGCCTAGACGTTTATTTAATAAAATAATGCCGTTAATATTATTACCTGAGGTGCGTTTGCTCATGTTTTAAATAACTCTGTTAATTATCATCAATAACTGCTTGCCAACATGCTAATAATTGCGGCAGATTATTTAAAAAATAACGTTCATTATCAACATAAAGTGTTTGCTTAATGAGTTTTAAAAATAACCAATCATAGCCTGTGGTGACAATACCGTAAATTGTGTTAATACTATTGTGTTGTTGCTCATTGAATAATTGCGCGGCATACATTTCAGCGGCGCATTGTGGCACGGCATCTAATAAATCTTGATTATGTTTAGCTTCAACGACAGCGCATAAAGGACTTTCAATAAATACTGCGTTATATTTTTTGCAAAGAATATAATCACAAAAACCTTTTAAACCGCGTTTATTATCAACATTAAACTGATAACCAGAAAAATAAGTAAAGGTTTTTGGATTTTTTAACCAGACTTCATTTAATACAGGCGTGATTAATAATTCTGATTTAGCTTTTTCAGATTGCAAGGGTAATTGTTGATTATTAATAAGCTGTTGTATTAATAAGTCACTGGGTTGCAAGGGTTTAAGTTTTTGAAATAACGATTCACTCACTACCTCAAGTGCTAAGGTTTTTAAATCATCGTATTGATAATGGGAGTAAGATTTTTTCATAATTAATGCTCTTTAATGGAGATTTTTAAATATGACGCTTAATTTTTGATTTAAAAACAAAAGGCGCGATAAAATCGCGCCTTTTTTTAATACTGCTAACTAATAATTATTAGTTATTAATGTCTTGTTCTTTATTCACTTCGCTTAATAACTCAGCAACGCGCATTCCCACATCAAATGAGGTATCGTAATAGAAACGTAATTCAGAAATATGGCGCAAACGCATTCGCATGGCGAGTTTATGGCGAATAATGGGAGCTAATTCATTTAAGACTTTAATATTGGCGCGTTTTTCTGCGTCATTAGCATTTAATACCGTGACATAGATTTTAGCCACGGCTAAATCTTTACTGACGACCACTTCATTAATGGTGACAAAGCCTACTCTGCTGTCATCTAGGTCGCGCTGGAATATTAACGATAATTCTTTTTGCATTTGCGCTGACACGCGGTCAGCGCGACCGTATTCTTTAGCCATTACAACACCCGTTTCACTTCAGTGCGTTCAAACACTTCGATTTGATCGCCTGCCTGCACGTCATTGTAATTTTTCACGCCAATACCGCATTCCATGCCCATTTTCACTTCGCTGGCATCGTCTTTAAAGCGGCGTAGTGACTCAAGTTGTCCTTCGTAAATCACCACGTTGTTACGCAATACGCGAATCGGTAAGTTACGTTTAACAAAACCATCAATCACCATACAACCTGCAATCGCGCCAAATTTGGGTGAGCGGAACACGTCACGCACTTCGGCAAGACCGACAATATGTTCTTTGATTTCAGGAGCAAGCATACCGCTCATAGCTTTTTTCACTTCATCAATGGCTTCGTAGATGATGCTGTAATAATGCAAATCTACGCCTTTTTCTTCGATGAGTTTTCTCGCCGTGGCATCGGCTCTGACGTTAAAGCCCATGAGTATCGCGCCAGAAGCTAAGGCTAAGTTGACATCACCTTCGTTAATGCCACCCACGCCACCAAAGACAATTTTGACTTCGACTTCGCTAGTGGACAAACCCACCAATGAAGCGCGTAACGCTTCCAAACTGCCTTGCACATCAGTTTTTAAAACTAAGTTGACGCTAGCGAGTTCGCCTGTGGTCATGCGTGAGAATACTTCGTCCAGTTTAGAGGCTTGTTGCGCCGCGTGACGGCTGAAACGTTTGCGTTCTTCGCGGTGTTTAGCTAAGTCTTTGGCAACGCGTTCGTTTTGTACCACGATGAACTCATCACCTGCATTAGGGGTGCTAGACAAACCGACAATTTCGACAGGCTCACACGGGCCTGCGGTTTTGATGGTTTTGCCATTTTCGTTGTACATAGCGCGAACCCGTCCAAACTCGTGTCCACATAAGACCATTTGTCCGTTTTCGAGTGTACCTTTTTGGATTAACACCGTGGCTACTGCGCCGCGTCCTCTATCTAAGCGGGACTCGATAACGATGCCCGATGCCGCGCCGTCAACAGGTGCGGTCAGCTCTAAAATTTCGGTTTGCACAATCAACGCTTCGATTAACTCATCAATGCCTTGTCCTGTTTTAGCCGAGATCTTTAAGAACTGCACATCGCCGCCCCATTCTTCAGACAGTACCCCGATAACTGATAATTCCTGCATGACTTTTTCAGGATTCGCCGTGGGCTTATCCATTTTATTCATCGCAACAATAATCGGCACGTTGGCGGCTCTGGCGTGGTCAACAGCTTCTTTGGTTTGTGGCATCACGCCATCGTCAGCGGCAACCACTACGATAACCACGTCAGTAACATTCGCGCCTCGCGCTCTCATGGCAGTAAATGCCGCATGGCCCGGAGTATCTAAAAAGGTCACTGCGCCGTGGTCGGTTTTGACTTGATACGCACCGATATGTTGGGTAATACCACCCGCTTCACCTGCGGCAACGCGGGTTTTACGAATGTAATCGAGTAGCGAGGTTTTACCGTGGTCAACGTGTCCCATAATGGTAACAATAGGAGCGCGTGGCAAGGCGGGACGGTCATCTTCTTTTTGCGCTTCGGCGAGTAATTCTTGTTCAAAATCATCTTCGCTTTGCATGATAGGTTTATGACCCATGTCTTCTACCAAAATCGCCGCTGTGTCTTGGTCGATGGTTTGGTTGATGGTTGCCATAATGCCCAATTTCATCAAATGCTTAATCACTAAAGCGGCTTTGATGTTCATTTTTTGCGCTAAATCAGAGACCACAATCATCTCAGGAATGCTCACTTCATAAACAATCGGCGCGACGGGCATTTCAAACTGGTGTTTATTTTCAGTTTGAATTGGTGCGCGTTGGTTATGCTTACCACCTTTTTGCTTACCACCGCGTTTAGCGTTTTTGCCTGAACCGCGATTATTACCACCCCCTGCGTCATCACCTGCACTAGCGGGTTTTTTGCGTGAGGTGTCTTGTTGTTTGGCGGCGGCTTGTTGCCGTACTTTTTCAGCGTTCTTTTTAATGGATTCTTCCAGTCTGCGTTCTTTTTCTTGTTGTTTTTTGCGAACTTCGTCCGCTTCTTTAGTTTTTGCCGATTTTTCGACTTTACCCTTTTTGTCTTCTTTGAGCTTGATATTGGCTAATTTAGCATTAGCAGTCAATAAGTCTACTTCTGGCTCATCATCGACATCGGCAATTAATGCTTTGTCTTCATCTGCTACAACGGGTTTTGGTGCTGACGCTTTAGACGGTGGTGTGACCGTTTTAGGTTTTGATTCGGATTTATTTGATGTAACCACTTTATTGCTAATAGGCGCGGCGGCGGCTTTAGGCGCAACCACCTGCGTTTTAATAGGTTCGGGGGTAATAGGTGCAGTTTCAACCGCCACAGGTTCAGACGATGTAACGACGACAGGCGGTTCAATTTCAACAGGCGCAGTGGCTTTAGGTGGCACAGGCTGTTTTAAAATTGAATCTGATTTTCTAGGCGTAGCAGGTGCTTGGCTGATAGCTGGTTTGGTTTCAAGCACAGGCGGCTCGGTTTTAGTCGTTACTTCAGCGGGTTCATTACGTTTAATGTAAGTCTTACGCTTGCGCACTTCTACGCTAATGGTTTTGCTAGCACTACCCGAAGGTGTGGCTTGTTTGATTTCGGTGACTTTACGTCGTTCTAAAGTAACGCGGCGCAAGGCCTCATCTTCGGCTTTGCCATGACGTTTACGCAAATGTGCCAATAACAGCCCTTTTTCAGTTTCGCTAATCACATCGTCTGGCTTGCTAGCTGAAAGCCCCGCTTCTTTTAATTGTACTAATAATCGCTCTAGCGGGATTTTGACGATGTCCGCTAACTGCCGCACTGTTTTATCACTCATTGTTGACCTCTTTCCACCTATTCTGATGCCTCAGCAAACCAAGGCTCACGCGCCTTCATAATCAATTTGGCTGCCCGTTCTTCACTCATATTCGGATAATTCAATAAATCATCAACTGCTTGCTCTGCTAAATCATCCATTGTCAATACGCCCTGACCAGCCAAATAATAAGCCAAGTCTTCGTCCATGCCCTCCATAGTCAATAAATCTTGTGCAGGTTGGGCAGTTTCCATTACTTCTTCAGCGGCAATGGCACTGATTAATAGGGCATCTTTTGCCCGATTACGCAGTTCTTCCACTAAAGTAAGATTAAAACCTTCAATTTCTAGCAATTCATTGACGGGAATATAGGCAATTTCTTCAACGGTATTAAAGCCTTCTTCTGCCAAAATCCGTGCTACGTTTTCGTCTATATCTAATTGATCAATAAAACGTTGTTTAACCCTGTCAATTTCTGCTTCAGCGTTTAATTCGGCTTTAGACGCATCAATCACGTTTAATTCCCAGCCTGTTAATTGACTAGCCAATCTTACGTTTTGACCACCACGACCGATAGCTTGAGAAAGATTTTCAGAGCTGACAGCCAAGTCCATACTGTGCTTATCTTCATCGACTACAATCGATTGAATTTCAGCAGGTGACATGGCATTGATAACAAATTGGGCTTCGTTAGGATTCCATAAAATAATGTCAACCCGCTCACCTGCTAATTCATTGGTCACCGATTGTACGCGTGAACCACGCATCCCTACGCATGCACCCACAGGGTCTAAACGAGGGTCGTTGCTTTTTACAGCAAGTTTGGCTCTTGAACCTGCGTCACGCGCCGCTGAGATTAAAGTAATCGTACCTTCACTCACTTCGGGAACTTCAAGTCTAAATAATGCCATTAAAAACTCAGGGGCAGAACGGCTCACAAATAATTGCGGACCTCTAGCTTCTAAACGCACATCTTTTAAATAGCCGCGAATTCTGTCACCTACGCGCACGGTTTCACGCGGAATCATGTCTTCTTTAGTAATATAGGCTTCAATATGTCCGCCTAAGTCCATATAAATACTACCTTTTTCGATGCGTTTAATCACACCTGTCACTAAATCGCCTACACGGCTTTTATAAGCCTCAACCACTTTACGACGTTCAGCTTCGCGAACTTTATGAATAATGGCTTGTTTTGCCGTTTGCGCGGAAATCCGTCCAAATTCTATCGATTCAATTTCTTCTTCGATAATATCACCGATTTGCACGTTAGGGTCATCTAAACGCGCAACTTCTAATAAAATTTGGGTGGTAGGAAATTCTACATCACCATCGACTTTAGGATTAGGACCCACCACTTCCCACTGGCGATAGGTGCTGTAATCGCCTGTTTTTCTATCAATATTGACCCGCGCACGGATTTGATTGACGCTCCGTTTAATGGTTGCCGCTTCTAATGCCGATTCAATGGCTTGAAACACGACTTCTTTATCAATTTCTTTTTCATTAGAAAATACATCGACTACTAATAAAATTTCTTTATTTGCCACCCTGTCCTCCTTTGCCTATTACATAGTCGGGTACTAAACGCGCTTTACTCATGGTAGCAAAAGCGACTCTAAACACTTTTTCGCCTTCTTGTAGGCTAATAATCTCGTCTTCTACTTGGATAATTTTTCCTGTGATGCGTTTACGTCCATCGACAGCCACAAACAAATTCACGGTGACGTTACTACCCATAAATTGTTCAAACTGACTCACCTTAAAAAAGGGACGATCTGCTCCCGGTGAGGACACTTCCAACGAATAATTAGCAGGGATAGGGTCTTCTACATCCAACATCGCACTGAGTTGATGACTGACTTTAGAACAATCATCGACTAAAATTCCTTGCTCTGCGTCAATATAAACGCGCAACAAACCGTTTTTTGGGTGCGGATTATAATCAACACCCACACATTCATAGCCTAAGCCTTCAACAATTGGTTCAATTAAATTTACCAAATGCTCAGGAGCTTGTTTCATTGCAAACCTCGCGTAGCTTTGCCCAAAAAAAAAGAGCCAAAGGCTCTTCCATTAACAAACTAAAAAATAATGGCTTTCACCAAACCGAAAGCCCAAAAACTAAAAAACCCCGAAAACGGGGTCTTTGATATTCTGGTAGCGGGGGCAGGATTTGAACCTACGACCTTCGGGTTATGAGCCCGACGAGCTACCAAGCTGCTCCACCCCGCGATTGATTTCAGTTATTATAAGGACTTTTTTACATTTAGCAACGTAATTCTGTAACAATTATTGTTTCGGCATTGAGATTGCTACTCAATAGCTAAATATAGTTAGGCTAATTTATGATAAAAATCAGTTGCTATTAGCGTATTAGACGCTAAAAATTGTGACTTTGACTAAACGTTATGTGAGGGCTTACAAAGGGATTTATGAATCAACAAAACAAGCTAATAATCAGACCTTATCATTGATTAAATAAATTAAGTATTTTTTAGGCAAGTAAACAACAACAGTTGTTAAGCAATTCATAACACTCAGACGACATGGTCTTACTTGCTTTGCAAAAAAGCATACCACTAATAGTTTAAACTTATGCCTATTTTGAGGTTATGCTGAGCGTCTCTATTTTGTAGTACACTGTGCATTGATAGCTGACACAAAAAGCGATAACAGACAATAACATGCCAAAAACACAAGAAAAACCCAGTTATACTTGGATAAAAGCCGATTTTGCCATTACTTACCGACTAGCCGATTCAGCAACCGCCTATGCGGGTCATTGTTTATCAGTCAGTGCGGCGGGTATTATCTTTATTAGCAAAGAACCCATTGCGGTGGGTAAAGCAGTGGTATTGAGTATCTTAGTCAAAAACAGCACCGTGCCGCCGATGATTGCTTTTATTGAAGTAATTAAAACCACACCCAAAAAAGACGGTTACGAAATCATTACCACCATCAAAGGCATTAAAGCCATTTAAATAAAACCTATTCACTATAAGCATGTTTACTATTACCAAAGAAGTCTATTTTTGTTACGGGCATCGTTTGATGCAACACACAGGCAAATGTCGCCATTTACACGGACACAGCGTTAAAGCCTGTATTACCGTACAACAAGCACAACTCAACGAAAACGGTATGGTTTGTGATTTTGCTGATATTAAAGACAGCGTAGAGAGCTATATTGAACAACAACTCGATCATAATTTATTACTTCATAAAGACGATCCCATTATTCCCGCCCTTATTGCCAATAAAGAACGGTTTTTAGCATTGGACGCGCACCCAACTGCCGAAGTTATTAGCAAAATGATTTACGATTATTTAAAAACAGCAGGTTTGAATGTTGCCAGTGTCACTTTATGGGAAACCGCAAGTGCTTATGCGTGTTATCAACAATAATAATGCACCGCGTTAATAAAATTATTGTATTAATTAATAACGCAAGTTACTCATAAAATTAATTAATGCTAAAGAAATTAATTAATTTTATTTTAAAGCAATAATTATTAACTGAAATTACAAAGATTATTGAATAGGAGTGCAAGCTTTGCTTGCAT